>DATJOW010000188.1:0-31470 GCA_035506715.1 Candidatus Acidiferrum sp. | reverse complement strand
GGTGGAATTTGCCAAAAAATTCGGCGTCGTCTTTGAAGTCCGCTCCAGCCTGAACGACAACCCCGGAACCATTGTGAAAGAAGAAACCAAAAGCATGGAAGGCGTCGTCGTGCGCGGCGTCTCGCTCGACAAGAACCAGGCGAAGGTCACGCTCGTGGGCGTGCCAGACAAGCCCGGCGTGGCCGCCCGCATCTTCAAGGCGCTCGGCGACGCAGCGGTGAACGTGGACATGATCGTCCAGAACATCAGCCACGGCACGCCCGATAAAATCGGGACCACGGACATTTCGTTCACCGTGGACAAGCCGGACCTGCTCAAGGCGCAAAAGGTCATTGATGGTTTGAAGAAGGAACTGGGCCTGCGCGACGTGATTACCGCCGAGAAAATCGGCAAGCTGTCCATCGTCGGCGTTGGCATGAAGAGCCACACGGGCGTGGCGGGAAAACTGTTTGAGACGCTGGCGAAGGAAGGCGTGAACATCGAAATGATTTCGACGAGCGAAATCAAAATTTCGGTGGTGATTGACCTGGCCAAGGGCGAGGCGGCCATGAAAGCCGTCCACGCGGTGTTCGTTGGCTAACCAAATGCCTCGTTTAGAATCGCCAGGCCGGCCTGGGAAATTTTCACGTCCTCGGCGCCTGATCCACCACTGAACGCGGCCAGCAAATATCCGGTTTTGCCCCGGGCGATCACCCCGCCTTCCCAGCCAAATTCGCCTTTCAGCGGCGGGCGCACCCCGCTGCCGCTGGCCCGCAACGTGTCCGCCATTTCCCCGGCCTTGGAATAGGCCACGGCAATCAGGTTCATGCCCGGGTCGTTCCCCACGGGACCTTTCTTCATCGCCCCAACCACAAGCATTTTTGACTGCCAGGATTGGATCGCGTCACCGTCGCTGGCCGTCACCACAGCCACGCCTTTAACCCCAAGTTCCGCCGCGCGTTGTTTCATGGCCTGCAATGCCTGCCCGGCCACCTCGTCAAAACGATTCATGGGATGGGTCATGGTTCAAATAGTCCGGAGGACATAACAAGTTCCCGGTTTCGAGGCAAACCGATACGCGGACCATCCTGGCGAAAAACCATTTGACGCGACCCGGCTGGGCGGTTATTTTGACGGCGTGAATCGCAATTTGAATCTGAACCTGTTGCTGAACGCGCTGCGGCTGTGCCGCGCGGCAGTCGGGTTCTGATTCGGTCAACGGATTTATCAGACCCCACTGCCAACCGGCGGTGGGGTTTTTTGTTTTGCCAAACGGAAGCGCCGCCGCCACAACTAAAGAACAACATGCACAAACCACCGTCGAAAAAATACCGTCCGTTCCCGCCGGTCCGCCTCCCGGACCGGCAATGGCCCAACCGCGTCCTCCAGCGCGCGCCCATCTGGTGCAGCGTGGACTTGCGCGATGGCAACCAGGCGCTCGCCGTGCCCATGAACGTCGGCCAGAAGCTCGAACTGTTCCAGACGCTGGTGAAGATCGGCTTCAAGGAAATCGAGGTCGGTTTCCCGTCCGCGTCCAATACCGAGTTCACGTTCAATCGCCGGCTCATCGAGGAAAACCGCGTGCCGGACGATGTGCGGCTCCAGGTGCTCGTGCAGGCGCGCGAGGATTTGATCGAACGCACCGTGGAATCCCTCGTCGGCGCCAAAAAAGTCATCATTCACCTCTATAACTCCACCTCGCCGGCGCAGCGCCGCGTCGTATTCGGCATGTCCAAGCCCGAAATCGTCCAGGTGGCCGTGCGCGGAGCGACCTGGATCAAAGAGCGGCTGCCTCGGCTTAAAGGCACGGAAGTCATGCTCCAGTATTCGCCGGAAAGTTTCTCCGCCACGGAAGTCGAGTTTGCGAAGGAGATCTCCGAAGCGGTCATGGACGTCTGGCAACCCACGCCAAAGCGGAAGATGATTTTAAATCTGCCGGACACAGTCGAAGTGGCGTCACCGAATGTATATGCCGACCAGATCGAATGGATGTGCCGGAATATTAAAAACCGCGACGCGCTGATCGTCAGTTTGCACACGCACAATGACCGGAACACCGGCGTGGCCGCGACCGAGCTTGGGCTGCTCGCCGGCGCGGACCGCGTGGAAGGCACCTTGTTTGGCAACGGTGAGCGCACGGGCAATCTCGATATTGTCACCGTGGCCCTGAATCTTTATCAGCATGGCATTGATCCCAAGCTGGACTTCAAGGACCTCAATTCGATCATCGAGGTGTACGAGCGTTGCACGGGCATGACGGTGCCGCCGCGCCAGCCGTATGCGGGCGAACTGGTCTTTACCGCGTTCAGCGGCTCGCACCAGGACGCCATCCGCAAGGGTTTGAATGAATGGAAGAGCAACCGGCGCGAATACTGGGATGTGCCGTATCTGACCATTGATCCGCAGGACATCGGACGTGAATACCGCGAGGTCATCCGCGTCAACAGCCAGTCCGGCAAAGGCGGCGTCGCCTATCTGCTGGACAGCCAGTTTGGCATTGAGCTGCCGAAGGACATGCAGCGTGAATTCGGGCCCATTGCCAACGACGAGGTGGACAAACTCGGGCGCGAAGTGACGGCGGCGGAATTAAAAGCCATGTTCTGGCGGGAGTACATCGAGCGCGACCATCCCTGGCAGCTCAAGCGCTTCGAAACCGAGAGCAAAAACGGCGTGGTCAAATGCCGCGCCCAATTGCGGCGCAGCGGCAAGCCGGTGGATGTCGCCGGCGAAGGCAACGGCCCGCTCGCCGCGCTCGTGCATGGATTCGGCAAAGCCGGCGGGCCGCGCTTTGAAATCATGAACTACAGCGAGCACGCCCTGTCCTCCGGCGAAGAGGCCGCGGCCATTGCCTACATTCAAATCCGGTTGGCGGACGGGCGAACACGGTGGGGCGCCGGCGTGGATACCAACATCGAACTCGCTTCGGTGCGCGCCGTGCTCAGCGCGCTCAATCGGCTGTGAATGAGGGCCGTCGAACCCAGCCAGTTCCTGCTCGTCAAGCCAGCGCGAGCCGGTTAGACTGACGCTTTATGAGACTGCGGCAAATCTTTATCGGCGGGGCCGCCGGCCTGATCCTGGCCCACAGCGGCCTGGGAGCGGCGGAAGGCAATCCCACCAACATTCCAGCGGTTTCCCAGCCGGTTTACGTGCCCGACACGTCGCGCCAAAACGAACCCCTGCCGGATGGAGTACTGGCTTGGGACAGCCTGTCGAAGGAGACGAACGTGTCGGCGGATGCCGTCAGCGCCAATTTTGTCTTCTACTTCACCAACATCGCCGCCGTTCATGAAACCGTGCTGGTCACCAATGTCACCACCCTCACCAATATCACGGCGGTCACCAACTCGTCGTTGTTCTGGATCAAAAAAATCTCCTTCGCCACCAACTTTACCGCGGTCACCCGCCGGGCAACGAATAACGTAACCCGGCCGGTGCCGGTGACCATTTTTGATGTGCACCCATCGTGCGGTTGCACGACGGCGCAACTTCCGCCGTTGCCGTGGCTCCTGCCGCCAGGTACCAACGCGCAGGTGGGTTTCTCGGTCAACCTGGCCGGACGCATGGGCACTTTGATCAAGACGGCCAACGTTCGAACTGACCAGGGCTCCAAGCAGCTCATTTTCAAGATCACCATGCTGCCTCCGGTGATACCGACCCAAACCGAGGCCGAACGAACCCGGGCGCTCGAAATGGCCAAACAGGATCGACAGGCAATTTTTCGTGGCGAGTGCGCAACCTGCCATGTGAGGCGTAGCGAGGGACGATACGGAAAACCGCTCTATGACGAAATTTGCGCCATCTGCCACGACTCCAAATCGCGCGCCAGCATGGTGCCGGACTTGCACTCGATTAAAACCGTGACCAATGCGGATTTCTGGCGCACGTGGATAGCCCACGGAAAAGCGGGTACCCTGATGCCCGCTTTTTCAACGTCAGACGGTGGTCCACTATCCGATATGCAAATTGCGTCGCTTGTCCAATACCTAATCGCGGCGTTTCCATCACAACAGCCTGTAAACCAATGAATTAAGCTTGGATTTCGCGAGGAAATCCGATCTGATTTTTTTGTTGCCAATTGGGACAGAATTGTCTATATTCTGGACAGTTAAAGGCGTAATTGAAGGTTGTATGATGTAAATATGATTGGGTGTGTTATGGCTGCCTCGGCAAAGTCGAACTCGCTTCCCGTTCCAAAACTTTACCAAGTAAATGGTTACATATTCCAAGTATCATGGTCCTGGATTTTCCGGCAGTGCTGGGCCTTGGTTATTGTCGCTGTTTTGGGGTTGTTCACCTATTCCCTGATCACCCGGTTTGTCATCCAGTCCGTCCAAGTGCAGGGATCCAGTATGTATCCGACGCTGACTGACTCGGGCCGTTACTGGCTGAATCGATTCTCTTACCTGGTGAAAGATCCCAGTCCCAGCGACATCGTCGCGTTGAAAGATCCCCGGGATAGCACGCTGGAAGTTAAACGCATCATCGCTAAGCCCCGACAGTCAGTTTATCTCAAAGGAGGCCAGGTCTATGTCGATGGGAAACTCCTGAAGGAACCCTACCTTTTGGCCAAGACCCCCACCTACGCCTATGAAAAACAGGCCGACGAATTCTTTTGCGTTGGCGATGATAAATTCTTTGTCCTGGGCGACAATCGCAACAACAGTACCGACAGTCGCACTTTCGGGACGGTCCCGCGCCAGAACATCCTCGGCAAGGTGATCGAATAACACCTAGCCGCCGGCACGGCCCGTCCCCGACGCTTTCTCCGCCCGCCATCCGCCATCATCGCTTGCGTTGACGCCGGCGGGTGGTATGCTGTCAACCATGACAGAGACAAAGGTTGACGCAAATTTCCCCCGGTCGATCGCCCGGCTGGCGGAACGGGTTTTGAACGGCGGGACGCCCACCCGCGCAGAAGCCATGCAACTGTTCGAGCTGGAACGCTCGGCGGACGTCTTCGATTTGCTGGCCTGGGCCAACCGCATCCGCGAGAAATTCAAGGGCAACAAAATTCATCTCTGCTCCATCGTCAATGCCAAAGCCGGCGCCTGCTCGGAAAATTGCAGCTTCTGCGCCCAGTCCTCCTTCCACCAGACCGGTTCGCCCCGGTACGGGTTTGTGGACCCTGAGCCGGTTCAGCAAGCCGCCGACGAAGCCCAAAAGCAGGGCGTCACCGCCGTCGGCCTGGTCGCCGCCTGGAAGGGCCTCAAGGAAGGCCCGATGCTCGACGAAGTCTGCGACCGCATTCGCGAGCTGAAGGCCACCGGCAAGACCCGGCCCGATGTTTCACTGGGCATCATCAAAAGCCAGCAGGTGGCCGACCGGCTCAAGGAAGCCGGCGTGGAGTGCTACGGTCACAATCTGGAAAGTTCGCGCCGTTTCTTCCCGCAGACCTGCACCACCCACACTTACGACGACCGGCTGGAAACGATCGGCTATTTGAAAAAAGCCGGGATCAAAATCTGCTCCGGCGGCATCATCGGCCTGGGGGAAACCCGCGAAGACCGCTGCGACCTCGCGTTTGCCCTGAAGGAAATCGGCGCCAATGTCGTGCCCATCAACATTCTAAACCCCATACCCGGAACGCCGTTCGAAAAGAACCCTCCCCTGCCCGTTCTGGAAATCCTGAAGACGATCGCCTGCTTCCGGTTCATCCTGCCGCGGCAGGAAATCATGATTGCCGGCGGCCGCACGCTGAATCTGCGCGACGCGCAAAGTCTGATCTTTATGGCTGGCGCCAGCGCGCTCATGGTGGGCAACTATCTCACCACGCTGAATCAACCCGTGGAAAAGGACTTGCAGATGCTCAAAGACCTTGGCCTCGACCCCGGGTGGGATAACCACGGGTTCAGCGACCAGGAAGAACCCGGCTGTGGCTGCGAAAATGGAAATGGCAGCGCGGAAGCCGAACTGGCCCTTTCGAAATAAAGATCTTTGACACGAATGGCACTAATTTTCACAGATTGAATTCGCGTAATTCGTGAAATTCGCGTCGAAAAACTCTTTGCGTCTTTGCATCTTTGCATGACATTCCCCGAATGGAAAGGCTGGGCAAAAACCACAGCGGTTACCACGGCGAGACGATCGATATCCACGCCGTCCTGCGCGACCTCGAAGCCGCCGCCCGGGCGCACGGCTGGTCGGTTGAAGTCTTCGGCCGCCAGGGCGAATTCAACCTGCTTGCCTTGCACCACCCCCCGCTCACCATCCGCCATCCGCCGCCCGCCATCCGCATTTACCTCTCGGCCGGCATCCACGGCGATGAACCCGCCGGCCCGCTGGCGGCCTTGCGCTTGTTGCAGGAAAACCCGTGGCCAGTCAACGCCGAACTCTGGTGCTGTCCCTGCCTGAATCCGCTCGGCTTCGTGCTGAACCGGCGCGAAAACGCCGACGGCCAGGATCTGAACCGCGACTACCGGCACCTGCAAACCGCCGAAGTCCGCGCCCACATTGCCTGGCTGGAGCGCCAGCCGCGATTTGACCTTTGCCTCTGCCTGCACGAAGACTGGGAATCCCATGGCTTTTACGTTTACGAGCTGAATCCGGAAAACCGGCCATCGCTCGCCGAAGAGATGGTGGCGCAAATTGCGAAGGTCTGCCCGATTGATCCTTCGCCGGTCATCGAGGGCCGCGAAGCCCGCGGCGGGATCATCCGCCCGAACCTTGATCCCGCCACGCGGCCGCAATGGGCTGAGGCGTTCTACCAGATTGTCAACAAAACGCGGCAGTCTTACACCCTAGAAGCGCCCTCAGATTTTCCGCTGCCGACCCGCGTCAACGCGCTCGTCACCGGCGTGAAGATTGCGCTGGCAACATTCACCGATTTCAATCGCATTGAGGAAGAAAACGACTTTAACTGCGGATGACGCAGATGGATGCGGAAAGAATAATGCATTTTGCCGGGGAAACCCTCCCGCACCCGGCGTTTCGCGTT
Source organism: Candidatus Acidiferrum sp. (assembly GCA_035506715.1). Classification (GTDB taxonomy): domain Bacteria; phylum Verrucomicrobiota; class Verrucomicrobiia; order Limisphaerales; family UBA11358; genus UBA11358. The sequence continues at coordinate 24,557 of DATJOW010000188.1, read as the reverse complement.
ACCTTCTTCCACCTGACGGAATAGAGACAGGGTGGGACTCAGTGTGATCCGCGCCAGTCCGTGTCCTCCGTGGTTTTTTCAAACAGGGCGGTTCCTGCCGCTCCCGGTCGTTACTTTAGTTTCGCCTCACGCCAGCGTTTCCAGGAATCGCCCAGTTCCAGCAGCGTTTTGGGCTTGAACACCTTTTCAGCCATTGGAAACACGATGCGCTCCTCCTTGTCAAAATGCTGGCGCGACGATTCCACAACCGTGAGCAGCAGTTTCCGGGCGGATTCGAGCGTGCGCGCCTTTTGCATTTCCTTCAGCTCACGGTCGATGGCTTCGTGTTCCTCGTGGAAGGTTTCGTTCTGGCCGATCTGCGCCAGGTAAGACTCGAGGGGATCGATGAACAGCTCGTCCTCGGTCTCGGAATGCGCGCGCATCAGGGTTTCCAGCAACGTCCCGGCCAGCTTGACCTCTTCGAGGGTTTTGAGCCGCGGCACGGTCTTTTCCAGGTGGTCGAACAGGTTGTGGAACACGACGTGCTCCGCCAAAAGCGCTTCGGTGATTTTCATGGTAGCTCCGGACCCAAGCAATTACTCCTTTGCCGCCGGTTTGGCCAGCCGATTTTTGATATTCCTGCCATCAAAATGCCAAAGCCCCGGCGATCAGCGCTTTAGCCCGCGTAATCCATCGGTCGCCACCAGGACAAGGGCCCTCTGAGTAGTCCACGAACCGGCCTTGCCGCCGCGCGGGTTCAACGGTAAAACAGCCACCATGAGCGCGACGAACGAGGATCTGCTCCATGCGGTTGAACTGGCTCTGGCCGGCGAGTGGGATGCCGCGCATCAACTCGTTCAGCAATACGAAGAGGACGGCACCGCCTCGTGGATTCACGCCGTACTGCATAAAATCGAGGGCGATTTGGGCAACGCCCGCTATTGGTATCGGCGCGCCGACCGGATGGACCACGCCGAAGACGAACCGCGCGCGGAACTGGCCGCCATCCTGGCCGAACTCCGCCCATGATTCGGAGGGGTAAGGCAAGCAAGTTCAAAATCGCCGACACGAATTTCACGAATTCACGCGAATTGAAATGCCGCAACGGGGCAAAAGACATTAGCCCAGGGTTGGAGCACAGCGACCACCCTGGGCAAAGTCCCATAAAATATTCCTTCTCCCCTTCGAAGGGAGAAGGTGGCTGCAGGCCGGATGAGCGACATCGAGCAAAACATTCCGAAGCAAGGGGCAGTATGGAGCCGAAGAATTACCCCGGATAAATCGTTCCTCCGTATCCGTGTTTATCCGTGCCCATTCGTGGTTAAGTATAATTCTCCATCCCAACGCAGGTGCAGACCCGCCTTCGCTTCGCTACCGCGCGGCAAGCCGCTTAGCTTTGATACGCTTCCATTCCGACACAGGAACATACTGGATTCCGATCGCCAAAGACGTTATCTACCCGGCCGACGGCGGGCCAGAACTTGAACGCGCACAGGCCGGGAACCGGAAACGCCGCCTGTTCGCGTGAATAGGGGCGGTTCCAGTTGTCCGCCGCAATCATGTCCGCGGTGTGCGGCGCGTTTTTCAGCAGGTTGTTCTGCTTGTCTGCCGCCCCGGATTCGATGGCCGTCATCTCGGCGTGAATGGCAATCATGGCATCGCAAAAACGGTCCAGTTCGGCCTTCGATTCGCTCTCCGTCGGCTCCACCATCAGCGTGCCGGCCACCGGCCACGACAGCGTCGGCGCATGAAAGCCATAATCCATCAGCCGCTTGGCCACGTCCTCGGCGGTGACGCTCTTGAACCGGCGTAAATCCAGAATGCACTCATGCGCCACCAAGCCGCCCGGCCCGCGATACAGCGTCGGGAAATAATTCTCCAGCCGCTTGGCGATATAATTCGCGTTCAAGATGGCAAACTGGGTGGCTTTGGTCAGCCCGTCCGGGCCCATGGCCGCGATGTAGGCCCATGAAATCGGCAGAATGCCCGCACTGCCCCATGGGGCCGCGCTCACGGCCCCAACTGTGAGTTTTGAGTTTTGCGTTTTGAGTCCCGGCGACACGATAGAATGTCCAGGAAGAAATTGAAGGAGATGTTTGGCCACGCCAATCGGCCCGATGCCCGGACCGCCGCCGCCATGCGGAATGCAAAACGTCTTGTGCAAGTTCAAATGGCATACGTCGGCGCCGATGTGGCCGGGACTGGTCAAGCCCACCTGCGCGTTCAGGTTTGCCCCGTCCAGGTAAACCTGCCCGCCGTGAGCATGGATAATGTCGCAGATTTCCCGGATGGTTTCCTCAAAGACGCCATGGGTGGACGGATAGGTAACCATCAGGCAAGCCAGGTCCTGTTTGTGCGCTTCCGCTTTGGCGCGCAGGTCGGTTAGGTCGATGTTACCGGATGAGTCACAGGCGACGGATACGACATGCAATCCGGCCATCACCGCGCTAGCCGGATTCGTCCCATGAGCCGACGACGGAATCAGGCAAACCATCCGATGAGACTCATTGCGCGATTCATGGTACGCGCGGATGACCAGCAGACCGGCGTACTCGCCCTGGGACCCGGCGTTGGGCTGGAGGGACACGCCGGCAAACCCGGTGATTTTCGCCAGCCACACTTCGAGGTCCTGAAACAACACCTGGTAGCCGCGGGCCTGGTCCCGGGGGGCGAAGGGATGCATCCTCGCAAATTCCGGCCACGTGATCGGCAACATCTCGAAAGCCGCATTCAGCTTCATGGTGCAGGAACCGAGCGGGATCATCGAGGTCGTCAGCGACAGGTCGCGCGATTCGAGCCGCTTGAGGTAGCGCAGCATTTCAGTCTCGGAATGATAGGCGTTGAAAACTTTGTGGGTCAAAAAAGGCGTGAGGCGTGAGGCGTGAGGCGCGCGGTCCGCCACCGGATCAGTCAGGTCCGCCACCGTAAACCCGATGGCCTTGTTTCCCTTGAAAATCTGCCAGATTTCGACTACGTCGCCTTCGCTGGCCGTTTCATCCAGCGAAATGCCGAGGGTGTGTTCGTCGATGGACCGGAAATTCATCCGATGGGCTTCGGCCGTTTTGACAACCTCGGCGGCACGCTTGTGGCCGAGGGTAATGGTGAGCGTATCAAAGCAGGACAGGTTTCCAGCCTGTCTCCGATTGGTTGCAGATGGAGTCAGGGGAGACGCCTGTCCCAGGGTGTAACCAAGCCGCTCCAATCCCGCCGCCAAAATTTGGGTGAGCTGGTGGACTCGCGTCGCGATGGCTCTCAACCCTTCCGGCCCGTGATAGACGGCGTACATCCCTGCCAGACTGGCCAGCAGAGCCTGCGCCGTGCAGATGTTGCTGGTGGCCTTTTCGCGGCGGATGTGCTGCTCGCGCGTTTGCAGTGCCAGCCGCAGGGCCGGTTTGCCCCGCGAATCCCTGGAAACGCCGACAATGCGTCCGGGCATGCTGCGTTTGAACCGGTCGCGCGTGGCGAAGAAGGCCGCGTGCGGTCCGCCATATCCCAACGGCACGCCAAACCGTTGCGCGCTGCCCAAGGCGATGTCCGCCCCGAATTCGCCGGGCGGCCGGATCAGCGTCAGCGCCAGCAAATCCGTGGCCACCGCCACCAGCACGCCGGCGGCCTGCGCCTGCTCCACCAACGGCGCGTAATCGTGAATCGCCCCGAACGTGTCCGGGTATTGCAACAATGCGCCAAAAACTTTTTCATCAAACTTGAATTGTCCGGGACTGCCGACGACCACCTCGATGCCAAGCGCCCGGGCCCGCGTCCGAACCACCTCGATGTTTTGCGGATGACAGGTTTCGGAAACGAAGAAGACGTTCCGCCCGTCCTTGAGCGCGTGGCACATGGTCATCGCCTCGGCGCAGGCGGTGGCCTCGTCGAGCAGCGATGCGTTGGCGATGGCGAGCCCGGTGAGGTCGGCCACCATCGTCTGAAAATTCAACAGCGCTTCGAGCCGGCCCTGGGAAATTTCCGCCTGGTAGGGCGTGTAGGGCGTGTACCAGCCGGGATTTTCCAAAATGTTGCGCTGGAGAACCGCCGGGGTGATGCAATCGTAATAGCCCATGCCGATGAACGAGCGGCCGACCCGGTTTTGCGAGGCGATTTGTCTGAGCGCGGCGAGCGCTTCGGCTTCGCTGCGGGCTGCCGGCAGGTCAAGCGGCTCCGCCAGCCGGATCGTCCGGGGGACGGCGGCATCCGCCAGCGCGTCGAGCGTGGGATAGCCGAGCAAATTGAGCATGGCGGCGGCTTCCTCCGGGCGCGGGCCGATGTGGCGGCGAACGAAACGGTCCGGGGCGGCGGCCGGATTCAGAGTCAAATCCATCCGGGGAGATTATGGTTCACACCGGCAAAAAGCGAGTTGGATTTGGTGCCGGCACCCGTTAGCCGGCTGAAGTTTTACTTCGATCGCACAGCTTTGAACCGGCCTTCAATTTTATCTTTTGATGATGCTGTATCACACCTTCAGCCAAACTCCCGCTTGGACAAAACCGGGCATACGGGCTAAGCTTTCAGCATCTGATTTCCATGCACCACGAAGATCCCACCAGACTCGCCGAAATATCATCGCCGATTGTACCGGGCAAATTCCCGTGTTTTTGGCTGGGATTATTGGCACTTTTGCTGGTCGGCTCGACTCAAGCCCAGAACATTCCGTTCGTCCTGCCTTGGAACGATGCCACGCCGACCGTGACGGATTTTTCAGCGCTGAACGCAGCGATCGGCACCAACCGCGTTGCCACGGACACCAATGGGCATTTCACCGTCAACGGCCAGCGGCTGCGCTTTCTCGGGTTCGATTTCGCCGGCGACTCACCGTTCATGCCAACGAACAACGCCGATGCCGTGGCCGCGCGGCTCGCCAAATTTGGCGTCAACGTCATTCGCTTCCATCACATGGATGCTCCCTGGGCTTACAACGGAGGCGTGCTCGCCTACACGTCATCTTCCAGCACGAATATCAACCCGGCCCAGTTGGACCGGGTCCATTACGTGGTTTCGCGCCTGAAGGCGCATGGCATTTATTCGGACATCAATCTTCTCGTCGGACGCGAATACCTGACGGGTGACGGCCTCGGCCCGAAAGTGACCGGCATGGACTGGAAAGACACGCACGCGCTCGGTTACTTTTACGATCCGGCGCTGGCCTTGCACAAGGATTATGCGACCAAACTGCTCACACCCACCAATCCCTACACCGGCCTGCCGCTGGCCCGCGACCCGGCGGTGGCCTTGGTCGAGATCATTAACGAAAATGGTCTGATTCTGAAATGGCTCGACGGCGGGCTGGACCGGCTGCCGCAGCGGTATCTCTTCGCCTTGCAGGACCGGTGGAATACGTGGCTCGCGGCGCGCTACACCAACGACGCCGCGATGCTGGCGGCTTGGAACGTCATCAGCCAGCCGCTCGGCACCAACCTCCTGCTCAACGACGCGTTCAGCAACGGGCTGGCTTACTGGAACACTGAGCAGCATTACAACGCCCGGGCCGATTTCTCGCGCACCTTCGATTTCACCAACGGCCAGCCGGCGGCGAAAATCGCCGTCACCAATGCCGACACCACCGGCTGGTACATCCAGTTGAACCAGCCGAATCTCAAGCTGGCGTCCAATCAGGTTTACACGATTTCCTTCTGGGCCAAATCCAGCCCGGCGACCAACGCCGACGTCGCGGTGATGCGCGCCCACGATGACTATATCGCGCTCGGCTATTACCAGTGGCTGAACCTGACGACGAACTGGCAGTTCTACTCCAATTCGTTCCAGGCGTCGGTCACCGAAACCAACGCGCGAGTCAATTTCGGCAGCATGGGAAACGAGCTGGGCACTTTTTGGTTCGCCGATGTGCGGCTGCAAACCGGCGGCCAGATCGGGATGCTGCCGCCCGGTTCCTCGCTGGCCGCGCGCACGGTGACGAACCTCCTGTATTCCGGCGACGGCTTTACCGGCACCCAGGAAGCCCGGCGCGATTGGCTCCGGTTCCTGCGCGATCTCGAATACGCCTATTTCGATGCGATGGTCGGACATGTTCGCACCAATTGCGGCTACACGGGCTTGATTTTCGGCACCATCATGGCTTGCAGCCCCGCCACCGTGCAAAGCCGGCTCGACGTGATTGACGGCCATGCCTATTGGCAGCATCCGCAGTTCCCCGGCGTGCCATGGGATCCGGTGAACTGGTTCCAGCCGAATCTCTCGATGGTCAACACGGTTGGCGACGACAACACGCTTGCCAGCCTGGCCCGCCAGCGGATCAAGGGCAAACCGTTCACCGTCACCGAATACGAGCACCCGGCGCCGAACTATCATGGCGCCGAAAGCCCGCTGCTGCTGGCTGCCTATGCCGGCTTGCAGGATTGGGACGGTCTGTGGCTCTTTGCCTACGGCCCCGGCAATGACATGTCGCCCATGGGATTCGTGCCCAGCTACTTCGAGATCGCGCAGCATCCGACCAAAATGGCGAACCTGCTCCTGGCCGCGAATCTGTTCCGGCGCGGCGACGTCCGGCCCGCCGCGCAGGAAATCACCATGGCGCTCACGCCCGATCGCGAGCTGGACCTCCTGCAAAACACCTGGGCTTGGAACCTGTTCAGCAGCAGCCAGCTCGGCGTGCCGTCCCGCCTCGCTTTTACCAACCGGTTAAGCACCAGCGTGGGCACCAATGCCACCGGCCTCACCACTCCGCCGCCCGCGCCCGCCGGCACCGTGCTGACGAGCGACACGGGCGAATTGCAGTGGGACCTCAGCCGGCCGAACAACGGCCTGGTCACTGCGGACACCGCCCGCACCAAGGCGCTCATCGGCTTCGCCGACAACCGGTCCGTCGCGCTCAACCAGTTGACATTTCAACCTGGAACCACACAATTGGGCTGGTGCACGCTGGGTGCGACGCTGGTCCGCGGCGAGGTCTTCACCAACGATTGCACGGCCATCGTGGTGGCCGGCGGCTGGTGGGAAAACACCGGCCAGGTCTGGACCGACACCAACAAAATCTCGGTTGGCACCCAGTGGGGCCAGGCGCCGGTATTGACCGAGGTGGTCCCATTCACGCTCACCCTGCCCGTGGGCACAAATTACGTCCAGGCCTGGTCGCTGGATGAACGCGGACAGCGTAAGGCGGCGCTATTGCCGGCCGGCAACAGCACGGCCACCACGCTGGCGGTCACCACCGGCGCCGGCTCGATCTGGTACGAATTCGATGTCAGCCGCTGGACGGCCAGCTTCGATCTCTGGCGGTTGCGCTACTTCAACGCGACGCAACTCGCCGACCCAGCCATCAGCAGTGCCGCCGCAAAGCCGGACGGAGACGGCGTCGCAAACCTGTTGAAGTATTATTTCGGGCTGCCCGGCGGAGCCCCGGCGCCAGCCGGTCAACTACCCACCGGCGCATTAATTTCCGTCAGCGACCAGAGTTACCTGGCCATGACCTACTACCACGACAAGCTGGTCAACGACGTGGATTGCATCCCTGAAGTGTCGTCGAACCTGGTCAACTGGGTCTCGGGCCCGACCTGGACGGAGGTTGAGCAGACGGTGGACCAGGGCGTGCGGGAACAAATTACCGTGCGCGACCTCACCCCCGCTGCCGGCGCACAACAGCGTTTCATGCGCCTGCGCTTCCAACCACATTGAGGCCTTGCGGACACGGCAACGGGCGCTCAATAATCGAGCCACAAATCAGGGCGCTTTTCCGGCCACCGGTCATCAAAAAGTCCGCTTTTTGGCCATTTTTGAAGGCCACAAGGTATTCCGCCAAGGGTCGGATTCCACCCCAACTAATGGTATTTTTCTCCAAAAAAACCGCAATTTAGCGTTGTGTGAACCCGGTGTTTTTCGTATTATTTTTGCACCTGAAATTGGACGCCCGGACGCGGGCTTTTTTGAGGAATTTATGCCGAAAAAAAACGAGCCGGATGACGAAAAAAAACAGCCGGCAAACACCAGGTCTTCGGAGAAATACGACGCATCCAAGATTGATAAACTGGAGGGATTGGAAGCCGTTCGTAAGCGGCCCGGCATGTATATCGGCGACCCGGACGAACGCGGCCTGCATCACAGCGTGTTCGAGGTGCTCGACAACTCGATTGACGAACATCTGGCCGGTCACTGTAACAAGATTGAGGTGACCATCAACGTGGATGGGTCGGTGTCCATCCGCGACGACGGCCGGGGTATTCCGGTGGACATGCACCCGAAATGGAAGATGCCCGCCGTCGAACTCGTGCTGACCAATCTCCACGCGGGCGGTAAATTCGGCCAGGGCGCCTACAAATATTCCGGCGGCCTGCACGGCGTCGGCGCCAAGTGCGTCAATGCCCTCGCCGAGTGGTTCCGCGTCGAGGTCTCGCGCGATGAAAAAGTTTATTCGATGGAATTCGAGCGCGGCAAAACGACCCAGAAACTCGAAGTCATCGGCAAATCCAAAAAGACGGGCACCCTGATCACCTTCAAACCCGACCCGACGATTTTTACCATCACGACCGAGTTCAAATTTGACATCCTGGCCAACCGTCTGCGCGAACTCGCCTTCCTGAATCCCGGCATCGAAATCGTCCTCAAGGACGAGCGCGACGAGAAAACCGAGACGTTTTTCTACCGCGACGGCATCGAGCAGTTCGTCCGCCAGCTCGGCCGGAGCAAGCAGCCGTTGCATCCCAAACCGGTCGCGCTCTCCGGCAAGCGCCAGAGCAAAATTGACGGCAAAGATGAGGACGTGTTTGTGGATTGTGTGCTGCAATACACCGACAGTTACAGCGACCAGATTCTCTGCTTTGCGAACTCCATTCCAAACACGGATGGCGGCACGCACCTGACCGGTTTCCGCTCGGCGCTGACCCGCGCCATCAACCAGTACGCCAAGCAAAACAATTTGCTGAAGGAAAAGGACCCGACGATTTCCGGCGACGACGTGCGCGAAGGCCTGGTCTGCGTGCTCAGCGTGAAACTGCCCAACCCCCGCTTCGAGTCCCAGACCAAGGTGAAGCTGGTGAACACGGAAATCGACGGCATCGTTTCCTCCATCGTGTATGACGGCCTCATGACGCATTTCGACGCCAACCCGGGCGTGGCCAAGCGAATCGTTGAGAAAGGTCTGCTGGCCGCGCGGGCGCGCGAGGCGGCCCGCAAGGCGCGTGAGACAGTCCGCAAAGGCGCGCTGACCGGCGGCGGCCTGCCCGGCAAACTCGCCGATTGCTCCGACCGGGACCCGGCCAACACCGAGCTGTTCATCGTCGAGGGCGACTCAGCCGGCGGCTCGGCCAAGCAGGGCCGTGACCGAAAATTCCAGGCCATCCTGCCCATCCGCGGCAAACTCATCAACGTGGAGAAGGCGCGCCTAGACAAGGTGCTCCAGAACAACGAAATCCGCACCATGATCACCGCCGTCGGCACCGGCATCGGCGACGGCGAAGGCGAGGGCGCGTTTACGATCGAGAAGCTGCGCTACCACAAGGTGATCATCATGACCGATGCCGACGTGGACGGCTCGCACATCCGCACGCTGTTGCTCACGTTCTTCTACCGGCAGATGCCGGCGCTGATCAAGAGCGGCTTCGTATATATCGCCCAACCGCCGCTGTATCAGATCGCGCGAAAAAAACGCGTGGAATACGTGGACGACGACGCGCGGATGAACAAGATTCTGATTGAGCTCGGCACCGAAGAAGTCCGTTTGAAGAATTTGTCCGACAAGAAGGAGCTGTCGGAGAAGCAGCTGGCGGAAATCCTGGAGCTGCTGGAATCACTCGACAAGTACGCCAATGCCCTGAAACGCCACGGCGGCGACTTCGCCGAGTATGTCGAGCATCGCCAGAAGAAGACCGGCGACCTGCCGAAGCATCTGGTCAAGGTCCGCGAGGGCAATGATGAAACGGTCCTTTATTTCCACACCGAGGAGGAGCTGGCGCATTTTGGCAACAAGAATCCCGACTTAAAGCTGTTCGGCGGCGACGACGAAGGCGATACGACGACCATCGAGAAGAAAAACGGATCGACCCGGCGCGCGGCGCACGTCGAGTTGCACGAAAGCAAGGCCATCGTCGAACTGCTCGGCAAGCTGGCCAAGAAAGGCTTCAGCGTCGAGCACTATGCCGGGCAGGACGAACCGCTGTTCGAGTTGCGGGAGGGCGAGGGCGAGCGGGAGACGGTCAAGCCGCTGTTTTCCATCCCGGAAATCCTGGCGGCGGTCAAGGAAGTCGGCCGGCGCGGCCTGTCCATCAAGCGCTTCAAAGGTCTCGGGGAAATGAACGCGCGGGAGCTGTTTGAAACCACGATGGATCCGACCAAGCGCAAGCTGCTGCGCGTGGACCTCACCGATGCCGTCGAAGCCGAGGAGATGTTCACCAAACTGATGGGCGAGGAAGTCGAACCCCGCCGCCAGTTCATCGAGGACAACGCGCTGAACGTCAGGAATCTCGACATTTGATTTGAATTGTTCGGGTACGCCCTCACCCCGGCCCTCTCTCATCGGATGGGAGAGGGTGGCCGAAGGCCGGGTGAGAGTCATCGTGTGCGTTTGTGAAATTCGTGATTTGATATGGCTGAAAAGAAAGATCCAAATGATTTGCCGGTGATCAACACGCCCTTGTTTGCCGCGGGGGAGAAAATCGCCAAGGTCAACGTCGCCGAGGAAATCAAGAATTCATTCCTCGATTACTCGATGTCCGTGATCATCTCCCGCGCCCTGCCGGACGCCCGCGACGGCCTTAAGCCTTCGCAGCGCCGCATTTTGCTGGCGATGCATGATCTCTCGCTGTTTCCCAACCGTCAGCACCGCAAGTGCGCCAAGATTTGCGGCGATACCAGCGGCAATTATCATCCCCACGGCGAAGCGGTGATTTATCCGACGCTGGTCCACATGGCCCAGCCCTGGGCCATGCGCGAGCGGCTCGTGGACGGCCAGGGCAACTTCGGCTCCGTCGAAGGCGACCCGCCCGCCGCCATGCGTTACACCGAGGCGCGCATGACCCATCTCGGCGCGGCGCTGATGGAGGACATGGACCAGGACACGGTGGATTTCGTCCCCAACTACGACGAGACCCGCACCGAGCCGACCGTTTTTCCCGCCGCTTTTCCGAACCTGCTCGTCAATGGCGGCACGGGCATCGCCGTCGGCATGGCCACCAACATCCCGCCGCACAATCTCGGTGAAATCGTTGACGGCATCTGTGCGCAGATTGACGATCCGAACATCAGCATCAAGAGCCTGATGAAGCTCGTCAAAGGCCCGGATTTCCCGACCGGCTGCATGGTCTGCGGGCTGGAGGTCATCAAGGAATACTTCACCGGCGGCCGCGGCAGCGTCAAGGTGCGCGGCAAGGTCGGCGTCGAACAGCTTAAGGGCGGCAAGGAACAGATCGTCATCACGGAAATCCCCTACAACGTCAATCGCGCCCTGCTCGTCGAACGCATTGCCGAATTGGTCAACGAAAAGGTCCAGGGTTTCGGCGATATCACGGCCATCCGGGATGAATCGGACGAAAACACCCGCGTGGTCATCGAGCTGAAACGCGACGCCATCGCCAAAGTCGTCATCAACAACCTGTACAAGCAGACCGCGCTGGAAACGAGTTTCGCGGTCAACATGCTGGCTATTGACCACGGCCGGCCCAAGACGCTCGGGCTCAAGGAACTGATTAGCTGCTACATCGAGCATCGGCGCGAGGTCGTTCTGCGCCGGACGCGGTTCCAGTTGAAAAAGGCCGAGGAGCGCGCGGAAATCCTGGAAGGCTATCTGTGCGCCCTGTCCAACCTCGACGATTTCATCAAAATCATCCGCGGCAGCAAAACCCGCGAGGAAGCCAAGGTCAAATTGCTCGCGTTCGAGTGGACGCAAAAGCAGGTCGAGCGCTGGGGCATTCTTATCCGCAACGAAGAGCGCCTCACCAAGGGCCGCTACGCCCTGACCGAACGGCAGGTGGACGCGATCCTGGAACTGCGGCTCTATCAGTTGACCGGCCTGGAAATTGACAAGGTTGAAAGCGAATACAAGGAACTGCTCGCACGCATCAAGGATTTGCTGGATATCCTGGCCAAGGAAGCCCGAGTGCTGGCCATCATCAAGACCGAATTGAAGGCCATCAAGGAAAAATACGCCACGCCGCGCCTGACCGACCTCGTGCCGGACGAGGGCGAAATCAACATCGAAGATCTGATCGCCAACGAGGGCGTCATCATCACGCTCACGCACAACGGCCTCATCAAGCGCACGAACATCAGCTCCTACCGCGCCCAGCGCCGCGGCGGCAAGGGCGTCATCGGCATGATCACCAAGGAAGGCGCCACGGATGAGGACCGCGATTTCATCGAGCACCTGTTCACCGCCAGCACGCATGATTACCTGATGTTCTTCACGAACACCGGGCGCGTCTACGTCGAGCGCGTGCACGAGATTCCCGACATGGGCCGCGCCGCCAAGGGCCGGAGCATCGCCAACCTGCTCGAGCTCAAAACCGGCGAAACCATCGCGGCGCTCATCCGCGTGCTGTCCAAGACGAATGCGAACAAGGAAGACGTGACGTGGGAGCAGCCCGGCTTTGTTTTCTTCACCACCAAGCAGGGCACGGTCAAAAAGACCGCGTTGGCCGATTTCGCGAACGTCCGCAAGGGCGGCATCATCGCCATCGGCATCGATCCCGGCGACGTGTTGATTGAAGTGAAACTGACGACCGGCCACAACGAGGTCGTGCTCATCACCCGCGACGGCATGAGCATCCGCTTCAACGAGGAAGACGCCCGGCCGATGGGCCGGCCCGCCACCGGCGTGCGCGGCATCAACCTGTCGAAAGGCGACGAGGTCGTCGCGCTGGCCATAGTGGTACCGGACGCTAAATTGCTGGTCGCCGGCGAAAACGGCATTGGCAAGCGGACGGATTTCGAGGAATACCGCGTCCAGTCCCGCGGCGGCAAGGGCATCATCACCATGAAGACCACCGAAAAGACCGGCGGCGTGGTGGGCGCGTTGACCGTACGCGACGCGGACGAAATCATGCTCATCACCGTGAAAGGCCAGATGGTGCGGACGTTTGTGAAGGACATCCGCGAAGCCGGACGCAACACGCAGGGCGTGAAGCTCATCGAGTTGGATTCCGGCGACAAGCTGCAAGCCATTGCCCCGGTCATCGGCGAGGACAAGGAAGACGCTGCCGGAGACGAGCCGGCCAAATCGTAATTCCCAGCGCCTCCCCCTGCGGAAGTCCTGCCCCAGGGTTTTCCGGTTTGGGCGGCCGACGGAATGGCTCCATGACAAAACGCATTTTCCAGTGGTTGGGTCCGGTCATTTTGGCCGCGTCCAGTCATGCCGCCGACACCAATGCCATCGCCGAGGCTTCGACGAACCAGCCGGCATTGCCGGTCAGCCCCTCCGGGGCGACGCCGACCAGCGCCGACACCGCCACCAACTCCCGGCTGGCGGCCGTGATCGCAACGAACCAACCGGTCTGGGAAAGCAGCTTTGCCGGCGGTTTTACGCTCACCAAGGGAAACAGCGACACGCTGTTGACGACGGCCGCCTTCCGGACCCGCGTGAAAACGCCGGTCTTCGAATTCGGTTTCGGCCTGGACGGTTCGTACGGGGAAAGCGATTCGGTCAAGAACAACGAAACGCTTCATGGAATCACCCAATACAATCACTTGTTCAGCGACCACTGGTATGGCTACTTGAACGCCGAAGGCTTGCACGACGGCATTGCTGATTTGCAGTATCGTTTCACCGTTGGCCCCGGCGCCGGCTATTATTTTCTCAAGCGCACAAACGTCACCCTCGCCGCCGAATTCGGCCCCAGCCTGATTTTCCAGCGGCTCGGCGGCACGGACACCACTTACGCCTCCCTGCGCTGGGCGGAACGGTTTGAACAAAAGCTGAAAAGCGGGGCCCGCGTCTGGGAAAAAGCCGAGATCCTGCCCCAAGTGAACAAGCTGGAAAATTATCTGGTCAACGCCGAAATGGGCGCCGAAGCCACGCTCACCAAAAGCCTGAGCCTCCGCGTCACGCTGCTGGACAACTTTGTCCACCAGCCCGCCCCCGACCGCAAAAACAACGACGTGAAGCTTATCAGCGGTCTGGTTTACAAGTTCTAACCGCATTCAACCAATGCGATGGCCGGGGGCCGGGACGCCGCGCGGCAGCATCCGGTTGGCGCGGCGCGCCGCCCTGCCGCCCGGGCGGTTACCCGATTTCCAAAAACCTCTCGCCCGGGAAGGTACCGAGACCAACTGCGCGTCGGGAATTATCCGGAATTGGTTTGACAAAGGTCTGGCCAAGGCCAACTTTTTCCCCGACCGAAGCGTTAACCATTTAACCGCACAGGGAAAAAACCGTTTCGTATGTCCAGGCTCGTCGTTATTACTGAGGGATTGACCGGTTTGTCGCATGAACTGGGCGCGCACTGGGTCACGATCGGGCGCGGCGACAACAACAACTTCCAAATCGTCGAAACCTCCATCTCCAGCCAGCATTGCGAAGTGCTGCTGCACGGCAACGAACTGGTCGTGCGCGATCTGCGTTCCACCAACGGCACCTTCGTCGGCGGCAAAATGATTACCGAAGCGGTCCTGACCCCCGGCCAGAGCTTGCGCGTGGGCCAGGTGGAGTTGCGCCTCGAAATTTCCGACCCCGCCGCGGCGGCGACGCGGAAGCAACCGTTGGCACCGACGGAAGGTTCCCCCCCGGCCGCCGGCCCGGTGCGCGTCGGCCACAAAACCTACCGGGTGCTGTTCGTGGACGACAGCATGGCGTTTCTGGAGATGATCACGGACCTGTTTGGCGGTCGCGCGGCGGAAGGCTGGGAAATCCACACTGCCCCGTCCGCCGACAAGGCCCTGGCCATCCTGCAGCAAAAGCTGATCGACATGGTCGTGCTGGACATTGGCATGCCGCTGCTGGACGGCGCCCAGTTGCTCGGCATCATTCACCAGCGCTATCCCAACATCAAAAAGGTCGTGTTGACCGGCGCCATTGACGACAGCCGCCGCGCGACCTGCCTGGCCAACGGGGCGGAACTGTTCCTCGTCAAGCCGGGCACCGACGATGGCTGGACACTCATCTTCAACATGCTGACCAGCCTGGTGCGATGGGAGGATCACGATGCGTATTCCGGCGTGCTGGGTGAAATCGGACTGCCGAGCATCATCCAGATGGAATGCATGGAAGGCAAATCCTCGATTTTGGAGGTCCGGAACCCGCAGACTTCGGGGGAGGTTTACATCGAATCGGGCAATATCATTCATGCCGAAACGGGCAAGCTGATTGGCGCCAAAGCCCTGCATCAGTTGCTGGCGCTCAATACCGGCGAGTTCCGCCTGATCCCGTTCCGCGAGCCGCCCCAGCGGTCATTGCAGGGCCCGTGGGATGCGCTGCTGGCGGAAGCCGCCCGGTTGCAGGAGGAGGAAAAACCGGCCGGCGATGAGGACGAAACCATCCTGATCACCCGAAAAAAGCCGCCGGCGCAACCGCCTCCGGCCATTCCACCCGCGCCCGCGCCCGAGGCCAAAACCCCGCCGGCTCAACCCGCCCAGCCGGCCGCGACCCCCGAGGTCAAAGCCTCACCGCCCAAACCGGCGCCGACCAAGCCGGCCAAACCTCCGCCTCCCCGGTTCTCTTCCGGAATGAATTTTGTCACGCTGGAGGAAATCATCGAAGCGGACACCGCCGTGGTTCCCGCCCCGGACAAGAATGGGCAGCCACCCGGCGATTCCAAGCAAGCGCCCGAGAAAAAATAACCGGCGGCTTCTCCCGTTCAAGGCGCCAGCCGCTCCAATTTCCAGAAATCGTCCGGCTGCCGGGTGTAGCAAAAGCGGTCGTGCAGCCGGCTGGGCCGGCCCTGCCAGAATTCAATCCGCTCCGGCTTCAACACGTATCCGCCCCAGTTCGGCGGCCGGGGCACGTCGCCGGGAAATTTCGCCGCCATCTCGTTCCACCGTGCGTCCAGCGCCGCCCGATCCGGAACCGCCTCACTCTGGTTGGAAGCCCAGGCCGCCAGCCGGCTGCCGCGCGGACGGCTTTTGAAATAGGCCTCCGATTCCGCGACCGGTAATTTGGCGATCGTTCCCGCCACACAGACCTGCCGTTCCAGGTCCGCCCAGAAAAATGTCAGCGCGGCGTTGGGATTTTCCGCCAGCTCGCGCCCTTTGCGGCTGTCATAGTTCGTGTAAAAGACAAAGCCCCGTTCATCCACGCCCTTGAGCAGGACCGTGCGAGTGGAGGGCCGGCCGGAAGCGTCCACCGTAGCCAGGGTCATTGCATTCACGTCAATCGGGGGATGCCCGAGCAGGGCATGCCAGAACTTGTAGAGCGCGATGCCGATTTTCCGCCACCGGCTGCCGCCGGACGCCTGGCCAAACCAACGGTTGAACTGCGCCACCGGATTCGCGTCCAAATCCGCGCGGTCCAACCCGTCCAGCGAATATTCCCGCCTGATGTCTGGCAAAGCCATGATTCACGGGCACCTTACAACGATCGTGCCGCCCGTGTCCACGATTACCCGATTCTCTCCAGCCGGTTTGCTAATAGAATTGAATGGACTTTTGACGTTTTTTCACGACCCTGTTCCCACCATGTTTTCGCTCCAAATGCTTTTCGGAAAGGCCGACCGGTTTTATCAACTGCTGGAAGACGCCGCGACGGAGGCCCATGAAAGCGTCCGGCTGGTCATCGAAATGATCAAGGCCCCGGGTTCGGCGAAAAGCCTTGACGATCTGGTGCTCAGCCGGCGGAAGGAGAAAAAGATCGGCGAACAAATCACCGCCGAGCTGGTGAAGACGTTCGTCACCGGGCTGGAACGGGAGGACATCGAGGCGCTGGCCCTGGCGCTACGCAAAATTCCCAAAACCATCGAAAAGATGGCGGAACGTATCAACGTAGGCCAGCAGCATATCCACGACGTGGATTTTAACCGACAGATTGAAATCCTGGAGCAGGCCACTGACGTGGTGCTGGCCATGGTCAGACAGTTGCGCGATATGCGGCATCTGGAGAAAATCCACGAGTTGAACGGCAAGTTGCAGTACCTCGAAAACGAAGCGGACCAGTTGATGACCGACCTGCTGAAGGAGCTTTACAGCGGGCGTTACGACGCCATCAAAGCCATGGTCATCCGCGATCTTTTTGAATTGATGGAGAAGGCCATTGACCGCTGCCGCGATGCCGGCAACGTGGTCATGCACGTCGTGCTGAAAAATTCCTGACCAGGCCCGATGACCCTGATCCTCCTCGTCATCCTGGTGGCGCTGGTGTTTGAATACATCAACGGTTTCCATGATACAGCCAATTCCATTGCGACCGTTGTTTCCACCAAGGTGCTTTCGCCCCGGCAAGCCGTGCTGCTGGCGGCCGTCACCAACCTGCTCGGCGCACTTTCGGGCGTGAAAGTGGCTCAGACCGTCGCCTCCGGGCTCGTGGACGCCAAAGTGGTGACGTCCGAAGTGCTTGTCTGCGCGCTGATGGGCGCCATTGTTTGGAACCTGATCACCTGGTGGCTGGGCCTGCCGTCAAGCTCATCGCACGCCCTGGTGGGCGGGCTGTGCGGCGCCTGCCTGGCCGCCGCGCGCAATGACTGGAACGTCCTGGTCTGGTCGGTGCCCAGCCACGAGCACTGGTGGAAAAGCAAGGGGCTGCTCTGGAAAGTCATCGTGCCGATGATTACCTCCCCGGTCTGCGGGCTGGTGTTCGGTTTTCTGCTGATGGGGCTGCTTTACTTTTTGCTGCGCAACTGGCGGCCCGTCACGGTCAACCGAACTTTCGGCAAACTCCAGTTGTTCAGTGCCACCTACATGGGGCTCAGTCATGGTACCAACGACGCGCAAAAGACCATGGGCATCATCGCGCTCGCATTGGTCGCGGCCACGAGTGGAGGCGCTTTTGATTCGCTGCCCGGCTGGCTTAATTTTCTTAAAACTCCGACGCCGGCAGCCGGCCAGTCGTTGGAAATTGCCGTGTGGATCAAAGTCCTCTGCGCTCTGACGATGTGCGCCGGCACGGCGGCGGGCGGCTGGCGTATCATCAAGACGCTCGGGCATAAAATGGTCCGCTTGCACCCGGTGCACGGGTTTGCGGCGGAGACGACGGCGGCGAGTATCCTTTTCACAGCGGCATCGTTTGGCATGCCGGTTTCGACGACCCACGCCATTTCCACGTCCATCATGGGGGTTGGCTGCGCGAAGGGGCTGAATTACCTCAAGCTGGAGGTGGTCGAACGCATCGTCTGGGCATGGATCATGACCCTTCCCGCCAGCGCCGGCGTGGCGTACCTGCTGGTCAAAGTGGCTCAGGCCGGCGGCTGGATTCCATGATTTCGCCTGGGCGCCGATATCTTGCGGGCAAATTAGTCTGTTTCAAAATTCTGTAAAATCCGGCGGGACGCCGGCGCTCCTAAGTTGGCTTTCCCAGCGTCGCGGCGTATTGGCGGGTCAGGGCCGCGAGTTCTGCGCAAACTTTCGACTGGCGCGGATCATCAGCCAGGTTCTTCATTTCAAAGGGATCGCCGTGCGCGTCCAGCAGCATCGCGCCGTTCTTTCCCTCCGGACCGTATTCGGCGTAGCGCCATTTTTCCGTGCGCACGGCCACGCCATGCAAGGTTGACCCGTCTTCGCTCCAGACGCTGTAGGCCGGCCGGTCCCAGGCAGCCTGAGGATCGTTCAGCAGCGGCACGAGGCTATGGCCTTCGAGCCCCGCCGGTTGCGGCAAGCCGCATAACTCGACCAGCGTCGGATAAATGTCCAGGGATTGCACAATGCGAAAACAGGATTGGCCGTTCCCTTTGACACCAGGAACCGCCATGATCATTGGGACCCGCGTGCCCATCTCGAACAGCGACCCGGCCTTGGACCATTTCCCCTTCTCGCCGAGCTGATAGCCGTGATCAGCCGCGAACACGATGATGGTGTTGTCGCGCAAACCAAGCCGGTCGAGCTCGGACACCACGCGACCGAGGTTCCAGTCCACCCAGGAAATTGAAGCGAGGTAGGCCCGGATGACTTCCCGGGCTTCGTCCTCGCTCGCGCCGCGCCCGATGAACAGGTCGGCGTTGCGCTTGCGGATGGCCGCGCTCGGGAAACCCGGCGGGACCGTTGGCCACGCCGCGAAATCGGGTGTCAGTCTGATTTGTTTCGGGTCGTACAAGTCGAAGAACCGCTGCGGCGCGGTAGGGGGGCTGTGCGGCTTGACAAAGCCGCAGGCGATGAAAAACGGGCGGTCCTTGAACCGCCGCAGGTTTTCAATGGTGCGATCCGCGGTCCGGTAATCACCGTGGCCTTCCCCGTTGCCGTCCAAAATGACGATCCGGTCGGAATACGTCGCCCGCTGGTTGTCCGCCGGCAGCGGCGGCAGCACCCCGTCCGGCTGCGGGATTTGCACCCGGGGGATGGGTTTGGTCTTGCCGACCGGCGGACCGCTGCCGTCATCGGTTGGACCGCCGCTGTCGCTGGTTTCGCCCCAGGACTTCGCGTCGTCAATGCCGCCATGAAAAATCTTGCCGGCGCGGACGGACACGTAGCCGTTTTCCTTGAACCACTGCGGCAGGGTGATCCAATCCGGATGCGCCACGCGAAAGTCGGTGCGATTGCCGAGCACGCGGGTCCGGGTCGGCGGCCGGCCGGTCAGCAGCGAGGCGCGCGAGGGGTTGCAGAGCGGAAATTGGCAGTAATTCCGGTCAAACCGGACGCCGGACTTGGCCAGCGCGTCGAGATTGGGAGTGAGCGCGTGGAACATGCTGCCGTAACAGCCGAGCTCCACGCGCATGTCATCGGACATCAAGAAGAGAACATTGAACTTGCGGCAGGAAGCCGGGGCGCTTTGTGAAAGCACCAGGTTGGGCAGGGAAACGGCTGCCGCCGTGCCGGCGACCTGCCCCAGAAATTTTCGGCGCGTGATTGGGCTCATGTTCTTGATCGGTTTGTAAGCAAACTAGCACGCAGGCCGGATTGAGGGAAAAGGAAATTTCTATTGTTTCCATCCGGCAGGCACTAGACCATCCCACCTACAGCTTAAGGCAATGCGGATTCGGGCAACGGTGGTAATCAGATTGTCGATTTCTCCGGCTTCGATCCGCCGGAGGGTGCGTGCATTGATGTCAGCCAATTCCGCAAACTGCTCTTGGGACATCGCCAGTGAAGAACGGATGCGTCGGATGTTGTCTCCAAGTTTCCGAAGCTCGGCCGACAATTTGGATTTAGACACGCTCCATTAACTGAAAATTTTGATGTTACCTTAAAGGGCGTAACACGCCCTAATTTTACCGAACTCAATATTTAGAGATTATGAAAACGATTCTTCCTATCCTTGCCCTTGGGTTCTCTTGCTGCTTCAGTGCCCTCGGCGCGACGTATTTTTTGAATTCCATGCCCGCTCCATTCCCGGTTGATCCTTACGACGGAAGTCTGCCGGTTATCACGCTGAACGCTTCAAACCAGGTTTATCTCGTTGAAGATACTCCTGAAGATTATGCAACCTTTCAGGCAAACCAAACGCCGGGCATGAATCTGTCTCTTGGTGCCAACCCAATAAGTGCGGACGAAGGCAGTCCCGCGCCGCAATTTGATACCAGCCAGCTTTATGTAAAATCCATCACGCTTTCCGGCTCGACGTTGCAGTTCGATGTCCGCAATCTGGTGCTCGGAGATGATTATTTGATTTGCCGCAAGAAATCGTTGGATGACAATTTCACAAATTACTGGGTGCCGGAATGGATTTTTACCGCTCCGGCCGTCAACATTGGGCTTTCGATACCCATGCCGACGGATTCTGATGATGGTTTTTATCGCTTCGTGAATTATAGCCAGTACCAAGGGCCGGATTTGACAATCACCGCGCCGGTGGATAATTCGACGAACAGTGGGACGATTCAGGTAAAATGCCTCCTCACCGATATTTTCCAGCCGGTTGCGGTGGAGCTCTACATTGACGGCGCACTTTATAAAAAAGTTTACTCCGGCCAGATCAGTTTCGACGTCGACACAACGAAAATTGGGAATGGATCGCACATTTTTACGGTCGTGCTTTCGTCGCGGATTCCGTATGGTACAAATGCCTTTGAAGCCTCCGCTTCGACTTATCTCGGAAACGTCATCACCTCGAATGCCTTTGCAGCAGTAAACATGCCTCAGGCCTCTACCGCCTCGCTCGGCTCGATTCCATACCAATTTCAATCCACCGAACCCGTGATCTGCAGTTTGGTTATCGCGGACACAAACAACCTGCCATTGCGAACGCTGTGGGCTACCAATGACGCGGCTGGAACTTTTGAAATTGACTGGGACTTGACAAAAGATAACGGTTCGCCGGTGGACGTACCGGGAACCTACTTGATCACGGCAACTGCAAATCCAAAACCAGGTTCCAACTGCCAAGTCCAACCTAATTTTCCCCCGCCGCCGTGGATTCTTCCGAGCAAGCTGACAATTCACAGCGGCCTTCATGCCGGATACACCTCGGCGTTCAGAGCAGAGTTGAAGGATATGGGTGATGACACCCGACAAGAAACTCTGATCAATTACGTCTGCGGTGGGGTTACTGCTGCGTGCACTGTCCATCCCTATGATGGCGATGGTTATCCCAGATTTATGGATCCTGATGCGACCCCTAAAATCTTCCGCAGTGACGGTGACTTACAGAGTTTTTTTGCCATCACCACCAATATGAACCGCTATACCGGCCACATTGTATGGGTTGGGCATGCCAGCTCGTCATCCTTCGGAGCGGGGCTAAATGGTGACACGGTGATAACTGCAGTCATTGGGGAATACGACATCCGAAACGCCTATGGCAATGGCTATAACCCAGCCACAGGGGAGTATTGGTTTGGTGTCGGAGGCAAACGAGGTCGGGTGCGCTATACCGAAATTGATGGTTGTTCCAGTGCCGGCAGAGGGGGCGACATGTGCGTCGCCTTTGGAACGCCCATAAACTTTAACGGCAATCCCAATTTGGAGAAAAGCACGTATTGCGGTTGGCGCGATCTCATTTACCTCCAAGGAAATTGGCCATTTTTCGGCACTCCGGAGAGCCGCCATGTTCAGATGTTGCAGGCTTATTGGAGCGGTTTGGGCATAGACACGCCAACAATCAGCGCGGCTTCACTGGAAGCATTCTACGATGCAGGAGACGATTCTTATGTTCCGCTGTTTGTCATTCAAGGCTCGGGCGGTCTGAAGTGGCAGAATTGATAACGGCATGAAACGCTCGTCACTTTTTTACAGTTTGTTGGTCGGACTTGTCATCTTCGCAGTCGGAGCGTTTTTTATCGCGCGCCTGTATTCACATCCGTCGGCTTTGGCGCGGAAAATTGCGGAAGCCAATTCTGTCGTGGTGACAAATCAAGATGATGGTTTCGGCATCAGCATCGCTGGAGACGATGCCAAAATGATTGTGCAAGCAGTTCGCACTTCTAATAAGACTTTTGTCAAATACGCAGCCGCTCCATTTCTCCGGTTCGATTTTTACAAAGGAACAAATCTTCTGGCATCAGTGGAAACGTGCGGTCGATTTTTCGCGGTGGGGAAAGCCGGGTATCTTGACCATACTGGCACGCTCGATGCCCTAATGAATGAATATCTACAACGACGCCGCGAGCGCGACAGCAAGGGATCGGTTTTGCCAACAAACAACGTCGTCGTTTTCACAAACAGCCCATGAAATACGGGCAATTTCTTCTCGGTGCCAGCATCGGGATTATTTTATTGATCGCGTTTGCTCTTTGGGAACGAGCGCGAAACAACCGGGTTCATCTGTTCTCGCATTTTACCCATGAAGCTTGGCTTTGGACGGGCATGACGGTCTCATCCGAAGGCCCGGTTTATACGATAAATTCTTGGGGAATGCGCGTGGAACATTCCAAATCGTCCATCGAAAAAACCCTGGCAGCGGTGACCAATTTTTTGGAGAAAGTTTCGCATTCGGGCTTGCGGATTTCCATGAGTTGGCCTCTACAAACGCAGGTCCTTGCCGGCAAAAAAACCACCGCTTATGCCTATTCAGACGACACGATGTTTCACGTACATTATGCACCGGATGATCCAGAGGCGGTGCATTACATGCACAAACGAGGCAATGATGAGAACGGATTGCCACGGGACTTCGATGACGTGGTTGCGGCCAGCGAACCGGATTTGAATACGCTCGCTGCGTGGGCGGATCCAACGAAGTATCCGATCCAATCATCGGTTGATGACTTCAAGGCGGACGTAATCGCTTTGCTGAATCAATTGGACGTTGGTGGCTCGGACAGGTATCTGCTTGAAAGTGTCCGGCAGGAACAACTGGGCAAATACAAACTTCCGTTTTACACCTTTATCTTCACCACGAAGTCGAACATGGGCGACGGGGGAAATCAGAACCGAGATGAGATTGACATTACCGTCCGCGTCGGCGGAACGGACTTGCAGAAAGGCGAAGCGGAATTGGTTTATTTTTTCGACGCCGGGTTTGTCTGGCGCAAGTTGGAAGCTCAAGCCCAAAGTGCAAGAAATCCAACCATTCCCGGAATCAAACCTTTAAATCTAGATTAACTCAGCCATTTAATTTACGCAGAATTTGTTCGGTGATGGCTTTTACGGCGGCCTCGGCTTCGGGATCCTTGCCGACACCCGCTTCCTCCTTCGGCGGCACGGCACAGGTGACGCCCGGACGCCATTCGGCATTGTCGCACAGCTCGCATTCCTTGAGGCCGTAACGCGGGTCGGGTATGCCCAGGCTTTGTTTGATCTTCAACAAATCCTGCAGTTGCGGCGCCGTCATGGTCTTGGGCGCCACACCCAGTTGCGACGCGACCAAGATCGTGCGGCAATAGGCTTCGAGGATTTCCATCTTGAAATAGGCGTCCTCGACGTTGTTGTGGCTCCACGAAACGACGCCGTGATTGGCCATGAGGATGACGTTGTGCTTGTCCACCAGGTCGGCAACCAGCTTGCCCATCTCCGGCGTGCCGGGCGTGCGATACGGCGCGATGGCCACGGAGGCAAACACTTCAAATTCCGGAATCATGCACGTCGGCGGCTCGACGCCCGCGACCGCGAAGCCGGTGCTGTAGGGCGGATGACAATGCACCGTCGCCACCGCCTTGGGCTGCTGCTTCATGATCTGCAAATGCATGAGGATTTCGCTGGTGCGTTTCTTGGCGCCGAGCATTTGGTTGCCCTCGAAATCCACCAGGCACATGTCTTCCGGCTTCATGAATCCCTTGCTGACCAGCGTGGGCGTGCAGAGCGCGATGTCGTCGCCGACGCGAATGGCGATGTTGCCGCCGTTGCCGTCCACATAAGCGCGCTGCCAGAGGCGGCGGCCGATGTCGCAGATTTGCAGCTTCAAATTCTGGCAGTAGGCTGAATGGAAGAACGATTCAAGCTCAGACCGGGAACTTCTGGAATTTAACGGCCGCGCGGGCGCGGAAGCGTCGGCATTCGACGCAGCTGGCGCCGCTGGTTTCATTCCCCGAACTTCCAATTCGAGCAGAAAGTCGCGCGCCGACGGCGTGAGGATGGCGTCCGCCGGCAGGTTGCGGACATCCTGCCCGTTGCGGACCATGTTTTCCAGATCCCGGACACTGATGATATTTTTCATTTAAACGGTGAATAGAAAATTTCGTCCACCAGCGCGG
>DATJOW010000187.1:0-31273 GCA_035506715.1 Candidatus Acidiferrum sp. | reverse complement strand
CCGTGGACGGCGTCTGGCTGCACAGCACCACATGGCCATCCGGTTCCACATCCAGAATGCGCGGCTCCCGCTTCAACCGCTCGACCATCGTCGCGTCCAGCTCCATCGCGAACCCGTGCAGCGCGTGACGATATTGATGCCGCGGCTTGAGCTTGAACTCCGTCAGGAACCCGTCCAAGTCCGTGCCCTCGCGTAACCGGACGATGTAGCGCAAGGACGGATTGGTTATATAACCCAATTGATTGGTCTGGGCGTGTGCAATTGCCGAGACGAACATTGCCACGCTGATGAAGAGGAAAAAGCTTCTGATCATAGGAAATCCAGTAGCAGGCACTGAATGTCGTTCTCAAGGTCCTCCGGGTGTGTAAAGCACCTGGTCCACCCAGCCGGCGTCCTGACCCGAGCCGTTGCTTTGTTTTGAATACGTCCAAACCAACTGATGCACCCCTGTCGGAACCGAATAGCTCTGCGGTTGCCAGTCCACTTCGCCGGATATCTGGCCGATCGGGACCGGCGAAGCTCCAACAAAACCAACACCACCAAATGCGTTGTCGAGGTAGTAGCTCAGGAAGTCCTGGTTGGTCGTGGAAGACACCTTCCACACGAATGTCAAAGTTCCCGGCCCGACTACTCTCGCGTTGAGCGCGCACACATTATACACATACCACGTGTTGCCCTCTGCGCCACTCTGAAACGCGGGTGTTCCCGCATACGTGACATTGGTTTCCAAAAACCACAGATTGGTTCCCGTGGTCAGTGTTGACCAGCTCACGCCGGCCGGCGCTGGAGGAGTCCGCACCAGACGGTAAAATCGCGAGGAGGCGGTGGCAGCATCCAATACCGTCACATTGCTCCCAGTGCCGATCACCGATGTCAACCCGGTCCACTGATTCGAATCACTTAAAGTGGAAGTGAACTGGATGGAGTCGGTGAAGAGCGGGTCGGTAAAGAAACTGAATTGGAAACCGTTGGTTGTGACGACCGCGCTCGTGAGCGCGGGAGGGAGCCAACTCGCCGAGGGAACGCCAAGCGGTTCGAGATTGCCATCCGGATCTAACGTGTATTGGACGCCCCATTGGGATTGAGGCAGGCTGGAATTTATCAACGCCTGGCGGATGGCATAGACCCCCTGGGCATTGGTGGCCCGGCCATTGGCCGCGATGTACAACGCCACCAACCCGGAGGCATGAGCGCAGGCCATGCTCGTGCCGCTCAGGGTGGCGTAGCCGCTATTGGTGTAGGTGGACAGGATATCAACCCCGGGTTCGGCGAGATCAATCCCTAGCCCCGGCGCGTTCACGTAGCTGGGATTATGTGGAACACTGCTGTAATCACTGAAGTAGGCAATGTCATTACCGAGGGGGTCCATCGCGCTCACGGCCATCACTTCCGGAAATGCGGCTGGCACGACGTCGTGAGGGTTACCGTATAAACCGGTTGCTGATATGTCCGCACTCCAATTCCCCGCCGCTGCGACGAAAACAATGCCTTGATTCACCAAATTCGTCACCGCCTGATGGATGGCGGCATAGGGAGTTGCAGTCCCATCACTGCCAATGCTTGCATTGACCACCTCGATCTTGTCGGCGTTGGTCAGAATCCATTCCATGCCGGCGATAATATCCGACCATTGGTAAGCGTTTGGCGTTATTACTTGCACCGACCACAACCTCACCCCCGGTGCCACACCCACCACGCCAATATCGTTGTCCAACGCCCCGATGATGCCCGCCACATGCGTTCCGTGTCCATTCCAGTCATCCCCGTTCAATCCGGACCCCGTGCAGTCCACCGCCTGCACCACGTTCAGGTCCGGGTGATTGGTCTGAATCCCCGTGTCCAGCACCGCCACGTCCACGTTGATCCGGTTGTCCTGCCCGTTGATATGCGCCCCTGGAAAGTTCGACACCCCCATCCGGATAAAGCCCGTGGACGGCGTCTGGCTGCACAGCACCACATGGCCATCCGGCTCAATGTCCAGAATCCGCGGCTCCCGCTTCAACCGCTCGACCATCGCCGGGGCGAGTTCCATCGCGAACCCGTGCAACGCATGACGATACTGATGCCGCGGCTTGAGCTTGAACTCCTTCAGGAACCCGTCCAAGTCCGCGCCCTCGCGTAACCGGACGATGTAGCGCTGGGCTGCCAGGTGATTCGTGCCGGCCAGAGTTGGTTTCGCGCCGAAACCGGCAACTGCTGCCAGCAGCGCGAGCACAGCGAGCGACCGGAGGAAACGGCGCTGGAGGACGCTGAAGATGTGAAGGACCTCTGTTCTCATTAAGCATCAGGCGCGGTTGCCGTTGCTGAGCCTCGTTTACCGAACGGGGATGTGCTTAACAAATTCTAACCAATAAAGCAAGCATAAATAATCATGGTCCGACCGGCAAGCGAAAGCGCCGTCGCCGCTGCCGCTCGGCCGGCCTTGGACTGCGGCGACACGTCGCCGCTTTCAAAGCGCGGACACGTCCGCGCACTCCAAAATGGCCACGGCCTCGCGTGGGCCTGTCGCCAATCGTTTGACGTTTTGGACCGTGCGGCAACCCCGAAAGCTTTCGGGGGACACCGCTTTGAAAATTCGTTCTTCATTGTAGCAGCCGACGTGAGTCGGCTCATCATTCCTCGTCTCGAATGAAGTTGGAGCGGACTCACGTCCGCTGCTAAGCTAGTTTGGTTTCATATCATCATATCAAGATACGTTGATTTTTAATTTGCACTCCACCGCGATTTCCGGTAGTTTGCCCCCAATTGATGGGATTTACGCGAATGGAGAACAAAATTGAACAACTGCAGCGTCTCTTGCGCGAGCGGATCGTCGTCCTCGATGGGGCAATGGGTACGATGGTCCAGCAGCGTAAATTGACCGAGGCCGAGTTCCGCGGCGACCGGTTCAAAGACCGCCCGGGCAAGGACCTCAAGGGCTGTATTGACCTGCTCAATCTGACCCAGCCGAAAATCGTCGAGGATATTCATCGCCAGTATCTCGAAGCCGGCGCGGACATCATAGAAACCAACACGTTCAACGCGCAGGCCATCTCGCTGGCCGATTACGGGCTGGAATCGCTGGCCTACGAGGTGGCCAAGGCCGGCGCCGAATGCGCCCGCCACGCTGCCGACCGGTTCATGGCCGGGCAGCCGGACCGGATTTGCTTCGTCGCCGGCGCCATCGGGCCGACCACCAAAACCTCGTCCATTTCGACCGACGTGCATAATCCCGCCGCGCGCGGCTGCACCTACGACGAACTGGTCACCGCCTACAGCGAACAGGTGCGCGGCTTGCTCGACGGTGGCGTTGACCTGCTGCTGGTGGAAACGATTTTTGACACCCTGAACGCGAAGGCGGCCTTTTTTGCCATCCAGAAAATCCTGGAAGAGCGCGGGCGGCAGCCGTTTTCATATCGGAGGGGCGAGCTCCGCGAGCCCCACGAATCCGAATCGGAAGCAAAATCAGGGGCTCTTGGAACTCGCCCCTCCGAAACTGACGGCAAATCCGCACTCCGCACTCCGCACTCCGCAATTCCAATTCTGGCCAGCGTCACGTTCATTCAGGCGGGCAGCAACCGCGGGGTGACCGGCCAGACGGTCGAGGCGTTCTGGAATTCCATCTCGCACGTTCCCCTGCTCTCGGTCGGCATGAACTGCGCGCTTGGCCCGAAGGAGCTGCGCCCGCTCATCGAGGAGCTTTCCGGCCTGGCGCCGATTTACGTCAGCGCCCATCCGAACGCCGGGTTGCCCAATCCCCTGCTCCCGACGGGCTTTCCCGAAACGCCCGAATCGCTCGCGCCACAGCTCCGGGAGTGGGCGCAGAACGGCTGGCTCAACATCGTGGGCGGCTGCTGCGGCACCACGCCGGCGCACATCAAACTCCTGGCCGAGGCGGTCCGCGGCTTGCCGCCGCGCCAAGTGCCGACGGTTGAACCGTATTTGCGCCTGAGCGGGCTGGACGCGCTAACTGTCCGGCCGGATTCCAATTTCCTGAACATCGGCGAGCGCACCAATGTGGCCGGGTCGCCGAAATTCGCGCAGCTCATCAAGGCCGGCGATTACGAGGCGGCGCTGACCATTGCCCGGCAGCAGGTCGAGAACGGCGCGCAGGTGATTGACGTCTGCATGGACGAAGGAATGATTGACGGCGTGGCGGCGATGACGCGGTTCCTGCATCTGGTGGCCAGCGAACCCGACATCTGCAAGGTGCCGGTGATGGTGGATTCCTCGAAATGGGAGGTCATCGAAGCCGGGCTGAAATGTTTGCAGGGCAAGGGCATTGTGAATTCGATTTCGCTCAAGGAAGGCGAGGAGAAGTTTTTGCGCCAGGCGAAACTCGTGCGGCGTTACGGCGCGGCGGTGGTGGTGATGGCCTTTGACGAGCGCGGCCAGGCGGACACGTTCGAGCGGCGCACCGAAGTCTGCCAACGCGCCTACGAACTGCTGGTCCGACAGGTTGGCTTTCCGCCGCAGGACATCATTTTCGACCCGAACGTGCTGACGGTCGGCACCGGCATGGAGGAACACGCGAACTACGCCGTGGACTTCATCCGCGCGACCAAATGGATCAAGGAGCATCTGCCGCTGGCCAAGGTCAGCGGCGGCATCAGCAACGTGTCGTTTTCGTTCCGCGGCAACAACGCCGTGCGCGAGGCAATGCACAGCGCGTTTCTCTTTCACGCCATCCAGGCCGGGCTCGACATGGGCATCGTCAATCCCGGGTTGCTTGCGGTTTACGAGGAAGTCCCGAAGGACCTGCTCGAGCGGGTCGAAGACGTGCTGCTCAACCGCCGGCCCGACGCCACCGAGCGCCTGATCAAGTTTGCCGAGAATCTCAAATCGTCCGCGTCCACGTCCGCGTTGTCATCCTCGAACGACGAATGGCGCCGCGGCACCGTCGAGGAACGGCTCAGCCACGCGCTGGTGAAAGGCATCGTGGATTTCATTGATCCGGACACGGAGGAAGCGCGCCGGAAATACGGCAAGCCGCTGCTGGTCATCGAAGGCCCGCTCATGGCCGGCATGAACATCGTCGGCGATTTGTTCGGGTCCGGCAAAATGTTTTTGCCGCAGGTGGTGAAATCGGCGCGCGTCATGAAAAAGGCCGTGGCGTATCTCCTGCCGTTCATGGAAGCGGAGAAGCAGGCTGCCGGCGGCACGCACAAAAATGCCGGCAAGGTACTCCTGGCCACGGTCAAAGGCGACGTGCATGACATCGGCAAGATCATCGTCGGCGTCGTGCTCGGCTGCAATAATTACGAGGTCATTGATCTCGGGGTGATGGTGCCGTGTGAGAAGATTTTGCAGACCGCGCGCGAGCAGAAGGTGGACATCATCGGCCTGAGCGGGCTGATCACGCCGTCGCTGGACGAGATGGCGCACGTGGCGCGGGAGATGGAGCGCGAAGGGCTGAAGCTGCCGCTGCTCATCGGCGGCGCGACGACCAGCAAGGCGCACACGGCGGTGAAGATTGCCCCCGCTTACAGCCAGCCGGTGGTGCACGTGCTGGACGCCTCGCGGGCAGTCCCGGTGGTCAGCAGCCTGGTCAGCGCCGAGCAGAGGCCGAAGCTTGCGCAACAGGTGCGGGAAGAGTACGACCGCATCCGCACCCAGCACGCCGGCCAGGCCGCAAAGCTCATCCCGATTGAACAGGCCCGCGCCAACGCGTCGAAGTTGAAGTATGACGACCTGCCGCAGCCGGAGTTTACCGGCGTGCGGGTGCTATCACCCAAATCCGAAATCCAAAATCCGAAATCCGAGATCGGACTGGCCGACCTCGTGCCGTTCATCGACTGGTCGCCGTTCTTTCACACCTGGGAATTGCGCGGGGTGTATCCGAAAATTCTCCAGCACGAGAGGCACGGGGAGGAGGCGCGCAAGCTGTTTGCCGACGCGCAGCGGCTGCTCGCGCAGATTGTCGGACAAAACCTGCTTCAGCCGCGCGGGGTGTACGGTTTCTTTCCGGCGAACCGCGCCGGCGACGACGTGGAACTTTACACCGACGAATCGCGGATAAAGGTCCTGACCACCTTTCATTTTCTCCGCCAGCAAATCCCCAAGGATGATGGCAGCCCGAACTGGTGCCTGGCGGACTTTATTGCGGAAAAGGCAGAAGGCGGAAGGCAGAAGGCAGACGATTATCTGGGCGCCTTCGCCGTCACCAGCGGGCACGGGCTGGACGAGCTGGTCAAACAGTTCAAGGCCGACCACGACGATTACAACGCGATCATGGCCGAGGCGCTGGCGGACCGGCTGGCCGAGGCGTTTGCGGAATGGCTGCACCAGCGCGTCCGCCGCGAGTGGGGTTACGGCCGAAATGAAAAATTCAGCCCGGAAGATCTGATTGCGGAGAAGTACCGGGGCATCCGTCCGGCGGCGGGTTATCCGGCCTGCCCGGAC
This sequence comes from Candidatus Acidiferrum sp., assembly GCA_035506715.1. Taxonomy (GTDB): domain Bacteria; phylum Verrucomicrobiota; class Verrucomicrobiia; order Limisphaerales; family UBA11358; genus UBA11358. The sequence goes on along the minus strand of DATJOW010000187.1, from coordinate 24,892 downwards.
CATACGGAGAAGCGCATTTTGTGGCAATTGCTGGACGTGGAAAGGAACACTGGCATCCGGCTGACCGAGAGCTGCGCCATGTGGCCGGCCAGCAGCGTCAGCGGGCTGTTTTTTGCCCATCCGGAGTCAAAGTACTTTGCCGTGGGCCGACTGGGCCGCGACCAAGCGCAGGATTATCACGTTCGCAAAGGGTTGACCCTGGCGGAGATCGAGCGCTGGCTCGGTCCGTCCCTGAACTACGATCCAATCAAGGCCGCCCCGGCGCAATGCGGTTGCGGATCCACGCACTGATTTCTGCCAGCCGGGACTTGTATTTCGCCGGAACCGGCTTAAATTCAGGCCATGAAGCACGACGTCGTACCGGTGCAAATTCGGGGTATCCTGCCGGCCAATAGCGGTTGCGCGCTGTTCGTCGGCAACGATGAAAAGGTTTTCGTCATCAATGTCGAACCGCAAATGGGAGCGGTCATCGGCATGTTCCTGCGCCAGACCCCCAAGGAGCGCCCGCTGACTCACGACCTCATCAACCGGATTTTCCAGGGCTTCGGCATCAACGTCGAACGCGTCGTCATCACCGACTTGAAGAATTCCACCTATTTCGCCCGCCTCATCCTGCAACAGCAAAATGAAGTCGCGCGCAAAATCGTCGAGGTGGACGCCCGCCCCAGCGATTGCCTGGCCATCGCCGCCGCGCAAAAAAAGCCGATCTTTGTCGCTTCCCAACTGTTCGCCCAGGTCGAGGACATGAGCGAAGTGCTGAACCGGATCAACGAGACCGGCAGCGAAGCCGAATAAGATGCCCGCGGCCAAGCCTCCCCCTTCGCTGGCTCTGATTTGCGGCGATGACGAATTTGCCGTCAAACAGCGCGCCCGGCAACTTTACCAGCAGTGGAGTGACGAACTAGGGGGCATGGACCATGAAATCATCGAAGCCACCGTCGCCAACAGCGACGAAGCTCTGAAGGCCCTGGCCCGGCTGCGCGAGGCGCTGCAAACCCTCCCCTTTTTCGGGTCCGGCAAGGCGGTCTGGCTGCGCGATTGCAATTTTCTGGGCGACGAGCGCACCGCCTCCGCCGTCGCCGTCACTGCGGCCCTGGCGGAACTGGCGGAAACCTTGAAGTCGTTCAACTGGTCCGGCGTCCGGCTGCTCATCAGCGCCGGCAAGGTGGACAAGCGCAAATCCTTTTTCAAAACGCTCGACAAGCTCGGGACCGTCGAGAATTTTTCCGGCTGGTCGGCCGATGACCGCGACTGGGCGGAACGGGCGGAGCTGGCGGCGCGTGCGGCGGTGCGCGAGCGCGGCAAGGACATTTCCGATGAGGCGGTGGGCGAACTGGTCACCCGGGTCGGTCCCCACCCGCGCCAGCTCGACAACGAAGCCGAGAAGTTGTGCCTGTATGCCGGCCACCGCAAAACCATTGAACGGGCTGATGTTTCCGCCGTCTGCCCGCGGAACAAAACGGCGCGGGCGTTTGCGCTGGGCGATGCCCTGGGGGACCGCGATTTGCGCCGGACCCTTTCGGCGCTGGACGAGGAGCTGTGGGAGGTCAAGACGGACTCGCAGCGATCCGAAATCGGCCTGCTCTACGGCTTGATCGCCAAAGTGCGCGCGCTGCTGCTGATCAAGGAAATGTTGCGGGAAGGCTGGATCAAGCCCGAGCCGGATTACCACCGGTTCAAGGCCCAATTGGAGCACGTGCCGGCGGACGAGTTGCCGGCCGACCGGCGGTTCAATCCGCTGGCCTTGAATCCGTATGTGCTTTACAAAGCGCTGCCGCAGGCGAAAAAATACAGTGTGAGCGAATTGGTGCGCGCCATGGAATTGCTGCTGCGGTGCAACCGGCGGCTGGTGTCCAGCGGGCTGGACGAAGCACTGGTGCTGCAGGAGGCCCTGGTGCAGATCATCCTGCCCGCGGGCGCGGCGGCTTGAATCGGAACCCAGACAGGATCGCATGTCAACCATCCCCGCCAAATTGCTGGTGCTCGTCGGCCGGGACTTCGCCTGCCTGAAAATCTCCGGCCGCGCCAATTTCTCATCCAGTCCGGACTTCAAAGCGCTGCTCACCGGCCTGGCGCAAAAGGGTTACGCGCATTTCATCATTGACTTGTCGGAATGCGTGCTCATGGACAGCACGTTTTTGGGGGTGCTGGCCGGCTTCGGGCTGAAGATGAACCGCGCCGGCAATTCCCGCCCGGGCGTTCTGGAGTTGGCCAATCCCAGCGCCCGCATCACCGAACTGCTCGAAAACCTGGGCGCGCTGCATCTGTTCAAGGTCGGCAGCGGCCCGCTGCAACTGCCGGAGGGGCTCCAAGCGAGCGAACCGGAATCAGTCAATCCATCGCGGGAGGAGATTACCCGGACGTGCCTGGAAGCGCACCAGACGCTGATGGCGATGAACCCGGACAACGTGGCGCGGTTCAAGGACGTCACCCGTTTTCTGGCCGAGGACCTGGCGTCGTTGGAGAAGGGCAGAGCCCGCTGAGCTCTCAGACCGGCGCGGGCGCGGGCGCGCCCAGACCGGGCAGGGTCGGCGGCACGGGTTTCGGCGGCGTTTCCGGCAGCGGCGTGCCGGCGGGCGCGCTCAGGATGGCGCCTCCCTCGGGCTTGAGCGGGGGCGGGGTGAACTTGCCGGTCCGCACGATTTCCTCGACCTGGGAGCGGTCGAGGGTTTCGTACTCGAGCAGCGCGTTGGCAATTAATTCCAGCTTGGTGCGGTTGCTGAAAATGAGATTCTGCGCGCGCCGGTAGCCTTCATCGATGAGGCGCTTGATTTCCTCGTCGATTTCGCGCGCGGTGCTTTCGCTGTAAACCTTCGTGCGCGCCATCTCGCGGCCGAGGAAGATAAATTCGTCGTCGTTGCCGTACTGCACCATGCCGACCTTGTCGCTCATGCCATACTGGCAGACCATCGCCCGGGCCATGTTCGTGGCTTGCTGAATGTCCATGGCCGCGCCGGTCGAAATGTCGCCCGAAATGATCTCCTCGGCGATGCGTCCGCCCATGGTGACTGCGATGTCGTCCAGCATCTCCTTGCGCCGGCGGCTCAAGATATCCTTCTCCGGCAATTGCATGGTCGAGCCCAGCGACTGGCCGCGCGGGATGATGGTGACCTTGTGCAGCGGGTGGGTATGTTCCAGCAGCACGTTGACGAGCGCGTGGCCGGCCTCATGCCAGGCGGTGCACCGCTTTTCCTCGTCCGTCATGGCCAGGCTGCGGCGTTCGCGGCCCCAGCGGACCTTGTCGCGCGCCTCTTCCAATTCGCCCATGCCCACGGCCTTTTTGTTGAGCCGGGCAGCCAGCAAGGCGGCTTCATTCAACAGGTTCGCCAGTTCCGCGCCGGAATAACCGGGCGTGCCGCGCGCGATGATGGACAAATCGACATCCGGCGCCAGTTTCACGTTTTTGGCGTGCACCTTCAGGATCCCTTCGCGTCCGCGCACGTCGGGCAGATTGACCACCACCTGGCGGTCGAAGCGGCCCGGGCGCAACAGGGCCGGGTCCAGCACATCCGGCCGGTTGGTGGCGGCGATGATGATGATGCCTTCCTGCGTGTCAAAGCCGTCCATCTCCACCAGCAGGGCATTCAGGGTCTGCTCGCGCTCGTCGTTGCCGCCGCCGAGGCCGTGACCGCGGCTGCGCCCGACGGCGTCGATTTCATCGATGAACACCAGGCACGGCGTGTTGCGGCGCGCCTGTTCGAACATGTCCCGCACGCGGCTGGCGCCCACGCCGACGAACATCTCGACGAAATCCGACCCGCTGATGCTGAAGAAGGACGCGTCGGCCTCGCCGGCGATGGCCTTGGCCAGCAGCGTTTTGCCGGTGCCGGGCGGCCCGACCATCAGTACGCCCTTGGGGATGCGTCCGCCCAGGCGCTGGAACTTCTTCGGGTCCTTCAAAAACTCGACCAGTTCGGAGACTTCCTCGATGGCCTCTTCAATGCCGGCGACGTCCTTGAACATGGTTTTGTTCCGTTCCTTGGCGAGCATGCGGGCCTTGCTCTTGCCGAAGCTCAGGGCGCCCTTGCCGGCGATTTTGATCTGGCGGATGAAGAAAAACCAGAACAGGATGCCGATGAGCAGGAACGGCACGATGGTCCACAGCGCGCTGATGAGCATCGCGTTGGGCATCGTCAGCACCACTTTGTGCGAGCGGACGAATTCCTTCTCCATTTCCGGCGTGATCAGCGCGTATTCCACCACGAACGGCACTTCCTGCAACGGCTTGAGGAGGCTGCCTTCCTTGTCGGTCTTGTAATATTTTCCGGTGATCTGGGTCAGCGGAGACGATTGCGGATTGAAGCTGACGACCGCGCTGGCGATCTGGTTCGACTCGAATTTCTGGAGGAAATCCGCCTGGGAAATGGCGCCGGAGGGCACGTTGATCCGGTTGTAAACCAACATCAAGGCCGCCATGCTGCCCAGGATGACAATCCAAGCCAGCCACGTCGTCGGCGGCACTTTCATGCCGCCCGCCGGCTTTTGGGGGCCGCGCCCGGTACCGTTGCCCTGGTTTTGGTCTTCGTCGAACATTACTGTTTGCCTTTGGCAGGCCAAATTAACATGGCCTTGCGGCTTCCGCAATGGCCTAATTCAGCTATAATGATGCCAATGCAAATCGGCACGCTGTCATTGTCCTCCAACCTGTTCCTGTCCCCGCTGGCCGGTTACACCAACCTGCCCTTCCGGCTGGTGGTGCGGGAGATCGGCGGGGTCGGCCTGTGCACGACCGACCTGGTCAACGCCCGCTCGCTGCTCGAAACCAACAAAAACGCGCTCAAGCTCATCGAGACCCGCCCGGCGGATGCCCCGCTGGCCGTCCAGTTGTTTGGTTCCGTGCCCCAAGAAATGCGCGACGCGGCGCAACTCGTCGAATCGCTGGGTTATGCGGCCCTGGACATCAACATGGGTTGCCCGGTTCGCAAGGTCTGCAACGTCGGCGGCGGCTCGGCCATGATGGCCGACCTGGCCAGGACGGCGTCCCTGGTGCGGGGCATGGTGGCGGCCGTGAAAATTCCCGTCACCGCCAAGATGCGGCTGGGCTGGGACGACCAAAACCTCACCGCGCCGGAGCTGGCGGCGGCGCTGGAGGATGCCGGGGCTGCCGCGATCTTCGTCCACGGCCGCACCCGGCAGCAGGGTTTTGGCGGGCGGGTGAATCTGGCCGGCATCCGGACGGTGGTCCGGGCCGTGAAGCGCATCCCGGTCATCGGCAATGGCGACGTGATTGCGCCCGCCGCTGCGAAAAAAATGTTGGATGAAACCGGATGCGCCGGCGTGAGCATCGGCCGCGGCGCGTTTTACGATCCCTGGATTTTTCAGCGCACGCGGGAGTATCTGCGGCGTTGTCGGAGGAGCGAGCTCTGCGGGTCCCAAAATTCTCAAACGCACGATCAAGATGGGGGCTCGTGGAACTCGGCCCCCCGGCGGGAAGAACTCCCGCCCGAACCCACCTTTGCCGAGCGGGTGCGGGTAATGTGCCGTCATCTGGATTTGATGATCGAAGTTTTCGGCGAGGACCGGGGCTGCCGGATGTTCCGTAAAGTCGCCCCTTGGTATGCCAGGCAGTTCGGCCCCTGCCATACCTTCAATCAGCGGGTCAGCCAGGTTTCCACGCGGGCGGAGTTCCAGGCCGCCCTGGAAAACTACTTCGCCTGGCGGCAACAATTCCTTGACCCAACCGGCGAACTGTTGCCGCGCTATCGACCGGCGCCTCTGGTCGCCTCGTTCATGGATGAGCCGACGGCCCCCCTCACCGGCGCCATTCCCGTGCCGAAAGGACCGGTCGAACAGTGGTGATTTGATTGACAACGGTTTCTTCCCGACGGCATCCTGCGCGCGGTCACAGTTCATGATTCGCTTAACCATCCTTGGCATCCTGGTGGCGGGGGGCGGTTTTTCGCTGTCGGCGGCAGACCGCGATCCGGCTGCGGCAACGGCTGCCGGAAAAGTTTCCTGGAACGTTCGCGACTTCGGCGCCCGCGCCGATGGAGCAACCCGGGACACCGTGCCATTTCAGCGGGCGCTGGATGCGTGCGCCACCAACGGCGGCGGCACAGTCAGGGTGCCCTCCGGCATTTACCTGATTGGCAGCATTGTCATCGGGGCCAACACCACCCTGCAACTGGAAGCGAACGCGGAGGTCCGGGGCAGTTCCGAGATCGCGGATTACCCGCTGGGGCGCACGCGTTGGGAGGGGGAATTTGCGCCCGCCCATCGCGCCCTGATTTCCGCCGAAAATGCCTCGCGCATTGCCATTCGAGGACCCGGCAGCATCGTCGGTCCGCCGCCGGCCTTGAGCCAGTTGCGCAATCCGCGCGGCCCGGTGCTGATCGAGTTCACCAGTTGTACCAACGTCGTGCTGGACGGCTTTTCGACTCAATACCAGCACCTTTGGTCCATCCATCCGCTCTTCTGCAAAGATTTCACCGCCCGCAACCTCGTCGTTCGCTCTCTCAATACCAACGGCGACGGTTTGGATGTGGATTCGTGCTCCGACGTGCTCGTCGAGCATTGCCGGATCGACACGGGGGACGATGCCATCTCTCTGAAATCCGGGCGCGGCCTGGAGGCGGTGCGGCTGGGCCGGCCGACGGAGAACGTGTTGATTCGCGATTGCACGCTGGCCAGCAGCCAGTTCGGCGGCATCGGCATCGGCACCGAAATGTCCGGGGGCATCCGCAATGTGCGGATCGAGCGTTGCACCATCTCCGGCCACCAGAACGGAATTTTCATCAAGAGCCGCGATGGCCGCGGGGGCTTCATGGAGGCCATCACCGGCGAAAACCTGGTCATTTCCAATTCCCCCACCTTTCTCGGCATCAACCTGATCAACAAGGGGATTCAGGCCAGCGAGCCTGTCGCGGGCGCGGTGGAGAAGTGGTCTCGCGTCCAGAACCTCAGCTTCACCAACATCACCGTGGAGAACGTCGGGCAACTGGTGGCGGGCTGGGAAATTCCCCCGGAACAGCCGCTCGACGGTTTGTCCATTGCCAACGTAACCGGCAACTGCGGGAAAGGCATCACGCTGGCCAACAGCGTTAATGTAACGCTCGCCCGCATCAACATCACCGGCTTTCAAGGCCCGCTGGTCAGTACCACCAACGTTCAAGGCACGGGCTTGGATAATCCATCGGCTGCCGCCACCGCCGGCCGCCCATAGGCCACTGCCTCGTGCCCGAGCATTGGCCGCCGGCTCCCGACGTATCTGCCCCCCGACGGGATGACCTTTACACTTTATTTACAACTGTCTGACAACTTCCCTCCGGCCACGCAGTAGCGTGCCCACATGATGACACTCCGCCGGGTTCACCTTTATCTGGGCTGCACCTTTGCTCCCATGCTGATTTTCTTTGCTGTTTCCGGCTTATGGCAAATGGGGCTGCGGCACAATTCGGATGGAACCGGACGGGGTGATTCCGTTTTCGCCTGGCTTTCGACCATTCACACCGGACACCCATTGAAGGCCGGCACGCTGTCATCCGCCGCGATGACCTGGCTGGTGACGGCGATGGCGGCAAGTTTGGTGGTCACGGTCCTGCTCGGTGTCGTGATGGCGTTCAAGTTCGGGTCGCGCAGAGCCGCCGCCGCATGCCTCGTGGCCGGAATAGTTCTGCCAACGATCCTGGCGCTGCTGGCCTGGAAGCAGTAGCCACGAACCAGGCTGGCCTATTTCCCGATACAAAACTGGCTGAAGATGGAGTCGAGCAGGTCTTCGGTGGCGGTTTTGCCGACAATTTCGCCGATTGCGTTGACGGCGATGCGCAGTTCGCCGGCTGCGAGCTCCGGCGTTTCGCCGGACCGCAGCACGTCCAGCGTCCGTTGCGTGGCGGCGCGCGCGCGGTTGAGCGCGTCCTGATGCCGCGAGTTGATCATTATTTGCAACATTCCGGCCGTGATTTCGCCCGACCAGACCAGTTCTTTGATTGCGTCTTTCAACGTTTCAATTCCCTGCCCGCTGAGGCAGCAAACCTCAACGACCGGCGGCGCAACGAAACTGACCGGCCCGGTCCTTCGAGCATCCTCTCCCGCCGGATGGGACCGGGGCGCGGGTAGGGCAGGCAGCGTTAATTTCCTCGACAAATCAATCTTGTTCACCACCAGAATCCGTTGCTTGCCGGCGAACTCAGCCAGATATGTCTCGTCCGCGGCGGTCAGCGGCTCGCTCCCGTCCAGAACGTGCAACACCGCCTCCGCCCGCATGAGCGCGGCCCGGCTGCGCCGGACTCCCTCCTGCTCGACGGCATCGCTCCCGTCGCGCAGGCCGGCCGTGTCAATGAAGATCACGGGCAATCCGCGGATATTGGCCGTTTCCTCGATCGTATCCCGCGTGGTGCCGGGCAGGGGCGACACGATGGCGCGGTCGTGGCCGAGCAATTGATTGAGGAGACTGGATTTGCCCGCGTTGGGCCGGCCGACGATGGCCGCGCGGATGCCATGCCGGAGGATCTGTCCTTCGTCTGCCGTCCGCAACAATTCATCCATGCACGCCAGTCCGCGCTCCAGCCGCCCCGCCAGTTGTTCCTGCGTATCGGGCGCGATGTCTTCGTCGGGAAAATCGATGTGCGCCTCCAGATGGGCCAGCGCCTGCATCATTTCATCGCGCAACCGGTTGACGCGCTGGGACAGCCGGCCGGCCAGCTGTTCGTTGGCGGCGGCCAGCGCCAGCTCGGTGCGGGAGCGAATCAAATCCGCCACCGCCTCGGCTTGCGCCAGGTCGATGCGACCATGGAGAAAGGCGCGCCGGGTGAATTCGCCGGGTTCGGCCAGGCGCGCGCCGTTGGCGAGGAGTGCATCGAGCGCGAGTTTGGCCGGCAGCAAGCCGCCGTGGCAGGTGATTTCCACCGTATCCTCGCGCGTGAAGGTATGCGGCGCGCGCAGAACCGCCAGCAGTACCTCATCCACCCTTTGCCCCTCACGGTGAACCTGGCCGTATTGAATTGTGTGCGTGCGGGCGGCGGACGGCGGCGGTGAATTTTTACCGGCCGGCCGGAAACAGCGGTCGGCGATTGGCAGGGCCTGCGGGCCGGAAAGGCGGACGACCGCCAGGCCGCCCTCCCCCAGCGGAGTGGCGACGGCGGCGATGGTGTCGTCCAGTGTCATAGGTTGAGGGTTTCAAGCAGCAGCCCGGAACGCGAGGACATTTTCTTTCAGCGGCAGCGTTGAATTGAGGCCGGTGTTTGACGCAAAATCAATGCTGCAGATGCCGGAGCAGACTGGCGATCGCGTCGTTGACGGGATGCATGCGCCCGGACAGGAACCAGGCGGTGACGAACCGTTCCAGGCCGGTGCTTGTAACCAGCACCAGGGAACTCATGAAATACAGTCCGAAGGCATTGGGTGGATCGGGGTCCATGACTCGCGGAACGCCTTGATAAAGCACTTCGGTGCAGAGGATGACCCCGGTGCCCCAAGTGATCCACGGACTGATTCCCGGCGCCGCGTCCAGCAACCGCAACAGGAACAGCGGGCTCAACCCATAGATCACCAGCGTCAGGGTCTGATGGTAGGTGTGCCGCCCGCGAAACGTGTCGGCGAAGGTCTTGATCAGAACGGCGCAGACCACCACGATAATCGACGTCATCAAAACCCGCGCGGTTTCGTAAATCACGGTTTCCCCCAGCGAAAATTTTTGAATGCGATGAATGAAGGCCTGGTGCTTGCCCCAGTGCATCAAGCCAAATCCCTCCACCACGGCCACGAGCAGCATCAGGGGCAGGAGATACCACGCCAGCAGGAAACCCGTGCTGTGCCGCTTTTGCACGAGGCGCTCCCAGGTTGCCGCTGGCTTGAATATCAGGAACAAGGCTTGGATCACCGCCGCCAGTGATAGCGGTTTAGATCAACCCTGACAATCAAATCCACACCGCGTTTTACGGCCTGCGCTTGCCGTCCAGGTCGGACCGCCAGGCGTTGGCCGCCGGTCTGCCCCAGTTCGCCCGGCCCCGGCGGACCAAGGGCCGTCGGATTGCCGGTCCGGTTCCGGCGGGATGTCTCGCGCCGGCGACGGCCAACCCGGCGCAGGCCGGCAACTGATTTCCGGGAAATCGACGTTCAAAATCCGCTTTAACCGGCAGCCGGCGCGTGCTTAACTCGCGGCATGAACGTGGATCTCGGCATCTGGAGCAAACTGACGAAAGCGGTCGTGGGCTTGCTGGTGCTTGCCCTGCTGCTGCTCCTGGGCATGTGGCACCTGCCGCTCATCCGGCAAAACGAGCGGCTGCGCCGGGAAATCCTGCGGCTCGACGGGCAATTGCAGCAGGAAGAAGCCCGGTCAAAAAAATACCAGGCTGATATCGAGGCGCTGCGCAATGACCCCCAAACCGTCGAGCGGCTCATCCGCGAACAGCTCGGGTACGCCCGGACGAATGAAACCGTGGTCCGCTTTGAACCCGCCGCCACCAACCGCCCGCCCCGCTGATCCCCGCGCCGAGCCCGAACCGGTTTTTCTCACCGCCGAATGGCGCTGGCTGGCGATGCTGAATTACGAAGTGGACGCCAAAATCCTTGCGCCGTTCGTGCCGGCCGGAACGGAGCTCGACGCTTGGAATGGCAACTTCTTTGTCAGTGTGGTGGGATTCCGTTTTCTGCACACGCGCGTGTGGGGCATCCCCGTTCCCTGCCACCGGAATTTTGAAGAGGTCAACCTGCGGTTTTACACGCGCCGGAACAGCTCCGCGGGCTGGCGGCGAGGCGTGGTCTTCATCAAGGAACTCGTTCCACGCCCGGCCATCGCCTGGGCGGCCCGCACCTTCTACAATGAAAACTACGTGGCCCTGCCTATGTCGCATCGGATCGAGACGGCAGCCGGGGAAGTCAAATCGGTCAGGTACGCGTGGCGATTCAACGGGCGCGAAAACTCCCTGTCCTTGGCGGTCCGGGGCGGCGCCCAACCGATGCGGGAAGGGTCGGAGGCCGAATTCATCGCCGAGCATTACTGGGGCTATTCCATCCAGCGCGACGGCTCGACCCTGGAATACCAGGTGGAACATCCGCCGTGGCGCGTTTGGGAAACCCGGGCGGCCAAACTGGAGGGCGACCTGGCCAACCTCTACGGCGGACCCTGGGCGGAAGTTCTGGGCCGCGCGCCCGTCTCGGCGTTTCTGGCCGACGGTTCGGCGGTCATTGTTCGGAAGGGAGCGCCTCTGCCGCCCAGACGGCCAGCCGTCCCTTAGACGGTCATGATTTCTTTTTCCTTGTGGTCCAGATGCTGGTCGATCTTGGCGATGTAGTCATCCGTCAGCTTCTGCAAATCCTTTTCCGCCTGTTTTTCCTCGTCCTCGGTGATGCCGCTGTCATGCGAATGCTTCTTTAACTGCTCCATCGCGTCGCGGCGCACATGCCGGATGGCCACGCGCCCGTCTTCGGCCATCTTTTTGGTGATTTTGACGAATTCCTGACGCCGTTCCTGGCTGAGCTCAGGGAACGAGATGCGGAGGATCTTGCCCTGCACCGCCGGATTCAATCCCAAATTCGCCTTCTGGATTGCCTTCTCGATCGGATGCAACGAAGTCATGTCCCACGGCTGGATCACCAGTTGGCGCGGTTCCGGCGTGGTGATGCCGGCCAGTTCCCGTATGCGCATCTGCGCCCCATAAACCTCCACCATGATGTTTTCCACCAGCGCCGCCGACGCCTTGCCCGTGCGCACGCCGGCGAATTCGTTCACGACCACCTTCTCGGTCTTTTCCATCTTTTCCTCTGCTTCCAGCAGAATGTCGTCCGGTGTCATAGTAAGCCCAGCTTAACAAGCCCCGGGCGCCGGGTCTAATCAAAATTGAACGGCAGGGGTCGGCGGTCTCGGCCGGCCACAACGCAATCGCGCCCCTGACAACAGACTGAGCCGCAGGCTCGACGCTTCCGCTGTTTGTGGTTAAACTGTCGCGCGTGGCGGACATCGTTTTAACCACGCTGAACGCGAAGTATATTCACGCCGCGTTTGGCCTGCGCTACCTGCTGGCCAATCTCGGACCGCTCCAGCCGCGGAGCCGCCTCGTCGAATTTGACATCAACCAGCGCCCGCTCGACATCGCGGAGGTCCTGCTCGCCCAAAATCCAAAAATCATCGGCTTCGGCATCTACCTCTGGAACGTCACCCCCGCCGCCGAGGTGATCGCCGCCCTCAAGCGCCTGCGGCCGGACATCACAATCATCCTGGGCGGTCCGGAAGTCAGTTACGAAACCGGGGAACAGCCCATCGTTCAACTCGCCGATCATGTGATCACCGGCGAGGCCGATTTGAAATTCGCCGAGGTGTGCGGGAGACTCCTGGAGCGCCGGGCTCCCGACCGGAAAGAAAACAGCCATGCCGTCGCCGCCGATCAGCCGGTCGGCGCTCCGTTACCCAAAATCATCCCGGCGGAATTGCCCGATTTTTCCCAAATCGTGTTGCCCTATGATTTTTACACGGAGGATGACATCGCCCACCGGATCATTTACGTCGAGGCGTCGCGGGGCTGCCCTTTCTCCTGTGAATTCTGCCTGTCGTCGCTCGACATTCCCGTCCGGCCGGTCCCGCTGCCCGCCCTGCTCGCCCAATTGCAGCGCCTGCTCGACCGCGGCGTGACGCAGTTCAAGTTCGTTGATCGCACTTTCAACCTCAATCTCGAGGCCGGTAAAGCCATCCTTGAATTTTTCCTGGAGCGCTATCGGCCCGGCCTGTTCTTTCACTTTGAAATGATTCCCGATCGCCTCCCGGAATCGCTGCGCGCCATCATCGCCCGATTCCCGCCCGGGGCGCTGCAATTCGAGGTGGGCGTGCAGACCTTCAACGCAGCCGTCAGCCGGCGCATCAGCCGCCGGCAGAACCTTGCCAGGCTGGAGGACAATCTCCGGTTCCTGCGCCGTGAAACCGGCGTTCATATCCATGCCGATTTGATCGTGGGCCTCCCGGGCGAAACCCTCGAGAGTTTCGCCGCGGGCTTTGACCGGCTGATGGCGCTCGGGCCGCAGGAAATCCAGGTGGGCATATTGAAGCGGCTCCGCGGCACGCCCATCAGCCGGCACGACACCGAATGGCAGATGGTTTACAATCCGCACCCGCCTTACGAAATCCTGAGCAACCGGTTGATTGATTTCGCGACGATGCAACGGCTCCGCCGCTTTGCCCGTTACTGGGACCTGGTTGGCAACAGCGGCAATTTTATCGAGACCACTCCGCTGATTTGGTCCGGCGGAGCGCGGTTGTCCCCAGCCGCGACCGCCAAGAACGCCGAACGGGCGGCGATTAACGACCATGGTTCGGGGGACAAGCATGCATTGGGAGTCCCGCCTTCAGGCAGACAGGCAATACCCGAACCGGCTGCAGCCGGAACGCCAAACAGTTCTCCCTTCCACGCCTTCCTCCATTTCAGCGACTGGCTGTACGCCCGCACCGGCCGCACGGACCGCATCGCCCTGGTGCGGCTGATGGAATTGCTCGATGAATTTCTGACGGCTGAGCTTCGCCAGGATGTCCGATCCGTGGCGGCGACGATGTGGCGCGATTACCGGCGCGGCGGGCGGCGCGACCAACCGGACTTTCTCAAGCATCATCTGCCCGCAGCCGAAGTTCCATTGCGCAAGACCAACCCTGCCCTGCCCAAACGCCAGGCCCGGCATTTGGTTTAGTGCGGGCGCGGCGAGACTGAATTTGTGTGCCGGTGAAAAATCATGACAATAAATTTGCTTTGAATGATCGGCTGGCTGTTGAAAATAGGCGCCTGTGACGAGGTTACTTCTCGCTGAGTTCTTTGCAAAACTGCCCCGGCAAACTCGTGCCGTTGTCCAGACGTGCCTTTATGGGCTGGGCGCTGGCATCGCCGCCGTTTTTTTTCAACTGAGCATGGGTTGGCTGTACCGGCTCGGGCTGGTCCAGCTTTCCCAGGCATCGTTCCCCGTCTTCCTCATCGGCAGTTTCATCGTCGTGGCCACCTCCTCTCTGGTGGTGGGGTGGCTGCTGAATTCCTTTTGCCCGGAGGCGGCCGGCAGCGGCATACCGCAGCTCAAGCTGGCCTTCTGGAAAGACTTCGGCCAGGTGCCCCTGCGGGTAGCCTGGGTCAAATTCGTCGCCGGTATTCTGAGCATCGGCGGTGGTTCCAGCCTGGGCCGAGAAGGCCCCAGCGTGCAGCTGGCTGGAGCGGTCGCCTCGAATCTGGCCGCCCTGACGGGCGAAGCAAAACAAAACCGCCGGGCCGCGGCGGCGGCCGGAGCGGCGGCCGGTCTGGCCGCGGCGTTCAACACGCCCCTGGCCGCCACCACCTTCGTGCTGGAGGAAATCATCGGCGATCTCAACAGCCGGTTGCTGGGCGGCGTGCTGCTGGCGTCGGTGCTCGGGGCGCTCGCTGTCCATGGCCTCATCGGCAAACAACCCGCGTTCATCCTGACCGGCGCTGACACGCCGTCGTGGCTCGGCTTCGTCCTCACCCCTTTGGTGGCGGCGCTGGCCGGGCTGGTGGGAGTTGCTTTTCAAAAAGCGTCATTGGGATTGCGAGCGCAGATGAAACGGACTCGCCGCATTCCGGGCTGGTTGACCCCGGTGTTCGGTGGCGTGATTACCTGGGGGCTCGGCGCGGCGGTTTTCTGGCGGACCGGCCGCCTCGGCGTCTTCAGTTTGGGTTACGACGATTTGTCGGGCGCTCTGGCCGGCGACATCGGCTGGGAACTTGCCGCGGTATTGCTGGTCACCAAATTCATCGCCACGTTCAGTTGCTATGGCTTCGGCGGTTGCGGAGGCATTTTTTCGCCGGCGCTGTTCTTCGGCGGGATGACCGGCGCCCTGGTGGCGGCGGTGGTGGGACTGGAATGGCCGATGGGGCACGCTGATTTGCTGGCCTTGATCGTGGTCGGCATGAGCGCCTGTCTGGGTGCGGTCGTGGGCGCGCCGGTGACGGGCATCCTCATTGTATTTGAAATGACCCACGAATTCGCGTTGGTGCCGGCCCTGATGGTTGGCGCGCTGGTCAGCCAGGCCATCAGCCGCAAAATGAACCGCCATAATTTTTATGACGCCCTGCTGGCCCAGGACGGCCACCAACTCGAGCACGTCCGCCCGCCGCGCGATTTGCAGAGCTGGCAACACTTGCCCGTGTCGGCCGTCGCCAGCTTCCAGCCGGTTTTGGTGCGGAGTCTGGAGGCCGCCGAAATGCAGAACGTTCTCCAGTCGCATCCTTACCAGCGTTTCCCCGTGGAACTGGATGGCCGCCTCGCCGGCATTCTAACCCGTCGCGAGGCCGAGCTGGCCGGGGCGGAGAAGCGCGAACCCAAATTGGAACCGGCTACGACTTGTTTGCGGGGTCAGACGATTCGCGATCTGCAGCGGTTGTTGATCGAGTCCGCGAGCCAGTTTGTCGTCGTGCTGGATCGGAAGGACGGCCAAGCGATTGGCCTGGTCACTCTGCACGACCTGCTGCGGGCGGAAGTGGAGAAGGGCAAAGCCGATGACGCGTGACTGGCGGATTGAGCCGGCCGGGCACCGGGAGTTTCTTAAGATCATGGCTTGACGCTTTGGCGATTCTGGGCAAGGTTCTATCCGCGACTCGCTTTCTGAGTTCGCTCGTGCAGGAAAACCAAGGGTCCGTTGGCGCGTGTCAGCGGAGGATAAATCCGGGTGGTCGGGCCGCCATTCGTTGAACCTGTTTGCTTTGGTGCAATGAAGTTGGAATTGAGCGGTCTGAACCGGAGATGCGCTTCTCCGGCCAACGTGAGGAGGTGCCCATGCGTCTGTTGATTGTCTCCAACCGGTTGCCCTTTACCGTGTCATTCAACGGCGGAGCGCCGGCCTTCAAACCCAGTGCCGGGGGGTTGACGACCGGGTTATGGAGTTATCTGGACAGCCAGGCGCTGGATGGCGTGGATCGACCGGATTTTTTGTGGCTGGGCTGGCCGGGAGCCGGCATCCCGCCGGAGCATGAGGCTGCCGTGCGGGCGTACGGTGCCGGGCAATACAAGTCCAGTCCCGTGTTTCTGGCCGAGGAGTGCATGGACCGGTTCTACCTGGGATTCTGCAACAAGACCATCTGGCCGCTGTTTCATTATTTTCCGGTCCTAACGCATTACGACGAGGACAACTGGCAGGAATACCGGAACATCAATCGCCTGTTTGCCGACGCGGTCATCAGCGCGATCCGTCCCGACGACATGCTATGGGTCCATGATTATCACTTGATGCTGCTGCCGAAACTGGTGCGCGAAAGATTTCCGGAAATGCCCATCGGCTTCTTCTTGCACATTCCCTTTCCCTCCTGGGAAATCTTCCGCATGCTGCCCCGCGCCTGGCGCGAGGAAATTGTCGATGGCCTGCTGGGGTCGAGCCTGATCGGCTTTCATACGCACGATTACGTCCGGGACTTCCTGACTTCGGTGTTGCGCACCGCCGGGTATGAGCATCAGCTGGGCAACCTGACGCTGCGGGACCGCGTGGTCCAAGTGGAAACTTTTCCGATGGGCATCGACTTCGACCGGTTTGCCGCCGCCGCCCTCGGCCGGAGCGCGGAGGACCGCGTGGCCGAGTTGCGCCAAAAGTGCCTCGGACAAAAGGTCATTTTCTCGGTGGACCGGCTGGATTACACGAAGGGCCTGATTAACCGGCTGCGCGGATATGAATGCTTCCTCAGAAACAACCCGCAGTGGCACGGCAAGGTCGTCTTTGTCGTCTCCGTTGCGCCATCGCGCGTGGGCGTGGACAGTTATCAGGCGATGAAGCTCGAACTGGAACAGACCGTCGGCCGCATTGTGGGCGACTTTGGCAACGTGCATTGGACGCCGCTGGTCTATCAATTTCGCAATCTCACGTTCGAGGAAATCGTGCCGCTCTACCGGCTATGCGACGTGGCGCTCATCACCCCCCTGCGCGATGGCATGAATCTCGTGGCCAAGGAATTCATCGCGTCCCGGCCGGATCAGACCGGCGTCCTGATTTTGAGTGAGATGGCTGGCGCGGCCAAAGAGATGGGTGAGGCCATTATCATTAACCCGTTCCACCGCGAGGATTTTGCCAGGGCGCTGGAGCAGGCATTGGCCATGCCGGCCGAGGAACAAGTCCGGCGCAATCGCCTGTTGCAGGAGCGGCTGCAGCGCTACAACGTCATGCGCTGGGCCGATGATTTTGTTCAAGCGCTCCTCTCCACGCAAAAGACCGAAGCCGCGCGCCGGGCCCGGTTGCTCACCGGCAAGGCCTATTCCAGCATGATCCAGCAGTATCGGGCAGCTTCCCACCGGGCGCTGTTGCTGGATTACGATGGCACCCTGGTGCCCTTTGCCTCAGGGCCCGAACTCGCATTGCCCGACGCAGAACTGATCGAAATCCTAACGGCGCTGAGCGCCGACGCCGCAAACCAAATCGTCATCATCAGCGGGCGGCCACGCCGCATCCTGGAAGACTGGTTTGGTCAACTCCCCCTGTCACTCATCGCGGAGCATGGGGTCTGGCTCCGGCGGCAGGGCGAAGACTGGCGGATGTTGAAACCAATGACCGCAGATTGGAAGGAACGGGTGCGGCCCATCCTGCAGCTTTACGTGGACCGCCTGCCGGGCGCCTTGCTGGAGGAGAAGGATTTTTCCCTGGCTTGGCACTTCCGCCGGGCCGACCCGGAGCAAGCATCCCTTTGCGCCAAGGAGCTCGCGGATGATCTCGCCGGCTACACACGCAACATTGACGTCCAAGTCTTCGAAGGCAACAAGGTTGTGGAGTTGCGCAATGCCGGCGTGAACAAGGGAACGGCCGCCATGGAGTGGATGACCGGCCGCACCCCTGAGTTCACTCTCGCCAGCGGCGACGACTGGACGGATGAAGACCTGTTTCGCGTCCTGCCGGCATCAGCCTTCTCGGTGCGTATCGGCGTGGCAACCACGGCGGCACGATATTATCTGGTCACTCACACCGCCGTGCGGCGGATGTTGCGCGAATTGGCGAGCCTGCCGGCCATTGCCCCGACGGGCAAATAGAGCGCTTCTGCAAGAGGGCTGGAAAACCCCTTTAAACCGCCTGGCGGGTCATTTGGCCGCGCCGGGGGCGCGCGCGACTCCCGACCTCAAACCGGAATTGCCTGATTGAGTTAAAGGCATTGTCAACTCACCGCCGCACCGATAGTGTTGACCGAGCCTTATGACGCCGACGCAACAACTGGCTGCGTTGAACGCGGCAAATTGCGAAGTCGCCTTCGACAACCTGACCCGCCAGCTCTACGCCACCGACGCGTCCCCCTATCAAATTGAGCCGCTGGCGGTGGCTTTTCCCGGCAGTGCGCACGAGGCCAGCGCCATCATCCAGGCGGCGGCGCAGGCGGGCGTATCCGTCATCCCGCGCGGCGCCGGAACGAGTCTGTCCGGCGGAGCCATCGGCGACGGACTCGTCGTCGATTTTGCCCGCTACAACCGCAACATTTTTGACCTGAACCTCGACCGCCGCACCGTGCGCGTCGGCGCCGGCGTCATTCTGGACCAGTTGAACGACTTCCTCCACCCGCACAATTTATGGTTCGGGCCGGATGTGGCCACGAGCTCCCGCGCGACGCTGGGCGGCATGATCGCCAATGATTCCTCCGGCGCCCACGCCCCCGTTTATGGCACCACGGCGGATCATATCAGCGTGCTGGAAATCTTGACCAGCGACGGACGCGTGGCGCGCATCGGTCCGGGCCAGGACTCGCTGCCGCGCCAGCGCGACCTGATCGAAAGCCTCACGTCGCTGAACGAGCTGCAAATCAACGAGTGTTTCCCGCCCGGCCTTCGGAAACGCTGGCCCGGCTACGCCTTGGCGCGGGCCATGCGCGAGCCGGGCAACCTGGCGAACATCATCGCCGGCAGCGAAGGCACGCTCGCCGCGGTCATTTCCGCGGAATTGAAGCTCGTTCCATTGCCGGAAGAACGCGGTCTGGGACTCGTCTTCTTTGCCAGCGTGGCCGAGGCCCTGCAGGCCGCAACCGAACTGCTCGACTTGAAACCGGCGGCGATCGAGCACATTGACCGGCTCCTGTTCGACCGCACGCGCGGCCAGCTCGAATTCCAGGCCGCCCGCGATCTGCTCGAGCTCGACACCCGGAACGGCGAGGCCATTTTACTCGTCGAATTCTTCGGGGAAGTGAAGGAACGTCTGGCGCTGCTGGAAAAGCGCCGCCTGGGCTTGCACACCCGGATTCTGGAAACGCCGGACGAAGCCGGACTCGTCTGGTCGCTGCGCAAGGCCGGATTATCGCTGCTCACCGGCGGCAAAGGCACGGCCAAGCCCGTGACGTTCATCGAAGACACGGCGGTGCGGCCGAAAGACCTGCCGGCTTACGCCGCCGAATTGCAGAAACTCCTGGGCCGGCTGGGACTGAACGCCTCCTTTTATGGCCACGCCGCGTCAGGCCTGCTGCACGTGCGGCCGGTCCTGGATTTGCGCCGCGCGGAGGATTTGAAAAAATACCGGCAGGTGGCCGACGAGGTCGCCGCGCTGGTGCGGCAGTTCAAGGGCAGCCTGGCGGCCGAGCATGGCGTCGGCATTGCCCGCACCGAGTATCTCAAGGAACAGGTGGGTGACGAGATCTATCAGCTCATGCGCCAGATCAAACAAACGTTTGACCCGTACAATCTGTTCAACCCGGGTAAAATCATCTCCGACGGCCGCTATAAAATCGACCGGCACCTGCGGCAGGGCGCCGGCTACACCCTGAAACTGCCGTTTGAGCCGCTGCTGGCGTTTTCCGCCAAAGACGGCTCCTTCACCGCGAACCTGGAGCAATGCAACGGGTGCGGCGGCTGCCTCAAGTTGACGCCGAGCATGTGCCCCACGTTCATGGCCACCGGCCAGGAACTCATGTCCACCCGCGGGCGGGCCAATGCGATTCGCGCCGTCCTGGAACTGCGCGGCATCGACGGCGACCCCCTTTGCTCGGAGGAGCTGGACAAGGCCTTGAGCAATTGCCTTTCGTGCCGGGCCTGCACTGTGGAATGCCCGTCGAATGTAAACCTGTCCCTGTTGAAAGCCGAACTGCAGCACGCGCGCATCCGCCGGCGCAAATTGACTCTGCGCGAACGCCTGTTCAGCTCGCTGGATCAAGTGGGACAATGGGGCTGCAAAATGCCCCGCCTCACCAATGCCTTCTTGAATGCGCCGTTCCTAAGCCGGCTGCTGGGCGTTTCCACCAAACGACTGTTGCCGCGCTTCGCCCTGGAGCGGTTCGATCACTGGTTCGCAAAGCGACCGCCGTTCCGGGCGGCTTACCGCGGACGGGTGATGCTCTGGGACGACACCTTTGTGCGCTATTACGAGCCTCACGTGGCTCAGGCCGCCGTCAAGGTGCTCGAAGCCGCGGGTTTTGAAGTCGTTCTGCCGGAACAGCGGAAATGTTGCGGCCGGCCCGCCTTCAGCCAGGGAAATCTCGATGAGGCCGCGCAACTGGGGCGGCACAATCTGGCGCTGCTGAAAAACAGCCCTGACAGCCTGCCGGTGATTTTCCTCGAACCCTCCTGCTACTCGATGTTCGCCCAGGATTATCACGAGATGAAACTGCCGGACGCGGACCGCATCGCCGCACGCTGCATTTTATTTGAGCGATTCATCGAAGACCTGTTGAGCCAGCATCCCAACGCCCTGGTCTTCAATGACAAGCCCGGCCGCATGATGATTCATGCGCATTGCCACGCCAAAGCACTGGCCAATTCCGATTACCTCTACGGACTCGCCACCCGGATGCCGCAACGGGAGGTTACCATGCTCGACGCGGGGTGTTGCGGCATGGCCGGCGCGTTCGGCATGCTGGAATCGAAATACAAACTCTCGGTGAAAATCGCGGAGCCGCTCATCCAGGTCATCCGGAGCCAGCCCTTTGGCAACGTCGTGGTGGCTTCGGGGATGGGCTGCCGCCAGCAAATTCAGCACCTCGCCCCCGTCCGCACCCTGCACATGGCCGAGGTGCTGGCCGAGGCGCTGGTGTGAAGGGCGGGAGAATTCCGAAACCCGAACTCAGGGGATAGAATTGCAGAATTGGCCGAATCATCTAAATTCAATTCTGCCGGAGGGGCAAATTCCGTCTCATTGCTCGTCTCCTCCCGCTCGCGGGCGGTGGGAACGAATCCCGGCAGGCGTTTCCGCGCGTCATCAGCGGTAGATTTCCCGCAACGCGCCGGGCAGATCCGGGAACTTGAATTCAAAGCCCGATTCCAGAAACCGCCTGGGAGTGCACCGGCAGCCCTCCAGCGCCAGCGACGGCTCGGACCCGGTCAACTGGCAGCTCAACTTCACCAGCCACGCGGGAACGGACGGACTCCAGGGGCGGCGCAACCCGCGCCGCAATTCGCGCATGAACACGGCATTGGTCTCCGGATGGGGCGCGACGGCGTTGTAGGTGCCGGCCAGAAAATTGTCAAACACCAGCGCCTGAAGAAACATCCGGGTCAAATCCTCATGGTGGATCCAGCTGATGAATTGCCGGCCGCTGCCGGCCGCGCCGCCGAGAAACCAGCGGGTGTAATTGGCCAGCACCGGCAACGCCCCGCCGTCACGGCCCAGCACGATGCCGATGCGAAACAGGATGCGCCGCGTCCGGGGGGCAGGCGCGGCAAAAAAGGTCTCTTCCCAGCGCCGGCAGACTTCGGCCAGCAGACCCGCGCCGCTGGCGGTCCGCTCGTCGCACCACTCGTCGTGCCGGTTGCCGTAGAAGCCGACCGCACCCGCCTGCAGCCACAGGCGCGGCGGGCGCTTGACATGAACGATGGCGCCGGCGATGGCCCGCACGGGATTGACGCGCGACTCGAGTATTTCGCGCAGGTTTTCCGGCGTGTGGCGGCAATTGATATTGCGGCCGGCAAGGTTGACGACGGCCTCGGCATCTTCGAAATGCCGGGTCCATTCGCCAATGTGTTCGCCGTCCCATTCGACCTGCTGGATGCCGTCGTCCTCGCGCTCGCGGAGATTGCGCGTCAGCACGACAATTTCCCAGTTCTGCCGCAGCAATTCCCGGGCGAGCGCCTGCCCGATAAAACCGCTCCCGCCCGCCAGCACGATGCGCTTTTTATTCATGTCCGGTCCGGGAATTGCGGCAAATCCAATGCCAGTTTGGGACCTGGCCCGCTCGCCAGGGGGTTTTCCCCGTCCGGGGCGGACTCGAGACGGCTCAACCATTGTTGCACCCGCGGGCGCAGGGCCGCCAAATCCAGGTGTTCATGCCGCACGGGATATTTTTCCAGGTTGGCGAGCGCGAGTTTGAACAGCGCCGCAGCGGGGCGCAGCCGGTTCTTTTGCAGATGCACAAACGCCCCGGCCAATTGAATCAAGCCCTTGTAAAACGCGCCGTTCGGGCCGGATTTGTCCTTCAGCCAAATGTGCTCAAGCACGTCGTGCGCCTCATAGAATTTCTGCCGGTTGAACAAGTCGAAATACCCGGCGTAATGCGGGTCGAGCTCGGACTCCGCTCCCGGTTTCACCATGCTGGCGATGCGTTCACTCTTGCGGCTCACCGGAAAAGCTTAGAGTCGAAGGCCAAAAGTCCAAAGCCCAAAGTCTCGGGTCCGGGCAGCCAAGGCCACGAGTCCCTGCCGCTCCCGGTCGCGCCTAGGCATGAGCCGATGCACATCAGCCGCCACCGCTTAAAATTGACAAGACCCGCCCCCGGCGGCACTCTGCGGACATGGCAAAACCTGCATTGGGACGCGGTCTGGGCGCGCTGCTGGGCGGCAACCCGGTTTTGAACCCGCCGGCAACCGCGCCGGCGCTGCCGGTTCCCCCGCTCGCCGCCCCGACCCCGGCCCCTGACTCGCGCGAACGCGTGCAGCGCGTGCCGCTCGACCGCCTCCGCCCGTGCCCGCTCCAGCCGCGCAAGGATTTCTCCGCCGAGGCGCTGCGCGAACTGGCCGATTCCATCCGCGAACAGGGCATCGTTCAACCGCTCATCGTCCGCGAGCGCAGCGGCCATTTTGAGCTGATTGCCGGCGAACGCCGCTGGCGCGCCGCGCAACTCCTGCAACTGGCCGAAGTGCCCGTCATCGTCCGCCAGGCCGACGACCGGGCGGTGCTCGAGCTGGCGCTCATCGAAAATCTCCAGCGTGAAAACCTCAATGCCATCGAGGAGGCGCACGGCTATGAACAGCTGGCCGGCCAGTTTCAGCTGACCCAGGAGGAGATCGCCCTCAAGGTCGGCAAAAGCCGAGCCGTGGTGGCCAACGCCCTCCGGCTTCTCAAATTACCGCAATCCGTCCAGAATTATATTCGGGAAGGCCGCCTCTCCGTCGGCCACGCCAAGGTCATCCTGGGCATTGCCGACGATAAGAAGCTCAAGCTGGCCGTCGAGCGGATCATCAAGGAAGGCCTGAACGTGCGGCAGACGGAGGGTCTGGTCGCCAAATTGACGGCCCGGGGGATGCCCAAAGCCGGAATCAAACCGGAAACCATCGCGGCCCCGGGCACCGATCCCCACGTGGCCGACCTGGAAGACCGGCTGCGCGAAAAATTCGGCACCAAGGTCCGGCTGCAGTACGCGCAGGGCAAGGGCGTGTTGGAAATCTCGTTCTTCAGCGATGCTGAACTGGAGCGAATACTGCAGGTATTGGGAGTCCAAGCTGAATGACGACGTGGGCGGCGGAATGACTAATGCCTAAATCCTAATGACTAAAGAATTCCCAATGTCAAATTTCAGAATGACATCAGCCTGCGCCCATGGCATTGGAGAATTGGAGCTTGGTCATTCTTTAGTCATTAGAGCTTCGCCATTAGACATTTTCCCCTGCTCTCATTGATGAATCCCATCACCTGTCACGTGTCACTTGTCACATCAAAATGATTTTGGAAATTGTCAAATACGGCCATCCCGTCCTCCGCCAGAAAGGGGCGCACATCGGCAAGGTCACCCTCGACGTCAAAAAGCTCATTGCCGACATGTTCGAGACGATGAATGCGAACCATGGCGTCGGGCTGGCGGCGCAACAGGTCGGCCACGCGCTGCAACTCACCGTGATTGATGTGCGCGAGGTCAAGGACCGGCCGTCCTGGCTTGAACTCAACGGCAAACCCGTCGAGGTAAACGAGCACATGCCGCTGGTGTTGATCAATCCCGAACTCAAGCCCGAGGGCGAACCCGTGGCGGGCGGTGAAGGCTGCCTGAGCTTTCCGGAAATTTACGCCGAGATCACCCGGCCCGAGGCGGTGACGGTGAAGGCGCTGGACAAAAAGGGCAAGCCGATCGAATTCCGGTGCGGCGGCCTGCTGGCGCGGGTGGTTCAACATGAAAACGATCATCTGAACGGGATTTTGTTTATTGACCGCATGACTCGGAAAACGAAGGAGGAATTGCGGCCCGAACTGGACGCGTTGCAGGCAAAAACCAAGTCCGAACTGGCGGCAGCAGGCAAAACCTGAAAGGCTGCTTTCCGCCGGTCAGCAGGACTGTTTCAAGCTGGCCCAATTCCCCGGGGCCGCAATTCATACTTGGCTTGGATTAGCAGAAATCCTATCGTCCCATCATGCGACCGCTCCGGGCGCTGGTCATTTATGTGATCGTGGTGTTCCTTGGCGGCGCCCTGCTGGCGCCATGGCTGTGGCACCTCGCACAAATGGCGGCGACCATTTTCCCCCGCATCGCCAACACGCCGTTCCACCGTTTTGAGGACCGGGCTTTTCTGATTCTGGCCCTGGCCGGCCTGTGGCCCCTGCTGCGCGCGCTCGGCGTGACCAGCCTGCGCGAAGCCGGGCTGGTTTCCCCGCGCGGCCAATGGAACAGAATCGGCGGTGGCTGGTGGCTCGGTTGCGTGATCATTGCCGTTGATGCCGGCGCGGCCATGCTTTGGAGCAGTCGCACCCTGGCTCCAGGTCTCACCGCTCATAAAATTGTGGGGACCATTTTCAGTGCCGCCGGTACCGCGGTGGCGGTTGCATTCATTGAAGAAATCCTGTTTCGCGGCGGCATCTTCGGCGGGTTGCGAAAACTCTTTTACTGGCCGC
>DATJOW010000186.1:0-27981 GCA_035506715.1 Candidatus Acidiferrum sp. | reverse complement strand
GTGGTGCTGCCAAAATCAAGGCCGGCCGCGGCGCCAAACAGGTTTAGCAGCCGGCGGTCGACGTTGCGGAGGTCCGCTTTCAACTGGCCCTGCTGCTTGTTGATGTCGAACGGCCCCCGGACGGCCAGCTCGCCCAGCGACGCGCCGGCGCGCTGAAAATACAGCACGGCCCGCCGGATTTCGGCAAGGGTCACGTCGCAATCCAGCACGGCGCTGAAACGGGCATAATCGCCAAACACACCGTCGGCGCGGGAAATATCCAACCGTGCCTGCCCGGAGACAGGGGCGGGTTTGAGGTCCGGGCCCAGAGTGAAGTTGAAGCTGCTGTTCAGGCCGCCTTGCAGGTGGCCAGCCGGACCACCGGGGGGATCGTTTGCCAGCCGCAGGTAGGCGGCGAGCCGGAAATTGCCGGACTTCCCGTTTTTCACATTGGCCAGGGTCAGATTAATATCCGCCACTTCCAGAGTATCGCGCCGGTTGCCCGGATAGAGCTTTACTTTGAGAACCGCTCCCTTGCTGATCGTGAGCTTCCCGAGGTCAATCTGGAGGGGCTTTGCGGACCGGGCGGCACGGGCCGGCGCAGCTTCCGGCGGTTTCCCGCGCAAGGCCTGGACCAGGGCGTCGGTGTTGCGGCTGCCATCCGGATTTTCAACCAGCGCGACCGTCGGGGACACGAGCGTGACTTCGGACGCCCGCAGATTGCCGCGGAGGAGGCTCCATAAACTGTAACTGGCGCGGACCTCGGACGCGGTCAAGAGCGGTTCCTGTCCCTTGACCTGCACTTTCAAGCCGTGGACCAGAATCCGGCTGAAGGGGTGGACCGAGATGTCGGCAACCGTGACGTCGGCCTGCAGCCTCCGGCTCAGGCGGGGTAGAACGTGGCGCTTGATGAAGCCCGAACTGGTGACCACCAGATACACCATGAGCGTCAAAACCACCAGCAGCACCGCCACCCACAGCAGAATGGGCAAGGCGCGCTGCCGCCAGCCGGGCCGTCTTTCGATGGTCAGTGAATCAATTGTTGCCATACGCCTCCACCCCCGGCGAGCGGTTCGTCTTTCGGTAAAGAGCCACCTGTGCCACCCGCCTTGGTTTGTCTTCGCAAACGTTTTACACTGGCACTGCTGGAATATTCAAATTAAATCTCCGCCGGGTT
The DNA here is from genome assembly GCA_035506715.1 of Candidatus Acidiferrum sp. GTDB lineage: Bacteria > Verrucomicrobiota > Verrucomicrobiia > Limisphaerales > UBA11358 > UBA11358. The sequence goes on along the minus strand of DATJOW010000186.1, from coordinate 26,825 downwards.
TCGTCCCGCCGCCGGACCCGATCGCATCGCAACCTTCTGCCCGGCGCGATTCATCAAGGCGCCCGCACGCGGTAAAACTGCCGGGGGGCCCCCAAAATCGTCTCGGTCCAGGAGCCCGGGGAGTTGCTGGGCACAACCGTGCCGCGCGACTGGAAAACGCCGGTGACGTTGGTGCTGCTCAGGATTTCGTAGAGCTGCCCGGCGGTCGCAGGCCACGCCAGGACCGGCGGTGGCGCGGTCAGCGTCAGGCCAAACGGCGGCTCCGCTCCCCCGAGGCGAATCCACTTCGTTTCCGTGCGGTATTCCCGCCCGTCGGTGCGCGTGACGACCGCGTAGAGCGGGTGCAGGCCCACGCCCAAATTCGTCGCCGCCACGGCAAAGGTCGCGGAGGATTGGTTGGAGACGACGCCCACCGAGCCGCCCGTGCTGAACAATTCAATCCGGGCAATGGTGTTCGTATTGGCGACCACTGAAAACAGCAGGGTAAAATTCAAGACGGTGTTGGAAGCGCCGGCCAGCGTGGCAAACGTGGCGCTCAGCGGCGTGTTCCGGATGCGCACAGCTTGCGGCACGCGCGCCTGGGTGCGCACGTGGCTGCCCTCGTATATCACGGCCGTCAATTCATGGCTGCCGTCCGCCAGCGCCGTCGTGTCCAGGGGAAACGTCAGCCATAGATTCGTGACACCGGCCAAAAGGTAAAGGTGATTCCGCGGCTGAAGGTCGCCGAGATTCTGGTCCAACCCGTGCGCGCCGCCGGGGGTGACCGCCAGCCCGGCGGAACCGGTGAGCGCCACCTGGATTTGCGCCGCCGGCCAGCCGGCGGTGCGGGCCCGGAGGTTGAACTCGGCACCGTTGAGGGGCGGCGCCGTCACCGGCAGGTAATCGATGAAATCCTCCGCCGCCACGCCGTCGGCCGCCGACAGGCTGGCGTCGGAATTGATGGCATTGACCAATTGCAGAACGAGCGTGCCGGCGTTGGTATTCCCCGGGCTGTTGGTCACGGCCACCGTCACCGGCGTTCCGTTGGTTTTGGTCACCGTCACCTGCAGTACGGCATCGGTGCCGGGCGCATTGGTCACCGAATAATTGCGAAGGCCAAACGCAATGCTGTCGAGAAAATTGGTGCGGGCGACCGCAACCCCGGACGTCAGCGCCGCCGCGGAGCCGATGGCTGAACCGGCGCTGACGGTGATATTCGCTCCCGCCGGGCTGAGGTTTGTGAATTGCAGAGTGATCCGGTCGCCGGCCGCCGCGGCCTGTACCCCGGTCTGGCCCGCATAGCCGGATTGGTTGAGCACATCCGCCAGGCCGGCGGCGACGGTTTTGATCGTGGCATTGGTCGGCACCGGGTAATTGGTCGCATAGCCGTTGCAAGTCACGTTGAGCTGGTTGCCGGCAGCGGGGGGGATATTGGCAAGCGTTTGCAGCCAGGTGCCGTCCAAAAACAAATCCACTTGCTGCACCGGCCGATCGGGCGTGGCGGCGACACAGTGAAGGGTGAGGTTGGTCACACCGCTCAACTCGGCATTGGCCGGCAGGTTGGTCCACGCGCCGAGCGGCGGCCGGGCAAAGGGCGCGGCCAGCGGCTCCGCCACAATCAGACCCTGATACGGATTCAGGACGCTCTGGTAATAGCACTCGGCCAGGCTGAACCCGCGCGCCTGGTAGAAATAGTTTTGCGGCGACGGGAATTTTTGCAGGTAGGCGCAGGGCTCGACCACCGTGCCGTAACTGCCGCAGGCGCCGGCTTCAATGAACGCCAGCAGATTGGTCTGGTCGGTGCCGCCAAAGAGCAAACCGGCAGTGGAAGTCAGGCTGTCGGCCATCGCCCCGGGCACAAAGGCGTTTGCGGAGGCGCTGAAATAGGCCAAGCCCGTCTGGTAACCCAGCAGGTTGATCTGGCCGTAGGGTGTGTTTTGATTCGTGCGGAGCATCGAGTAGTTGCCGCGCAAGCGGGCATTGAAGATGGCGTCATCGAACAGCCAGTACCGAATGTTGCGGAGTATATCGGCGGTTTTCGCCAGGGACACTGTCTGGCCGGGGAAAGCGCCATCGCTGGCGACACCGCGGTCAACCAGCGCCTGAGCCTGCCCCAGGCTGTCGGCGGTGATCATGGTGACGAGCCAGGACTGGGTCCCGGCAGCCGAGGGCGGAGTCTGGCGAAAAATGCCTTCGCTGAAGGCATACGCATTCGAGGTATAGTCCGGCAGCGTGCAACCGGGATACATGCAAACCGGACAGTCATTGGTCATGAACCCGTAAAACAGGGCGGCCGTCGTCGCGTTAAAGCCATTGGTGTCCGTCACCTGAAACGGAATGTCCATGGACAGCACCACGTAATCCGCCTGGTTGGTCAAACCCCGGCTGGCCAGCATGGCGACCAGCGGATTCAACAGGCTGGTTTCGAAATCCGAACGGGTCCAGGTGGCATTGCCGCCGGACCAGTTGATTCGCAGCAGATTTTGGGGAGGCACCCCCCGCCTTTCGCAGTAGTAATTGCCCAGTTGGACGGAATTGGTGCTGCTTTGGTTGACGACCACGACAACATTCAGGCCGCTGCCGCCCGCCTCGACACCCGCCGCAGATAAAAGCCAGAGGGCAAGGCCAGCCCCGAGACAACGATGAAGGCTCACCAGTCGATTTTTGTCCGAACGCATTTTGTCCTAAAACGCAGAGCAGGAACGGAGCCAATCCGGCCGGGGCCGCCCGCCCGAAAAGGCCGGCTCCCGCAGCCCGTTCCGGCGGCCGACCGGGTTGCCGGAGCAAGGGCGCGTAACCCGAAACCGCGGCCCCCTCCTCTATTTCGTCTAGCCCTTCGACTTCGAGAGGACCGCCTTGACCCAGGCCTGGTTATCGAGGTACCAGCGGATCGTCTCGCGGATGCCGTCCTCGAACCGGTGGGCCGGCGTCCAGCCCAGCTCACGCTGGATTTTCGAAGCGTCGATGGCGTAGCGCCGGTCGTGGCCGGGCCGGTCCTTGACGAAAGTGATCAGCTTGCGCGAATGGCCGCCCAGGGCCGGCACAAACTCGTCAATCGTGTCGCAAATCAATTCCACGATGCGGAGGTTCGCCCATTCGTTGTGGCCGCCGATATTGTAAGTCTCGCCGGGTTTGCCGCGGGTGGCCGCCTGCCAGAGCGCCTCGGCGTGGTCGCGCACGTACAGCCAGTCGCGCACGTTCAGGCCGTCGCCGTACACCGGCACCGGCTGGCGCGCCAGGACGCTCTGGATGACCACCGGGATGAGCTTTTCGGGAAACTGATACGGCCCGTAGTTGTTCGAGCAGTTGGTGATGACCGTCGGCATTCCGTAAGTGTGGTGATAGGCCCGGACCAGCATGTCGCTGGAGGCCTTGCTCGACGAATAGGGTGAATTGGGCGCGTACGGCGTCGTCTCGGTGAAAAAGCCCGTCGGGCCGAGCGAGCCATAGACTTCATCAGTCGAGACGTGATGAAACTTCGGGCTGGGGACTTTGGATTCCGGCCCCAGCCAACAGCCGCGGCAGGCTTCGAGCAGGTTGAACGTGCCGACGATGTTGGTGGTGATGAAATCGCCGGGACCGGTGATGGAGCGGTCCACATGCGATTCCGCCGCGAGATGCATGACGTGCGTGATGGCATGCTGCCGGACGACGCGCATCACGGCGTCCTTGTCGCGCAGGTCCACCTTCTCAAATACATATTTCGGGTGGTGGGCCACCATTTCCAGGTTTTCGAGGTGCCCGGCATACGTCAGGCAATCCAGGTTCACCAGCCGTTCGACCTCCGGACGGTCAATCACGTGGTGGATGAGGTTGGAGCCGATGAAGCCGGCGCCGCCGGTGATGAGCAGTTTCATGGTTTATCCAGGACTTGTCGCAGGCTGGCCTCCCAATCCGGAAGGCGCAGCCCGAACGTTTTCTGCAATTTGCCGCAATCCAAAACCGAATACGCCGGCCGCCGGGCGGGCGTTGGATACTCCGTCGTGGCAATTTTTTCCACCGCGCGGCATTTCCGCTCCGCCTCCGGCATCCATTCGACGATCCGGGACGCGAACTCATGCCAGCTCGCCTGGCCGCCGGCGGCAAGGTGATATTCGCCGCTAAACGCGGACCGGCTTCCGCCCGCCAGGACCCGCTGGAGCGCCAGCGCCGTGGCTTCGGCAATCATCCGCGACCACGTGGGGCAGCCCAGCTGGTCGCCGACCACGCGGAGCTTCTCACGCTCGCGCGCCAGGCGCTGCATCGTGAGCATGAAATTCTGGCCGCGCGCGCCATAGACCCAGCACAGCCGGAAAATCAGATGGTCCGCGCCGGACGCCTTCACCGCCTGGTCCCCCTCCAGTTTTGACCGGCCGTAAGCCCCCAGCGGCTTCGGCGCGTCGGTCTCGACATAAGGCGACGATTTTGTTCCGTCGAAAATATAATCCGTCGAGTAATGGACCATCAGCGCGCCGATTTTTTTCGCTTCCTCGGCCAGGACGCCCGGCGCGACGGCGTTGATCTGCCGGCACAACTCCGGTTCCGACTCGGCCTTGTCCACGGCGGTGTAGGCGGCGGCATTCACCACCGCCGCCGGCCGGGTTTCCGCCACGAGCTTTCGGAGGGCCTGCGGATCGGTGAAATTAATCTCGGGAAAATCCATGGCCGTGAGCGGCGCCAGCGGCGCCAGGGTGCGGCGCAGTTCCCAGCCGACCTGTCCGTTTTTTCCGAGGAGCAAAATCTTCATGCAGGCGGCCACGTTCAGGCAAACAGGCGGTCCTTGGGCAAATCCTTCAACCGCAACCCGCGCGCGTCCTTTTCCGAAAGCTGCGGATTTTCCAGCGGCCAGCGGATGGCGACATCGGGATCGTTCCAGGCGAGCGTCAATTCATGCTGCGGGTCGTAAAGGCCCGTGCATTTGTAGGCGAACAGGGCGGTTTCGCTCAACACGGCAAATCCGTGCGCGAAGCCCGACGGGATGAAAAACTGGCGTTTGTTTTCGACCGAGAGCGGCAGGCCGTGCCATCGCCCGAAAGTGGGCGAGCTCCGCCGGAGGTCCACCGCCACGTCGAACACCTCGCCTTGCAGCACAAAGACCAGTTTGCCCTGGGGCGACGGGTTCTGGAAATGCAGGCCGCGCAACGCGCCCCGCCGGGAGAACGACACGTTGTCCTGCACGAAATCCCAGTCCAATCCCGCCTCCCGGTAACGGCGGCGATTCCACGTCTCCATGAAAAAGCCGCGCGCATCACCGAAGGCTTTCGGCTCGACGACCACCAATCCCGGAATCTCGCAAGGGACGACGTTCATCGTTCAGACGCGGGAGGCGGCCAGGCGGCGGGCCTCGGCGATGACTTCCTTCTCCAGGTATTCGCGGTATTCGCATTTCGGCATCTTGCCGGCCAACTCTTCCAGTTGGGCGAGCGACAGGAATCCGGCGCGGAAGGCCGCCTCTTCCGGGCAGCCGATTTTGATGCCGGCGCGCTTCTCGATGGTCTGCACGTAGGCGGACGCCTCGTGCAGGCTGCTGCTGGTGCCCGCATCGAGCCAGGCGAACCCGCGGTTCAGCCGGTACACCCGCAGTTCCCCGCGCTTCAAGTACGCCACGTTGACGTCGGTAATTTCCAGTTCCCCGCGCGCCGACGGTTTGAGCGACCGGGCGATGGAAACGACCTGGTTGTCGTAAAGGTAAAGTCCGGGCACGGCATAATTGCTGCGCGGCTGCTTTGGCTTTTCCTCGATGGAAATCGCATGGCCCTGGGCGTCGAATTCCACCACGCCATACCGTTCCGGGTCGTTGACGTGATAGCCAAAGATGGTCGCGCCGGTTTTGAACTCGGCAAACGCGCGCTGGAACGCGTCGCCGCCATAAAACACGTTGTCCCCCAGAACCAACGCCACCATGTCATTGCCGATGAATGATTCGGCAATCAGAAACGCCTGGGCGATGCCGGCCGGCTTCAGTTGTTCGCGGTATTCGATGGTGAGGCCCCAACCCTTGCCATCGCCGAGCAACTGCATGAAACGCGGCAGGTCCTGCGGAGTGGAGATAACGCACAATTCGCGGATGCCGCCCTCGATGAGGGTCGTCAGCGGGTAATAGACCATCGGCTTGTCATAGACCGGCTGAAGTTGTTTGCTCGCGACCCGCGTCAGCGGAAACAGTCGCGACCCGGCGCCACCAGCGAGTATAATTCCTTTCATTCGCCGACAGCGTAAAAAAAACCCGCGAAAATGGAAGCCGGAAGTTTGGGGAAAACCGACGGCCCTGTCGGCCAGGCGCTTTTCCCCCCAGCGATCAGGGGTTCTGGTCCGTGGCGGTCTTGCCGGTGGGCGGCCCAATGGCCTTCATTCAACCTCATCGCCGAGCGGCAAGCCATCTTCGATTCAACTCCTGCCTTTCGAATGATTGGCGCCGGAAGCACCAATCGGAAAGCGGTTTACAACATTGCCGCCGGGCGGGTTAATCGTCGGCACCCGGCCGCCAGTCCTGCCCTGACCGTCGGATTCGACCGTTGGCAAATCACTTCGGAGATAAATCTGGCTTGCTGGTTTTGGCGGATTCACTGGCGAGACAGTCGGTCTCGGTCGCCACCCAGTCCAGCCACTCGCTCAACACCAGCAAAGTCCACAGCGGCCGCCCGTAGTCAGCCTTGTGCTGGCAGTGCTCGTCGAACAAAGCCATCACCGCGGGGGTCTGGATGCCGACCCGTTCCAGGCACCGGCTGGCCAGCAACGCCGCCGCCCAGTCCTTCAACGGACCGCGCAGCCACCGGCTGATGGGCACCGACAACCCGCGCTTGCGCCGGTTCACGATGTCATTTGGCAGGTAGCGCAAGGCATATTGCTTCAGAAACACCTTGGTTTTGAATCCCCGCACCCGGGCTGGAACCGGCAGCACTTTGGCAAACTCCATTACCGCCTCGTCCAGAAACGGCGCGCGCAGCTCCAGCGCCGAACTCATGCTGGCCCGATCCGCCTTGGTCAGCAATCCTTCCGCCAGCGGCATTTCCAGGTCCCACCGTTGCACACGGTCGAGCAACTCACCGGCCCCCAAATCATGGCCTTCCAAATCCATTGGCGCGGCTCCCAGCCGCCGCAGCAGCGCTGGAGGGATGTTGGAGCCCCACAGCCGGTGCCGCGCCATTCCGCTCAGTTCCGCACCCTGGACGAAACGCTTGAGCAGGTACGAGAGCGTCACCTTTTTGTCGCTGGGGGGCAGCGCTTCGACGCCGCGGCGGATGGCTGATTTCAGCCAGGCTGGCCAGCGGGCGTACCGTTCGGCCACGCCGGCGCCGATATAGGTCGGGTAACCGCCGAACAACTCGTCGGCGCCCTCGCCCACCAGGGCCATTTTGACATCCTGGCTGGCCCGCCGCGCCAGCAGCGCCGCCGGAATCCATGCCGGGTCCGCCAGCGGCTCGCCCACGAGGCGGATGAGCGACCGGAGGCCCTCCCGCACTTCCTCCGGTTTGACCCACACGGTGACCAGATCCATTCTGAACCGCTTGGCCACCGCCACGGCAAAGTTGCCTTCGTCGAACGACGCTTCGCCAAAGCGCAGGGTGTAGGCCTTCATGGGCCGGTCGGGATGCAGCGACCGCGTGACCGCTGAAACCAGCGAGGAGTCAATCCCGCCGCTTAAGAAAACGCCAAAATCGACATCCACGTCGCTCTGTCGGGTGACGGCGGCGCGGAAGGTCTGGTCGAAAGCCTCCAGCGACGCCGGCTGTTTGGCGGTCTCCATAATCTGCCAGCGCCAGTAGGATTTGCGATGAACGCCGCCGGTGTCGAATTGGATCAATTCACCGGGCCCCACCTTGCGGATTTCTCCAAACGGAGTGTCGGGCGAGGGAAAGATGCCGAATTGCAGATATTTTCGCAACGCCCGCTGGTCGAGGCTTACCGGCAAACGGTTGTGGGCCGCCAGCGCTGCTATCTCCGTCGCAAAAATCACCCCGCCCCGGCGCGTGGCATAAAACAAAGGGCGTTCCCCGGCGCGATCCCGCGCCAGGGTCAGGCGCCGGTTGCGCGCATCCCAAACGGCAATGGCGAAGGCCCCGGTGAGTTTGCCCACGAATGTCTCTCCCAACTCAAGATACAGGCCGGGTATCACGGCCACGTCGGTCTCACGCCGTACCGGCCGGCCGCGTTCCGCCAACCAGCGCCGCAACTCGCGGTGGTTGTCAATTTCACCATTGCAGACCGCGATGATGTGATTCTGCTCATCCACCATCGGCTGGTTGACTTCCTCGTCCATGCCCCGAATCGCGAGCCGCGTCGCCCCCAAAACCGCCAATTCCGTGTCCACCTGCCCCACCGCGTCCGGACCCCGGTGAGAGAGCGACTGGAGCATGGCCTTGACCCGGAGCCGGGCAATCTCGCCGGCGTCCTGGCTGGAAAAGGCGACGGTGCCGCAGATGCCGCACATATCAGGAACCTCCCGGTGCCGGCAGCAGCGCGCCCCAGTAATCGGCCGGCAGGGCTTCCACAGTGACCCCCCGGGCGGCGGCAATGGATTCCAGTTGCTTGCGTTTTGCGCCGTGGGCGATGAGGTAAATTGGGGTCTTCCGGGAGGCGAGCCAACTGTCGAAATTGGCGACCGGCACAATTTGTTCCGGCCAGGGCTGATCCCGTTTCAAAACGCTAAGGATATAATTGCTGGTCAGCTCGCCGCCAGTCCGGGAGACCAGCGTGATCGTCCGCCGCAGATAAAACGGGACGCCGTTGGGAAAACATTCCAGGCAGGCCAGGTTCGTATCCGCCGGCAGCGTTGCCAGCCGGCTGGCAACGGCCCGGCCGGATCGCGCATTGAAGAGCACATCGATCATACCGATCGCCGCGTTCGTGCTCACCGGAATGAAAACCGCCAGGCAGAGCAAACAAAGCTGCGGCCGGCGCGCGTACTGCACCACCAGCCCCAAAACGCCAAATACCACAAAAGCGATGGCCAGCGGCACGCCCACGGGTCCAAGCCGCTCGGCATCGGCCACCGGTATCCGCAGGAAGCCCGCCAGCTGCCGCGTCTGCGACATGCCGGCCAGGGCCGCCAGCCCCAGGAGCAGGCAAAGCACGGCAAAGATCAAAGTGCCGCGGCCGACCGCCCGGCCCGCCTGGCCGGCCGGGTCCGCGAACGCCCGCTCAAACCGTCGCGCCACCAGAATCCCCACCGCGACGGTTACGCTCAGGATGTAGCCGGGCAACTTGGATTGGGAGATGGAGAAAAAGACGACCACGATCACCGTCCAAAGCAGGCACAGGCGGTCCGCCCGATGGCCTTTTGTCCCACGTTCCCGCCACGTGGTCCAAGCCGCTTCCGGCAGCAGCACGCTCCACGGGAAAAACGTTAGGGCGATGATTAACACGTAAAAATAAAACGGTTCCGAGCGGTGAAAGGTCTTGGCGGTGGTAAAGCGGTGAAACGATTCCTCCAGCAACCCGTATTGGAAAAAATCGCGGTGCGCGAGGCAAAGCCCCACGAACCACGGCAGGGTGATGCCGAAAAAGACCAGCAGGTTCAAAGGCCCCAACAGCCGCTTCCAGATTCCCCGCCGGCCTTCAAAGCGGTTGAAAATCAGCAACACCAGCACGGGGATCAGAAACCCCACCGGCCCTTTCACCAGGGTCGCGAAACCCGCGGAAGCCGCCCCCAGCAGGTACCAGTTCCGCCGCCCCCGGCCCTCCGTTTCCTCCGCCAGATAACCCGCAAAAATGGCCCCGCAAACAAAAAACGCCAGGGCGATGTCGAAGATGACCGTCCGCGAATGCACGACAAAGAGCGGCGTCGTAGCCAGGATAATGACCGTCAGGAGCCCGCAGCGCGTTCCATAAACCCTGCGGCAAAAGGCAAAACTCAGAACCAGCAAACCCAGGCCAAAAACGGCGGACGGTAGCCGAGCCGCGCTTTCATTGTCGCCGAATGCGGCCAGGGACAATGCCACGGCCTTGAAATAAAACGCCGGCTTGTCCAGGTAATCCACCCCATTATAGGTCGGTACCAGCCAGGCGCCCGACACCTTCATCTCGCGCGCCACCTCCGCATTTCTGCCCTCGTCGGGCTGCAGGAGCGGCAGACTCCCCAGGCGGAAACAAATGGTAAACCAGGCGATGGCTATAGCCAGCGAGACCCAGACGGAATCCGCCGGCGAGTTGAACGATGAACGGCGCGGTTCGATGCCCCGCATTTTACCAATCCCATGACACAACGCAAGCATGTCCATGCACGGGCAGAACTTCTGAGTTGGATGGACGGAGCGCGGAGCATTGCTCCGCGAGAGCCTGAAGCCGCCATTACCCGCAGAGCCATGCTCTGCGCTCCGGCAAATTAGATGACAATACCTATGAACGACCTGTCCTCCAATTCATGAAATTCCGATTTCGGATTTGCCTTCGACGGGAACTTTTTCTACTGCTGGCGCGTCCGAAAGCATGGAATGAAGACGCAATGGAAATGGGTTTTGGCCGGAGCGGCTGCGGTTTTCGCCCTGGCGCAAGTCGCCAACCCGTCGCGTTCCAACCCGGCGGTCGTGCCCGGACGCGATCTGCTGACGGCGGTTTCCGCGCCGCCCGGAGTCGCCGCCTCGCTGCGCGCCGCCTGTTATGATTGTCATTCCTACGAGACCCGGTGGCCCTGGTACAGCCACGTGGCCCCGGCGTCCTGGCTGGTGGCCGCGGACGTGCGGGATGGACGCGAGCGACTGAATTTCTCCGACTGGCCGGTGGCTCAACCGGAGCGGGCCGCCAAACGGCTGGGACGAATCAGCGAGGAAGTGGGCTACCGGAACATGCCGCCCGGCAAATACACCCTCCTCCACCAAGACGCCCGGCTCACTGATACCCAGCGCCAGGCGTTGATGGACTGGGCGGACGCGGAGGCGGCGCGACTGAAAGCGGCGGTGACAAATCAGTAACCCATCGAAACCCAATGGGACCTGATCGGGTTTTCCTGCCACCACTTTGCTCCGGCCTGATGGTGTGGCGTGGTCCTGATTTGGCCGCTGCAGAACCGATCCTCCGGCTCGACCGTTGAGCCGGAAGCCCAACGCGGCACAAGTTGGGACGGTACCACATCCGTTTGGGAATTGACGGAGTCTCGTCCGGCCAACATGCTTCAAGATTTATGTTGGAGAGTGAACTGCTTCCGGCCGCGGAATCCCGTCCTGACGGCGCGCGGCCCTTGATGGTGGTGTTGCACGGCCTGGGTGACAGCCTGGACGGCTGGCGCTGGTTTCCGGAGGTGATGAATCTGCCGTGGTTGAACTACCTGCTCGTCAACGCGCCGGATGACTACTTTGGCGGGTTCTCCTGGTTTGACATTAATGGCGACATGGCCCCGGGGGTGGAACGCAGCCGGAAACTGCTGTTTGATTTGTTGAATGATTTGCGGACCCGGGACTGGAGGGCCGAACAGATCACCCTGGGCGGATTTTCACAGGGCTGTCTCATGTCCCTGGATGTCGGCTGGCGCTATCCGCACCGGTTCGCCGGCATCGTCGGCATCAGCGGCTGGGTTTGCCAGCCGGAAAAACTGTTGCGGGAACTTTCGCCCGTCGCGCGTCAGCAACGCGTGCTCATGACCCACGGTACCCTGGACCCGCTGATTCCCATCGACCGGGTGCGTCCGCAAATTCCGCTGCTCCAGGCGGCCGGCTTGCAGATCGAATGGCATGAGTTCAGGAAGGAGCATACCGTCGCGGGTGAAGCGGAGATTTCCATCCTTCGAGATTTTGTGCGCGCCGGTTATCCGGGTGTTGTGGGGAAATAACCGGCGCGCCCGTGTTGCCGCCTGGGAACACGGAGTCCCGCCAAGCGGGAGCGAAGAACCGCTCAATTTACGATATCGGATTTCCGATTTACGCGTCACCGCCCGATCTCGCCAACCGCGTAAATCGTAGATCGTAAATCGACAATACGAATCACACTTCCACTTCCCGGGTCGCGTCGGGAATCCAGATTTGTTCCGGACGGGGGGCGCCCGGAACTTCCATGGTGTGCTCCACGATGTCCCGCATCCGCGCAAACCACCAGCCGGCGCGGGCGATGCGCCCGGCGCGCCCCGTTGCGCGGGCATGGGGCCGCAGACCGTTGAAGCCGAGTTCCATCTGTTCGATTGTCGCATTTGTCATATTGAACCTTTCGTTGCGCGACATCCTGTCAGAGGGGGTTGGACATTTGCTGTCCAAGCAAAAAGATTTTCGGGAGTATGTCGATCACGCAAATTGGCAATTTCAGGCCGCAGACCCCGAAGGTTGGCAACCGAAAACTCCAAGCATTCGCATTATCCAAACCATTCGCAATGCCAGCGCGGCAGGTCGTTTGCGTTAAGTACATACTCCCGAAGATTCTTGGGAGTCAGTACTTAACGCCGATGGGCAGGTCGAAGGCGGAGGGGCGCAAGCCTGTCCATCCCCTTGGTTCATTCCCGAATTTTGACGGTATCGCCTGGCTGAAGCAGCACCACGCGGCCATTGAGCAGGTCGCGCGGATCGATGGCAATATCCACGCCTTCGCGGCTGATGGCGATATGCCGCGGGTTGCGGTGCCCGATGTAATTGGCGGTGGCCACCGCCTGAGCCAGGGTCAACCCCTCCACCCACGGCACGTTGGGATGTTCCACCGGTCCCACAATCACAACCATTTTTCCCTCCCCGGCAATGGACGCCAACGCCGCTTTCTGCCCGGCCAGATATGCCTCCTTGGCGCGGGCGTTGGCCTGCGCTTCGGTGACACAACCCGTCCAGCACGGGGCGAGCAGCAACCCGAGCGCGGCATTGATTGATAAGGCCTTGGCTAGACCACTCATGATTCCGGCTTTTTGAGAATTTTGCCGAATCCGCCTTCCACCGGCTCAATTTCAATGCGACGGCCGGCCGGCGTTCCCGCAGACGGTTTGGTCGTCCCACCTTTCTTTTCGATTTTGGGAGCGGCGGCGATGGGCGGCAACGGTGCGTCAGCCGGGGACGTTTCGGCCGGCTCGCTGTCCGGCGGTTCGGCATCCCGGCCGGGAACATAAAAATTGGTGCGCGTGTCCAGCCATTTGGCATACCGCTGGAAGCTCCACATGCCGTGGTCGGCGCCGGTTTCGATGGCGGAAATGATTTTAAAAAACTCGCGCGTGCGGATGAAGTTCTTCACCGCGTGCGTCGCCACCAGGATTTCACATTCGGGCACGCGGATATTCAGGTCGGGCCGGAACCGGAGCCGCTGCGAGATGACGGCCACCAGACAATCGGCGAGTTGGGCGCACACGGCGCCTTGAATTTCCGGAGAAAAGGCTGACGCCACGCGCTGCAGGGCTTCGGCGCAGGTCGCGGAATGCACCGTGGCCACTACGAGATGGCCGGTTTCCGAGGCGCTCAGCGTCAGGCGCATCGTTTCCGGGTCGCGCATCTCCCCCACCATCAGCACGTCTGGGTCCTCGCGCAACGCATCCAGCAGTGCCTGCTCGAAACTGGGGGTGTCCCGCCCGACCTCCCGTTGCCGGATGTAAGCGCGGCGGGGTCGGAAGGCATATTCGATGGGGCTTTCCACCGTAACAACGTGTCGGGTTTCGGTGAGGTTGATTTCCTGGATCAGCGCCGCCAGGGTTGAGGACTTGCCGCAGCCGGTCGGACCGCTGACCAGGATCAGGCCATGCGTGTTTTTGACGAGTTTTTTGAGGTCGGGATGCAGGTTGAGCTTCTCCACCGTGGCCTGAAACGGGGCGAGCAATCGAATCGCCAGCCCCACCCCGCGCGCCGTTTGCAGAACGTTGAGGCGGCAACGGACGCCCTGGATGGTTTTGGACAAATCATAGGATCGGCGTTCCAGAAACACCGGCCATTGTTCCTCGCCGATGACCCGCCGCGCGATGTCCGCCAGGGTGCGTGGCGCGATGGGCTCACCCGTCACCTGGAGCGCGCCGCGCACACGCACGGCCGCCGGCATTCCCGCCTCCAAGTGCAAATCACTCGCGCCGTTGGCCGCCGCCGCGGCAATCAGTGAGTCCAAATCCATATGAAATGATTTTACCTTTCCTGAACACTGGCAACAGCGAAAAGTTGTACGCGCGGGATGATTTCCCGGTTCCGGAATTCCGGCGCCAGGATCGGGGGCGAGGACGATGTCACAGCCTGGTTGATCCGACTATTCCAGCGACCGCTTCCATTCCGTCACCGCCGCCTTGATTTCCGCGCCCGTCTGCCGCCGGGACTTCACAAAGCGCGGGGTAAACCAGGGGAACAAGCCAATCAAGTCATGGGTCACCAGAATTTGTCCATCGCAATCGCCGCCACTGCCGATGCCCAGGGTGGGAATGGGGATGGCGCGGGTTACTTCCGCGGCCACCGGCGACGCGACCAATTCCAGCACGATGGCAAACGCTCCGGCTTCGGCGAGGGCCCGGGCATCCTCCAGCAGGGCCTGGTGCTCCGGCTCGTTCTTGCCTTTGACATGATAGCCGCCCTCCTCCAGCACGTGCTGCGGCAACATGCCGAGATGCCCGCAATACGGAATCCCCGCGGACACGATCGCCCGGACCTGTCGGAGGATCGCCCGTCCGCCCTCAGCTTTCACGAATGCCGCGCCGGCGGCCACCAAACGTTTGGCATTGTTCAGCGCCTCCGCCTCGGTCTCGTAGCTGCGATACGGCAGGTCGGCCCCGAGCAGCGCGCGCGGCTTGACCCGCGCCGCCGCATGGACATGATGCTCCATGTCAGCCATCGTCACGTGCGTGGTGTCCGGATAACCCAGGACCACCATCCCGACCGAATCCCCGACCAGAATCAGCGGGATGCCCGCCTCGTCGAGCAGCTTCGCGGTGGGATAATCATACGCCGTGAGGGCGGCGATTTTCTCGCCGCGACGTTTCATGGCGCGAATGGCTTCAACGGTGATTTTGGAAGTGCTCATTTCTCGATGGCAGGGACGCCGCGCGGCGGCGTCCGGACCGCGCGGCGCACGGTCCCTACCTCGCAAAGCTTTTCACCAGTTCCTCCGGACTGGTCGTGGCGGTGCCGACTTTGCCGACCACGATGCCGGCGGCGTGGTTGGACAAAACCGCGGCTTCCAGGGGCGACGCGCCGGCGGCGATGGCCAGGGTGAACATGGCAATGACGGTGTCGCCGGCGCCGGACACGTCGAACACTTCCTGGGCCACCGTGGGAATGTGAAATGGTTTCCGCCCGCGCTGACAGAGCAGCATGCCCAGCTCGCCGAGCGTGATCAGCAGCACTGCCGGCCGCAACTCGTTGAGCAGCCGTTCGGCAGCCAGCAGGAGGTTGTGATCCGCCAGCGGATGGGCGTGGCGCGCTTCGTCCGGCAGATTGGCCAGCTCAAACGCCTCCTTGCGGTTCGGGGTGATGAGAGAAAGACCGCTCAGGTTCAGCCGATGGACAGGCTTGGGATCGAAACTGAGCCAGAGGCCGCGGGCGCGACACAGGACTTTGATCTCGTTCAGCAAAGGCTGGGTCACCACCCCCTTGCCGTAATCGCCCACGATGACGCCGTCCGCCCCGGCCAGATTTGCCTTGAACGCCGCGAGCAGGCGGCTGGTCTGCTTTGCATCCAGTCCATCGCGGGTCTCGCGGTCGATGCGGACCATTTGCTGCTTGTGCGCCACGATGCGGGTTTTGATGCTGGTATGCCGCCCGGCCTGCGCCACCAGGCCGCCGCAGCCGATTTTTTGCTGGCGCATCAGGGTTTTAAGGCGGAGCCCGGCCTCGTCGGTGCCAATGGCGCCGAAAATTTCCACGGCCACGTTGAACGCGGTGAGGTTGCGCGCGACGTTGGCGGCGCCGCCGGGCATGAAACTCTCGCGCTCGAACTCCACCACCGGCACGGGCGCCTCCGGCGAGATGCGCGAGACCGCGCCCCAGATGAACTGGTCGAGCATCACGTCGCCCAGCACCAGCACGCGGGTTCGGGCGGCGGCTTTCAGGATTTGCCGCGCCCGCGAATTCGACAGGATTTTTGCGCTCATAATTTTTAACCGCTAATCTCCGCTAATCGGCGCCAATCTTTTCGAAGCATCAGCGATGATTAGCGCGGATTAGTGGTTTTCAATCAATCCAAAAATGCCGTCAACGGGCTGGTGGCGCTCGCGGTTTCCTGCTGCGCCGCCAAGCCGGATTCGTACGCGGCGCGACCGGCCTCGACCGCCATTTTAAATGCCGCCGCCATTCGATTCGGGTCACTGGACACCGCGACAGCCGTGTTCACCAGCACGGCGTCGGCGCCCATTTCCATGGCTTCCGCCGCGTGACTTGGCGCGCCGAGGCCCGCATCCACCACCACCGGCACCGTGGCCTGTTCGATGATGACGCGGATTTGGTCGCGCGTTTGAATGCCGCGGTTCGAGCCGATGGGGGAGCCGAGCGGCATGACGGTGGCCACGCCGACGTCCTGCAACCGTTTGGCCAGCACGGGGTCGGCGTTGATGTAAGGCAAGACAGTGAAACCATCCTTCACCAGAATTTCAGCGGCCTTGAACGTTTCCACCGGATCGGGCAACAGGTAGCGCGGGTCCGGATGGATTTCGAGCTTGACCCATTTCGGCAAACCGGCGGCAGCAGACAGGCGCGCCAAACGGACGGCTTCCTCGGCGTTCATGGCGCCGCTCGTGTTGGGCAGCAGGAGGAATTTTTTGGGGTCGATGAATTCCAGGATATTCGCAAAAGGATCGTTTTTGCCGCTCAAGTCGGCCCGGCGGAGGGCGACGGTGACCATCTCCGCGCCGCTGGCGGCGAGCGCATCGCGCATGGCTTCGGGCGCGGAAAATTTTCCCGTGCCCATGATGAGGCGCGAACGGAACGTCCTCCCGGCAATGACCAATGGCTGGTTCATTTATGATTTACGATTGACGATTTACGATTGACGCGGATGTTTCAACCACCCCAAACGAAATCACCTTGCCGATAATGTAGGAAATACCGGCGATTTGTCGAGGCGGGAAGCGGGAGCGTGCTGGAGAAACAACAAATTTATTCGTGGCCGCCGTGCTGGCGCAAAAGATCAACCAAGTGCGGGTGACCGTTGGCGGCCGCCAAGTCTAGTGGTGTCTTGCCTTCATTGTCCTTGGCGTTGACATCGGCCTTGTTCGCCAACAGCACTTCAGCCACATCGCGATGAATCCAATTCGATAAGGCCACCCCATGCAAAGGCGTCCGTCCTTGGTTATCCCGGGCATTCACATCAGCCCCATGAGCCAGCAAGACTTCGGCGACATCCGCATGTCCCCAAAGCGTTACGGCGTACAAAGGCGTTCTTCCATCGTTACTTTTTGCATCCACATCGGCTTTGTTAGCCAAAAGCATTTCAACAACATCCTTGTGTCCGGAAAGCGCAGCCCAATACAAAGGTGTTCCGCCGTGGACACCTTTGGCGTTAACTTCAGCATGGTTTGCCAGCAACAATTTCACCACATCTATCAAACCTTCTTCCGCCGCCTTTCCCAAAGGTGTATCGCCTTCGTTATCACTAGTGTTCACATCTGCACCGTGGGCCAGCAATAATTCTGCAGAAGAAGGACGACCACTGTAAAACAATGGAGTTTGGCCATTTCTGTCTTTGAAATTGACTTCAGCTTTGTAGGCTAGAAGCAATTCTGCCATTTTCACATCATGAGCAGCCATGTGCAGAGGTGTCCAGCCTTCACTGTTCGTGGTATTTGCATTGGCTCCGTTCGTTAAGAGTAATTTCATCATGCTCTTGTTACGGTTTATCGTCGCCCAAAGCAAAGGCGTCATACCCATGTCACCTCTGGCATTGATATCGGCACCGCGCGCTAACAACAACTTCACCATTTCCAGATTGTCGAGAAGCGATGCAACAAGCAGAGGTCTTGTACCACGGTTGTCCTTTGCGTCCACATCAGCCCTATTGGTCAACAAGAGTTCCACCACTGCCATATTGCCTTTTTCAACCGCAACAAATAACGGCGTTCTGCCGAAATCGTTTCTGCTGGAAACCAAGTCAGGATGTGATTTTAGCAGCGCCCGGACTGTCTCCGCATCACCGCTGTAGATGGCTTCACGGAACGCTTTGTCTTTGCTGCAACCGGCAGAACCAATCAAGACCAGCGCGATTAGCAGGATTATGGCAGGCTTCTGGCTCATCAGTTGCGGTTCACTTTTATAGACACCAGCATCATCTAATTTGTATAATCCATGTGGAAAAATTGGTTGAGCGGTTTCCGTTTAATATCTCGGCAATAATTCCTTTGCTGGAAATTGACAAGCGCGGCCTTTCGATCTCGGACTGTCGATCGCGAATTGCGGATTTGGAGTGCGGCGACACGCGGCCGTCCCGCGAGGCGGGACGCGGACATGTCCGCACCCCAAACTTCCAGCTAGCGCGGATCGACTTGCGCAGAGCCAGAAAATTCTCGTCAATCGTAAATCGTAAATCATAAATTGACGCATGTTTCGTCCGTGCATAGACCTGCATGAGGGCAAGGTGAAGCAAATTGTCGGCGGCACCCTCGGCGCCGACGGCCCGCGCACGAACTTTGTCTCCGACCGCCCGGCTGCGTGGTTCGCCGAACTATACAAACGCGATGGACTGGCTGGCGGCCACGTCGTCATGCTCGGACCTGGCAACGAAGCCGAAGCGCGCACCGCGCTGGCCGCGTTTCCGGGCGGGTTGCAAATCGGCGGCGGCATGAATGCTGCGAATGCCCGCGGCTGGCTCGATGTCGGGGCGTCACATGTCATCGTCACGAGCTGGGTTTTTCGCGAAGGGCGCGTGGATTGGAGCCGGCTGGACGAACTGGTCAGGGCCATCGGCAAGGAAAGGCTGGTGCTGGATTTGAGCTGCCGCAAGAAAGTCGAGGGTCGAGGGTCGAGGGTCGAGGGCTACTTTGTGGTCACCGATCGCTGGCAGAAGTTCACGGACACGGCCATCGCACCGGAGACATTAAAGCAGCTTGCCGGAAGCTGCGCCGAGTTTCTCGTGCATGCGGTGGACGTGGAAGGCCTGTGCCGGGGCATCGACCGTGAATTGGTGGAAAAGCTCGGCCAATGGACACCGATCCCGACGACATACGCCGGCGGCGCCAGCTCGTTGACGGATCTCGAGGAGGTCACCCGGTTGGGCCGGGGCCGGATCGACCTGACCATCGGCTCGGCGCTGGATATTTTCGGGGGCACGGGCGTGAAATACGACGAGTGTGTCCGGTTCAATCGGCGCCGGATCAACCGCTTGGAAATTTAACCTTTTTTGTTTCACTTTTCCCCGTCCGAGGTGGACAATCAGGCCACACCGTATTTCAACCCGTCTGGCCTATGAAAACGCATTCAAGCCGGGTTCCACCTGCCTGGCTGGTTCTGGTCGGCTCCCTGCTTTGGCCCAACCTCGATTTGAACGCCCAGAACGCCGGTGAGACTCCCGCACCGCCGGCAAGCGCGAAGCCCGCGGCATACGCATCGGCATGGGGACGGGAACAGCCCCGGCCCGAGCTGGCCGCTTTTCAGTCCTGGGCCGGTCGCTATCAAGCCGCCGCCAGCCCGGCGGCAAGAGCCGGGCTGGTGGCGGAAGGCGTGGGGTTGGCAAAACAGCGGCGCGCGTTGCTGGCCGATTTGATCGAACGCGACCCCGAAATGGCGCTGGCCGCGGCGGTCCCGGCGCCCGTCCGCGACCAATTGCCCGGGGAGATTCTGGCGGAACTGGAACCCCGCGTTTCGGGCATCGGCGACTTCTCCGTGCTCGGGGTCCTGCGCGCCACCAACGGGCCCGCGGTGGAACCCATCCAGAGATTGGTCCGGCTCAACGGTCGAACTTACCGCGCTTGGGTCTATGGCCGGCGGCTGGGGCAAACCACGAAATTCGGCATTCCACTCCACGGCGTGGCGATCGACGGCGTGATGGCGGTGCATGAGGATGCCTTGCGCGAACTCGAGGCGGATGAGACTGCGACGCCGGCCCGGCCGATGGTTGACCTGCGAAGCACTGCGCAGCAGGCGACCAATCTGCCGCTGATCCTGGGCCAAATGGGAGACCAGCTTTACCGTTTTGCCTCCCGCGAACAACTCCGGCGCGTCGAAGCCCGGCTGGAAGCGGCCGAGACGGGCCTCGGCCCCCACCCCTTGCGGACGGCAACCGCAATTATGGAGGACAGCGACGACTCCGGCGCTTCCGGCGAGGCACAACCGCTGGATCTGACTACGCCGTGGACGGGTGGCGGCAAAAATGTCCTGGTCATCCGCGTGGATTTCCCGGACTTGACCAACTTTCCCTACTCGGCGGCGACGATTCAGAACCTGTCCGACACGCAGATCAGCCCGTTTTATCTGAAAAGTTCCTTCCAGCTCACCAGCGTGACCAACACTGTCACCGCCCTGGTCTATCGCCTGCCGCAGGCGGCGGCTTATTACGCCACGAACGGCGCCGATTACCAGTTGCATTCCGATGCGCAGACCGCGGCGGCCGCCAACTACACCCTGACCAACTACGACCGGATCATCGTGGTCTTTGCCAACCTCAGCGGCATTTCCGGATCCAAGATCACGTATGGGGGCATGGCCCAGGTCGGCGGACCGGATATCTGGTGCAACGGCGAGTATGATTTCCGGGTCATCGCGCATGAGTTGGGCCACACTTACGGACTGTGGCACGGCAATCTCTGGCAGGTCAGCGATGGGAATCCGATCAGCCCGAGCGGCTCGAGCGTGGAGTACGGGGACGACTTCGACACCATGGGCGCCAATTACGCGAACAGCCAGCAGACGGATTTTAACCCCTGGTTCAAAAGCACCCTTGGCTGGATTGACTCGACGCAGTTGGTGACGGTGACGACCAGCGGCACCTACCGGGTTTATGCGTTTGACCACGACAACTATCTGGCCGCCCGGGGCGAAACCCTGGGGCTCAAGATCTTCAAAGACAGCACGCACAACTACTGGATCGGGTGCCGGCGCAATTTCACCGGCAACGCGTCCATGACCAATGGCGTCTATATCATCTGGGGTTACAACTACAACCGCGCGAACGATCTGCTCGACATGACCACGCCGGGCAGCAGCGACCAGGATGCCGCCCTGGCCACGGGCGCGAGCTTCACGGATGCGGCGGCGGCGATCACCGTCAACCCCCTTGCCGCCGGCGGCGTGGCGCCCAACGAATACCGGGACGTGCAGATTGTTTTTGGCCTGCTCGCTCCCGTAATTACCAGCCCGCCCGCCAGCCAGACCGCGTGGCTGGAAACGACGGCGGTTTTCCCGATCCAGGCCCGGGGCAATCCGGCGCCGGCTTTTCGATGGCAACGAAAAGCCAATGGCAGTCCCGCCTGGAGTGTCCTGTCGGACGCCGGCAGCTACAGCGGTTCGGGTACGTCCAATCTGGCCGTCAACGTGACCGAGCTCGCCATGAACGGGGACCAGTTCCGGTGTCTGGTCACCAACAGCACCGGCAGCGTCACCAGCTCGCCGGCCGCAACCCTGACCGTCAATTCCGGCCTCGTCATTAGCACGCTGGCCGGCCAGGCCACCAACGGCGGTTCGGCCGATGGCACCGGAACCAACGCGCAGTTTTATTACCCGATTAACCTCGCCACGGACGCCCGGCGCAATGTTTATGTCGCCGATTACGGCAACGGCTCGATCCGCAAGCTGACTCCCGACGGTGTGGTGAGCACCATCGTCCAGGGATTTTACGGGCTGGAAGGAGTCGCGGTGGACGTGGTGTCCAACGTCTATTTCGTGGATACATCCGATCATGTCATCCAAAGAGTCACTCCGGGGGGCAGCGTGACGGTGTTGGCCGGAACCCTTGGAGTCCCCGGGAGTGCCGACGGCACGAACGGCGACGCCCGGTTTAATTATCCCTGGGGCATCGCTGTGGACAGCGCCACGAATCTTTACGTGACAGATTCGGCAAACAGCACCATCCGGAGGATCACGCCGAGGGGCGGGAACTGGGTGGTGACCACCCTGGCCGGTCTGGCGGGCGGCACCGGCACCACCGACGGCACCAACGCCAACGCACGCTTCAATAATCCCGGCGGCCTGGCGCTGGACGCCTCCGGCAATATCTATGTGGCGGATTCCTTGAACAACTCCATCCGCAAAATCACGCCCGATGCCACGGGCACCAATTGGATCGTCACTACCCTCGCCAGCCAGACCGGCGTTTCCGGCTCCGGCGATGGCTACGGCAGCAACGACAAGCTGACCGTGCCGCTGCGTTGGCCTTCGGGCGTCGCCGTGGATGGCACCGGCAACGTCTATGTGGCGGACACCGGCAACGACTTGATTCGAGAAATCACGCCTCAGCGCTCGACGATCACCCTGGCGGGAAGGGATTTCACTGCCGGCAGCGCCGACGGTTACTGCACCAACGCGCAATTCAACTCCCCGTACGGCGTCGCCGTGGATGATGCCGGCAACGTCTACGTGGCGGATACGCAAAACCACACCATCCGGGTCGGCCGCTTCGCTTCGGTCCTCGTCCCGAGACTCGCCGTGTCACTGTCCAATCACGTCGCCACCCTAACCTGGCCGGTCCCGATCCAGACCTTCAGCCTCCAGTCCGCCACCAATCTGCCCGCCACAAACTGGGTCCCCGCCGGCGCCCGACCCGTCGTGCTCAATGGGCAAAACTATGTGACCAATCCGGCTTCGGGCGGAAACCGGTTCTTCCGCCTGATCCACCCCTAGCGCGGTGCGGAAGCCGGGGGGATTATATCATTTTTACTTTTAAACTGCACTATTGGTAGGGCGGGCAGTCCTCTGCCCGTCGCAGGGAACGGCGCGCACGGAGTGCACGCCCTACCACTGCGATAATGATGCAATTTCAAACTGTAACGGGTATTAAAGGTCAAACCGTTGAATCGGTTCCCCGATTCAACGGTCCAACAGCCAACAACCCAATTAATTTACGATTTGACCGGTTCAATCTTCGTCGGCGTCAGCACCTGCTTGCCGCCTTTCTCCTTGACGGTGCCGGTGACCGTCACCTTTTCGGCATCACCGTGGCAGACCGCTCCGTGCGCCGTCTTGCTCACTTCATTTTCCTTGAGGTAGTAATTGACCGTCTTGCCGTCCTTTTCGACCTGGACGACGTTCTGGCATTCCTTGGTTTCGTGCAGCGTGCATTTGCCGCAGACCATGGAGCCGGTGATGGTGACTTCCTTGCTGGCATCAGTGTCCGCCGCGATCAGGCGCGAGGCGGAGACCGCCAGGAACAAACCGCTGGCGACGGCGAGAAACAGCATGGTCTTTTTCATTGATTATCCTTTCGTACGGTTCTTGTAGCATTCGACAAGGCGGCCATGCTTTCGTTCAATCACGTTAATACCCGCCGAAAGCGCGCGAAACCTGCGGATTAATGGATCCGGGGAACGGCGGCAAAAAGTTCGGCGACGACGATTTGAAATTCGGGAATCAGCGCTTCCGCCAATACCTCGCTGCCGGCCAGGATGCCTTTCAGCGCCAGGCCCCATTCCGTGCTGTGGTACACCTCCACATTGTCGTAGCGCGGGTCCACCATCCACAGGCGCGGCACCCGGATGTCCTCGTAAATTTGTTTTTTGATGACGGTATCCGCGCGGTGATCCTCGGTGCTGACGATTTCCACGGCCAGCCAGAGTTTGCCGGTGGCGGACATGACCAGCGCCAGGTCGGGGCACAGCGTCGTGGTTCGCGTAATGCGGACCCGCTCCCGGACGCCGAGCAACCGGATGGCCGCGAGGTTGGCGACACTGGCCGTCATGAGCTCATGCAAACGGTCACAAATCGCCTCGTGGCGCAGGCCTGGGGCCGAGCGCGGCAGTGAGGCGCCGTCCAGCATTTCCTCATAAGGCCGGTTCACCCCAACAGCAAACCAGCGAATGATGCCGGCGGCAAGCGGCGTTTTTTGTTTAAATCAAGACTTGCCAATGAGCCGTTGGCCGGCTAAATTCACGGCTCTTTTGACAAAATTATGGCAGTAAAAATCCGCATGAAACGCGTCGGGGCCAAGAATGCCCCGGTGTTTCGCATTGTCGTGGCTGACGGTCGCAGTCCGCGCGACGGCAAGTTCATCGAGGAGCTGGGCACGTATCAGCCGCTCAAAAAGGGCGACAATTTCTCGCTCAATCTCGACCGCGCCCGTTACTGGGTCAGCCACGGCGCTCAGCCGAGCGAAACCGTCGCCAGTCTGATCAAGAAGGCCGGCAAGGCCGCCGCCGCGGCCGCTTGATTCATTTGATATTTGACGCAATGCAGGCGTTTTTGGAATACGTCGTCAAAGGCCTCGTGCAGCATCCCGACGCGGTGAACATCACGCCGGTGGAGCGCGCGGGCATGACGGTTTACGAGTTGCGCCTCGACCCTTCGGACGTGGGCAAGATCATCGGCCGGCAGGGGGTAACCATCAACGCCATCCGGTCGCTGCTGCAGGCGGGCAGCGCCAAGAAGGGACTGCGGTGCGCGGTGGAAATTGTCGAGGACGGGAGAAGATCTTAATCGCCCGCCGCCTCTTCCTCGGTCGATTCGAGCACGAGGACGAGCACGAGGATGAAACGTGAGAATTGACGTGCTCACTTTGTTTCCGGCGATGTTCGCCGGGCCGCTGGACGAAAGCATCATCCAGCGCGCGCGAAAAAAAGGCTTGCTGGACCTGAAAATCCACAACCTGCGCGACTGGGCGCACGACCGGCACAAGACGGTGGATGACCGGCCGTTCGGCGGCGGGCCGGGCATGCTCCTGAAGCCGGAACCGCTCTTTGAAGCCGTCGAAGGTTTACGGCGGGAGAAGACACGCGTGATCCTGCTCTCGCCGGCCGGCCGGCCGTTCGGCCAGGCCATCGCGCGCGAACTGGCGCAGCAGGAGGATTTGCTGCTGGTCACCGGACATTACGAAGGCTTTGACGAGCGCGTGCGGGAGACGCTGGCGGACGACGAGTTGTCCATCGGTGATTACGTGCTGACGAACGGCGCGCTGCCGGCGATGGTGGTGATTGACGCGGTGGTGCGGCTGTTGCCGGGCGTGCTGGGCGACGACGAGAGCGCGCACGACGAGTCCTTCAGCCACGGGCTGCTCGAGTATCCGCAGTACACGCGGCCGGCGGAATTTCGCGGGATGAAGGTCCCCGACGTGCTGGTATCCGGCCACCACGCCGAGATCGAGAAGTGGCGCCGGGAGCAGGCGAAGCGGCGGACGAAAGAGCGCCGGCCGGATTTGATGCAGTAGTTTTTAGTTATGAGTTTTGAGTTTAGAGTTTAATGCGACCAACTCAAAATTCAAAAATCACAACTCAAAATTTTTATGAACCAGGCATTACTTGAAAAAATTGAATCGGAGCAGTATCGCAAAGACAAAACCGACTTTGCGGTGGGCGACAGCGTGCGCGTGCACACCAAGGTGGTGGAAGGCGACAAGGAACGCATCCAGGTCTTCGCCGGGGTGGTGATCGGCAAGCGCGGCCACGGCCTGAATGAAACCTTCACCGTGCGCCGCATCAGCTACGGCGAAGGGGTGGAGCGCGTTTTCCCGCTGCATTCGCCGCGGGTGGACAAGATCGAAGTCGAGCGCAAAGGCGAAGTCCGCCGCGCCAAGCTGACCTATCTGCGCAAGCGCCTCGGCAAGGGGGCGACCCTGGTGCGCGAAAAAGAGGAGAAAACCACCGCCGAACCCGCCGGCAAATAATCGGCCGGCGGAGACCATTCACGCGGGGCTCCGGCCCCGCAATTTTTTTGGCCGGAGCCGGGATCTGTCCCCGGATACAGCGCACGCCTTTGCGCCGGCCACCGCCGGAAGGAAGAACTTTTTTGTTTCAGATTTCGAGCCGGTGTGATAAGTTGGATTTATCATGAACCGGATTGCTGTTCAGTTTTTGGACCAAGGACTGCACCGGGTGTTGTTCGAGGCTATGCCGTTGCCGGTCTTTGTGGTGGACCAGGACGTGAGCGTGTTGGAATTCAATAATGCGGCCGCCCGGCTGTTGGGATCGGACAAGCCGGCGATGCTGGACCGGCGAGGCGGCGAGGTATGGCATTGCCTGCATGCGACGGAAAGCCCGGAAGGGTGCGGCCACGCCGCCGCGTGCAAGAATTGCGTGGTGCGGGAATCCGTCCAGGCCGCGGCGGCAGGGCGGCGAGTCACCCGGCGGTGGACGGAGATGGAGCTCATGCTCAAGGGCGCGCCCGCGAAGGTCAGTGTGCGCGTCAGCGCCCAGCCGTTTACCTTCGAGACCAATCCCCTCATCCTGCTGGTCCTTGAGGGGTTGAATGACTGACCGGCCACGATTAAATTTGTCGCGTCGAGTTTGTGGCTCGAAAATTGGGCGCAACCCCAACGCTACGCGATTCCCGCCTCGACCAATGCCGCCTGGTGGATCGCCAGCGCCACAGCGCCGAAGCAGACCAGCGTCACCTGCTCCACCGTCTGATTCCGGCCGAGAAAAATTTTCGTCTCGCGCACGGCAATCCGCGCTGCCCGGTCCATGGGGAAGGCGTAAGCGCCGGTGCTGACGGACGGGAACGCGACGGTCTTGAGGCCGTATTGTTCGACCAGCGCGAAGCAGCTTCGGTAACAGCTTGCGAGCAGCTCATCCTCACCGTGCCCGCCGCCGTGCCAGACGGGACCGACTGTGTGAATGACCCACCGCGCCGGCAGTTGATAGCCCCGGGTGATTTTGGCCCGGCCGGTGGCGCAGCCATTCAGCGTGCAGCATTCGGCGAGCAACTCCGGACCCGCGGCGCGATGAATCGCGCCATCGACCCCGCCCCCGCCGAGCAACGAGGTGTTGGCCGCATTCACGATGGCGTCCACGCGTTGTTGGGTGATGTCACCCGCCACGACGCCGAGGCGATTGGACGCAAAGGTCATGAACGGCCGATCATCCCAAATGGTTCGCCACGTCGTTGGCGCCGGCGACGACTTCCTCGCGGGTCTTCAAATTGCGGATGCGCGCG
>DATJOW010000185.1:0-49221 GCA_035506715.1 Candidatus Acidiferrum sp. | reverse complement strand
CCATTGGCGCAAACTAGTCAAATCGCCTTTACATCGCAATCGCGGACGGCCCGCCGTTCAACGTTTTAGCTTTTGAAGCCTCGTCGGCGACGCATCCAGGGGAAATCGGCCAGGGGAAAGTGGAGCCAGCTGTCGGGATTGAACCGACGACCCACGGTTTACAAAACCGTTGCTCTACCGCTGAGCTAAGCTGGCTTATCGGCTTGATTATTCTTTTCCGTGCCCGGCCGACTGTCAAGCCCTGCAGCATCCGCGCCGACCATTCATTCGTCACCCCAGATCGCCTTCACGTGGGCCACGCCTCGTTTGACCGCCTCCACCGGGAGCATCGGGCTGAGTTCAAAGACCTTGATGTGGCCCGGCTTCACCAGCGGCTTCAACGCGGCAAAGTCAACCTTGCCTTCCCCGGGCGGGGCATGGTCCGCCGCGGGAAACACGACGTCGTGAATGTGAAATCCCGCCAGCCGTCCGCTCAACGATTCCAGATGCGGCACATGCTGGAGGAAGCCGAGGTTCTCCTTGATCTGGGCGTGGCCGACGTCATGCCAGTAAACTACGTTTGGACTGTCAAACTCGCGGAAGAAATGCTCGAAGTCGCCGTCCAGCGGGATTTCCTCGAGTCCCTGCCGGTTCTCGATGCCGAGCTTGAGCCCATGCTTTTCCGCTTCCGGCAGGACCTGTTGAAGCGTGGCCTTGACTCGCTCGAGGGCCTTGGCCTTCCGGGCTTCACGCACCGCCGCGGCCTCGGCCCGCAACTTTTCATACCGGGGCGTTCGTGTTCCGTCGCGCTCCAGCAAGGCGCTGAGCTTGCCGGTGTAATCCTTCATCTCGAGGCTGCCCAGGTGCAGCACCACGACCGGCGCCCGGACGCGCCGGGCGAAGTCCAGCGTCTTGAGCGTGTACTTGACCGCCAGCTCGCGCTCGCGCGGGCGCTCGTCGGAAAACTCGTAGAGATTGGGCGAGGCATGGTTCACGCCCATGGGCAAGGGGCAAAAATTGTGCAGGCTGGAAATTTTGATCTCCCCCGCCTCCACGGCCTCGAGCACGCCGGGCACCAGGCCCAGGCGAATGCCGTGGCTGAGTTCGGCGTACGCAAAGCCGAGCTCGCGAATCTCGCGCAGCATGGCCCGGCCATCCGTGTGGCGCCGGGAATTCCAGCAGGTGGAAAGCGAATACATTTCGTTAAAACGTTAAAACGTTGGACCGTCGAATGGTGAAATGAAGAATCGTTAAACCGCCGCGACGGCGCAACGATTTAACGATTTAACCATTCAACGGTTTAACGAATCACATGTCCGCGTAGCGCGCGCTAAGCATCGCGGAAAACCGGGCGGCCTTTTCCTTGCGCCGGCGCTTTTCACTCGGCTTTTCAAAATGCCGGTGATTGCGCACGACCTTGAGGGTCCCCTCGCGGTCGACTTTTTTCTTCAGTCGCCGCAATGCGCGTTCCACGGGTTCGCCTTTTTTCAATCGTATTTCGGTCAACGCAACTCACTTCCTTTCCGGGGGCGAGGTTAACCGCACACGGGCGGTGCTCGCAAAATGGGCATTAAGTTTGAGGGTTTGCCCCGGCCTTGTCAATGCGCAAAAGGGTGGTGCCTGATCTGCGGAGCGCAGAGCATGGCTCTGCGGGTAATGGCGGTTTCAGACTCTCGCGGAGCACTCGCCGCGCTCCGTCCACCCAACTCAGGACACTACCCGCAAAAGCAGGCCATTGCTTTTGTCCGCCGTTAAGATATCCTGCTCGAATGATTAAGACCAAACGACCGGCCAAGCCGGCCGATCCCGAACTCCAACGCCGCATCCAGGAACTCATCGCGTTCAAGGGCGGCGGCCATAACGAAAGCGAAGTAACCGATATCGTCGAGAACGCCCTCAAGCTGCTGGCCGATGTCAAGGACACCGGCGACGTGCGGGTCATCCAGACCGCGTTGCGCGAGTTGCGCTATGCCTTCCGGCTTTTTGCCCCTTACGCCGGCACCCGCAAGGTCACCATTTTCGGCTCCGCCCGCACCCAGTCCGACCAGCCGGAATATCAGCAAGCGGTGGATTTCGGGCGCAAGATCGCCCAGGCCGGGTTCATGGTCATCACCGGGGCTGGACCGGGCATCATGCAAGCCGGCCACGAAGGCGCCGGCACCGAGAAAAGTTTCGGCGTCAACATCCGCCTCCCGTGGGAACAGGCCGCCAACCCAGTCATCGCCGAGGACAAGAAACTCGTCACCTTCAAATACTTTTTCACCCGCAAACTGATCTTCATCCGCCACTCGGACGCCATCGTGCTCTTCCCCGGCGGCTTCGGCACGCTCGACGAAGGCTACGAGGCGCTCACCCTCATGCAGACCGGCAAAAGCCAGCTCATGCCGCTCGTGCTCGTGGAGCCCCCCGGGGGCACGTACTGGAAAACCTGGGATCGCCACGTTCGGGACCACCTGCTCCGCGACCAGTTGATTGCGCCCGACGACCTGAATCTTTACCAGATCACCTACAGCGCCGATGAAGCGGTGAAAGTCATCACCCGCTTCTACCGCAATTTTCAATCCACCCGGTTCGTGAAGGACCTGCTGGTCATCCGGCTCAAAAACGCGCCGTCAGAAACCGCCCTGGCGGCCATCAACGAGGACTTCACCGACATCGTCACTGGCGCGCCCTTCAAGGTCATCAAGCCGACGCCGGAGGAAACCGAGGATAACGACCGGCTGGACCTGGCCCGTGTCGCGTTCGGCTTCAACCGCCGCGATTACGGCCGCCTGCGCCAGTTGATTGACGTGCTGAACGGGCTGTGAGACCAACCGCGGCGAGAAGACTGTAGGACTGGCATCTTTGTAGTTCCAAAATCCCAAAACGGATTTAGCTCCGTCAGGAGTGACATCATCGGGAAGGTGAACAGAATATGCCGCTCCTGACGAAGCTTGATTTTGCTTTTCGCTGACAACTACAAATATGC
Organism: Candidatus Acidiferrum sp.; assembly: GCA_035506715.1. Lineage (GTDB taxonomy): Bacteria > Verrucomicrobiota > Verrucomicrobiia > Limisphaerales > UBA11358 > UBA11358. The sequence goes on along the minus strand of DATJOW010000185.1, from coordinate 46,274 downwards.
CGCGCCTACGGCGCTGATTCCCTCCGCTCTCGACAGGTTCTTTTTTGCTTGCTAGCGTTCGGCTATGAATTTTCTGGTCACCGGCGGCGCCGGCTTCATCGGCTCCCACGTCTGCGAACGCCTGCTCCACGATGGCCACGCCGTCTGGACCCTCGATGACCTCAACGATTTCTACGATCCGCAGCTCAAGCGCCGCAACCTCCGAGAGATCCAATCGCTTGCCCCGTGGAATAGTTCGCCCCAAAACGCAACCGCAGATTTTCCGGCTGATTCCACGGGGCGAGCCAAACCATTCGAGTTCGTTCACGGGGACCTGACCGATCGCGCCGCACTCGACGAATTGTTCGGCAGCGTGAAGTTCGACCAGGTCATCCACCTGGCGGCGCGCGCCGGCGTCCGGCCCAGCCTGGCCGAGCCGGCACTTTACCAACGGGTGAACGTCGAAGGCACCGTCAATGTTCTCGAAGCCGCCCGGAAAACCGGCGTCAAGAAGATCATCATTGCCTCCTCGTCGTCGGTCTATGGCGTGAATTCCAAGGTGCCGTTCAGCGAGAGCGACCCGATCTTTTCCGCCATCTCGCCGTACGCGGCCAGCAAGCTCGCCGGCGAATCGCTCGGGCACGTTTACCACCACGTTTACGGCCTGGATGTGGCCATGCTCCGCTTCTTCACGGTGTACGGTCCGCGCCAGCGACCCGACCTGGCCATCCGCAAATTCGCCACGCTCATTCACGCGGGCAAACCCATTCCGGTGTTCGGCGACGGCAGCATGGCGCGCGACTACACCTACATCACCGACACGCTCGACGGGATCATCGCCTGCACGCGCCAGGAATTCGGATTTGAAATTTTCAACCTGGGCGAATCGCAAACGGTGACGTTGCGCCGGCTCATCGAACTGCTGGAGGCGGCGCTGGGCAAGCAGGCGATGATTGACCGTCAGCCGCTGCAACCCGGCGATGTGCCGGTGACTTATGCCGACATCACCAAGGCCCGGACGCGCCTGGGTTACCAGCCGCAAATCAAGATTGAAACCGGAATCAAATTATTTATAGATTGGTTTCGGAAAAATACTGGTTAGAATCCCAACATGAATTCAGTTGTGCAATTCAAACGCCCATCCTTGGAGGCGGCGGTGAAAGACTGGCAGAAACTGCTCGGCGAACGCGGTTTCGCCCCGGACCTCCTCTGGATCTTCGCGGAAAATCTCTGCGTGGAGAAATCCCGCACCGAACCGGGCGGATTCCATTTCGGGTTTCAAACCCGGTTCACGCCGCCGCCGCCCGATGCGCTCGAGATCGCCTTCAACCATTTCTGCGAAGCCGAAGCGCCCATCGTCTTTTACCGGCTGGGCGCCCGCCCCGGCAAATCCGTCTGCATGCTGCTCTGCGATCCGTGGTTCGCCAACCGGCGCGACGCCGAAGGATTCATTCACCGCGCCGAGTGGGGCATTTCGTTCTATCCTGGCACGAAGGACGAAATCGAGGAAATCACGGACCTGACCCGCTGGCTGCGCCGCATCAAACGCAACCGCGCGTTTCATGATCTGGATTTTGCCATGACGTTGGAGGCGATTGACGAAACCAAGCTGTACGGCCGGGCGCTCGCCCCCTACGAACGCTTTGCCGCCGTGATGCTTACCCGGCTCCGCCGCTTTTTGGGACAGCCTGCCTGACATCGGCGCAGCGGCCCCCTTTTCGATGTCAAATCCCGGGACAAAACCCTGTCCTGCGCTGCCCAACCGCGTCAGGTTTTAATTCACTTTGCCTCCGGCGCTGCTGGCCCGCCTGATGCTCGACTTGGGGGCGTGACCAGGATTGCATATAACGTCAGCGGGAAGAGCCATGTATTCAATGCAGCGCTCGTTCCGGCCAACCACTCGAAAGAGGCACAGTTTGGCCTGATTGATGGCGCAGTCATAGTCTTCTTCCTTCTCTGCATCGCCGGTTTCATCTGCTTCATCGTGGCCTGACCGCCGCGGGGCAGATTTGACCTCGGCATGACCACGGCCGCGACGGCCGCGGAAAAAAACTGTCCTTTCCCCGCGGGGTCGTTGCACAATTGTCCCGATGACGCTGCCGGAAGCCAGAAAACGCCACGCCCAGTTGACGGAGGAAATCCGCCGGCACGACCACGCCTACTACGTCGAAGGCCGGCAGCTCATCACCGACCGCGAGTATGACCAACTGTTCAAGGAACTGCAGGATTTGGAGAAACAATTTTCCGACCTCGTCACGCCCGAGTCGCCCACGCAACGCGTCGGCGGCACGCCCAGCGAGAAATTTGCCCGCGTCAAACACCTCGTGCCGATGCTGTCGCTCGACAAGGTCGAAGCCGCAGAATACCCGACCAGCGCTGAGGAACCCAATCGCGAGAAACGGAATCGCGCCCAGGACGAAAACACGCTGGCGGAACTCCGCGCCTTCGACGCGACGCTCCGCAAACAACTGGGCCGCGGCAAAATCGAATACGTCATGGAACCGAAGGTGGACGGCGTGTCCGTCAGCGTTCACTACCGCCACGGCAAGCTCGCGCTCGGCGTCACGCGCGGCGACGGCGCGGAAGGCGACGACATCACGACGAACCTGAAAACCGTCAAAGCGATCCCGTTGGAACTGGCAGGGACGCGTTCCACCGCGTCCCAGACTTGTAAAATCAGGGACGCTGTGGAAAGCGTCCCGGCCTTGCTCGAAGTCCGCGGGGAGGCGTACATGGCCATCAAGGAATTCGAGGCCATCAACAAAAAGCTCGAGGCCGAGGGAGAAAAACCGTTTCCCAACGCCCGCAACGCCACCGCCGGCACGCTCAAGCAGCTCGACCCGAAACTGGTTGCCCAGCGCCCCATTCGAGCCGTGTTTTACGCCACCGGTGCCGTGGAAGGTGTCGAGTTCAAGAGACATTCCGAGATGCTGGAAACGCTCGCCCGCTTCGGCCTGCCCACCCAAAAACTCTGGTGGGTCTGCCATGGCATCGAGGAGGTCCTGAAAATTTACGCGGACAAGGTGGTGGCGCACTACAACGAAGACCGCGACCTGCGCCGGCTGTTGCCGTACGAAATCGACGGCATTGTGCTCAAGGTCAACACGCTGGCGGACTGGGCGCGCATCCCGGGTCGCGCCCGCGCGCCGGGCTACGCGATCGTTCACAAACCGGTCCCGTGGATCACGCCCGCCGAAACCGTGCTCAAAGCCATCACCGTGCAGGTCGGGCGCACCGGGGTGCTCACGCCCGTGGCCGAGCTGGAGCCGGTTTTCGTGCAAGGCTCGACGATTTCGCGCGCCACGCTGCACAACGAAGACGAAATCCGCCGCAAAGACATCCGCATCGGCGACACTGTGGTCATTCGCAAGGCCGGGATGGTGATTCCGGAGGTGTTCGAGGTGGTGAAGACCAAGCGCCCGCCCGGCGCGAAGGAATTTGATTTGTTCAAGCATGTCGGCGGCAAATGCCCAGTCTGCAAAGGGCCGATTGCAAAGGATAAAATCAAAACGGGTAGGGCCGAGCTGCCGCTCGGCCAGGACGCGCAGCAGCGCGTCCCTACCGATGAAGAAGAAGTGGCGTGGCGCTGCCAGAACATCGCCGGCTGCCCGGCGCAACTCATGCGCCGCGTCGAATACTTTGCCTACCGGAAGGCGCTCGACATCGAATCGCTCGGCGGCATCGTGGCGGAGAAACTCGTCGAGCGCGGCCTCGTCAAGGAGCCGCTCGACCTCTTCGATTTGAAACTGGAACAACTCGGCAAATTGAATCTGGGCACCGACGACGAGCCGCGCGTGTTCGGCGAGAAGAACGCGAAGAAGGTTCTGGACGCACTGGAACGCGCCAAGACCGCCCCGCTCTCGCGCTGGATTCAGGCGCTGGCGATTTCCGATGTCGGCGAGGCCACGGCCAAGCAACTTGCCGCCACGCACGATTCGCTGGCCGCGCTGGCCCAATCCGAAGTCCTGCGCGATGTTCGCGACCTGGGCGCGAAGGAGGCTGAACGCGCCGAAATCAGCCCGCGCTCGCGCAAAAACCCGCCGAAGACCGAAGCCGAAAAGGCCACGCGGGAAGAGCGCGACGCCGAACTCAAGGCGGAGATTGTGGAAATTGAATCCCGGCTGGCAGCCGGCGGATTGAAAGCCCGGATGTCCGAAGTCGGGCCGGTGGCGGCGGCGAGCGTGCTGGAATATTTTGCGTCGTCCGCCGGCAAAAAGGTCCTTGCCCGCACCCGCGAGCTGGGCATCAAACCGGAGCGCGGAGCATTGCTCCGCGCGGGTAGTGACGCAGGCGGAACTGGCGGAGCGATGCTCCGCGCGCCCGTGTTTGCCGGCAAGACGTTTGTCCTGACGGGCACATTGCCGACGATGACGCGCGAGGAAGCGACGGCAAGGATCGAGGCCGCCGGCGGCAAAGTGACCGGCAGCGTCAGCAAAAAAACCGATTTCGTGCTCGCCGGCGGCGAGGCCGGTTCCAAGCTGGAAAAGGCGCAGCAACTTGGCATCAGGATTCTGGACGAGGCCAAGTTTTTGAACATGTGCAGCGGTCATGAGTCGGAAATGTGACTGGACGTGGTCCATTGTGGAAAACGGTGCAAATCAGAGGTTTCTCCATGAATTTTTACTGTTCAAAGTCAGCCTCCAAGTTCATGGTATTTAGGTCATGAAAAAGTCCGGCCGGCGTTTATTTCTTTTGGCTTCAGTGGTTGGGTTTTCGATTGCGGCGGTCATTGTGCCAGTAAGCCGGGCCGGTTCGGTGGCCGCTCCCTACGAAATCGGAACCTGGGAAGGATTCCGCCCGGCGGCCATCACCTACACGTTTGATGACAATTTACCGAACCAGTACGCCATCGCGGTTCCCATGTTCCATGCGGCAGGTTTCAAACTGACCCTGAATACCGTGATCAACACCTGGGTCGGCACTTTTACCTGGTCCCAGGCGCAAGCCGCGGCCGCGTACGGAGACGAGATCGCCAGCCACACCATGACGCATTCCAGCCTGACCGCGGTAACCCTGGTCCAACTGACCAATGAACTGGCCAATTCCCAGTCCAACATCAACGTCCGGATTACCAACGCGCTGTGCGTGACGCTGGCCTATCCCAATTGCCTCGTGCCCAACGAATCCATCGTCGCCCAATACTACATTGCCGCCCGGGGCTGCTCCGGACAGCTGGTGTCCAGCACGCCATCGGATTTTATGAACATCAGCTCGTTCGTCTGCGGTTCGGCGGGCTCCATCCAAACCGTGGCCCAGTTCAACAGCTCGGCCGACAATGCGGCGGCGGCAAAAGCTTGGCTGGTGTACCTGATTCACGCGCTGGACAACGACAACGGTTATTCGCCGCTGCCGAGCGCCACCTTGCAGGCCAGCGTGGATTACATGCGCACCAACCAGAACAAATTCTGGGTGGAGACCTTCGGCAACGTCGCTCGCTACATCAAGGAGCGCAACGCGTCCTCCGTCACCGAGACCGCCAATGCGGGCGACCGCATCACCGTCCAGGTCACCAACAATCTCAACCCCGCGATTTACAACTACGCGATCACGCTGCGCCGGCCGCTGCCCGCCGGTTGGCCGGCCGCCGCCGTTACGCAAAGCAACCAGCCGATAGCTGCGAAATATGTTACCCTCAATTCGACCAATTATGTCATGTTTGACGTCGCACCCAACGGGGGCGACGTGGTGCTCGCGAAATCGGTTTTGCCGTTCGCGATCGGCAACCCGGCGATGACGACTCCTTCGAATCTGACGTTTTGGCTGAACGGCCAGACCAACGTGACCTACGCCATCTGCGCTTCGACCGACCTGGTCAACTGACTGCCGATCCAGAGCAACACGCTGGTCGGCCCCACCACCAACTTCACGGTGGAGGCCTTGAGCGATTACCAGTTCTTCCGCGCCCAGTGGGTGCCTTAGCCCGAATCCCAAAGCCGGACTTTCTTTCACGTGCCGAAGCGCCAGAGGACGGGCGCACTCCGCCGTTTTTTCTCCCCCGAATCTCGCCTGTAACTTTGCCGGCGCCCCCGGCGTCATAGGAAGGCAACATGAGGGCAAAATTCTTATCTGCTTCATTAAAAATCGGCATATGGCTCGCCATTGCCACCTGCAACACCAGCCTTAGCGCCGCCACGCCGGCCGCGCCGCAGGCCGTGGGCGGTTCCGGGACCGGTCAAAGCCAGCTTCAAACGGTGGCGTTCAGCGACAGCACGGAGGCGGGTATGTTGCGGCAAGCCTATACCATTCTGGCCACCGGCGACCACGATTACAAAGGCCATCGCGTGCGAGCCATGCACCAGGTGGAAGCCGCCGCCAGTCTGCTGGGCGTGAATATCAAGGGTGACCTCAAAGACAAACAGCCGCAGCCGTTGTCGGACGCCAAGTTGCGCGAGGCTTCGGGCTTGCTCCAGAGCGTGCTCGGCGCTTCCGAAGTCAAAAACCAGAAGCGCGTCACCAAGCATATCAACGCCGCGATCGAACAGATCAACATCGCTCTGTCCATCCGCTGAAAAAGGTCCGTAACACGGGCGTCCAATTCCAAGGACCGTTCGATTCCAGACAGGTTCATGCGCCGCGGTGTCCCCGCCCGTGTTCGGCGCACCCAACGCCCGGGCAAGTTCTCACCCGTGCAAGAGGTCGGGGGCGCAATCTAAACGTATTCGAGCCGCCGCCGAAATTCGGCGCAGGCTTTGGCCACGTCGGGAGCATTTAATATTGCCGACACCACGCAGATGCGGCGGGCGCCCGCGGCCAAGACGTCCTCCAGCGTCTGCAAATTGATGCCGCCGATGGCAAACCAGGGAAGGGCCACATGCTTCGCCGCCCAGCGGACGTATTCCAGTGTCACCGGTCTGGCCGTCGGTTTTGTGCCCGTGGCATAGACCGGCCCGACGGCAAGGTAATCCGGGCCGGCGGCCAGCGCGCGCGTCGCCTGGGCCGGCGCGTGAGTACTCAAACCAATTTTGAGTTTTGGGTTTTGAATTTTGAGTTCGGAAGCATGCTGGTGGCCGGCGTCGAAAAAATCCTCCTGGCCCAGGTGGCAGAATTCCGCACCGACGTTGCGGGCGATGTCCCAGTAATCGTTGATCACCAGGCCGACGTTGGCCCGACGCGTAACGGGCAGGATGGTTTCCGCCAGGCTCCGAATTTCGTCGGGCGACGATTTTTTGGCGCGGAGCTGGATCAAGTCCGAGCCGCCATCGCAGAGTTGCTGCGCCACGACCTCCGGCGCGCGGCCCTGCAAATAGGCCGTGTCCACGAACGTATAGAGCCAGCAATCAGCGAGCGGTTTCATTTTGTCGCGGCGCTCTGCGCGTCGCTTCTGATGAATTTATCCGGCAGTCACAGACCGCCGCGATATAAAAATCAGCGGGTCTTTTCAAACGCCAGCCGCCAGAACCCATCGCTGCGCGCGGCCAGCAGCACCAGCGCGTTCTGGAGCGCCGGCGCCAGCAGCAACCGTTGCAGCCACTTGGCCCAGACAAGCCGCCGCGCAAATGCGGCGTCGCAAGCTCGGGCGATTTGCCGGCGGGCGTCAGTCCAGGAAATTTCTCCGCGGCTCCAGCCAGCGAGGGGCTCCAGGGCCAGTTCGGCCGATTCGAAAGCCATGGACATGCCGTTGCCCGTGACCGGCGGAATCATCGTGATGGCGTCGCCAAGGCAGCAATCCTCCCGGTTGACCGCCGAACACGGTCGAAGCGAAAGCCCGGCCACGGCACAAAATGAACCTTCATCAAATTCCGCCGCTGCCATTTTCTGGCGCAACGGCGCACCCGGCAGGCCGCGCAACCATTCCTGCCGGTCTTCCACCCGATCCGGCTCGCCGGAGCGCCGGCGGAACAATCCGCAGACGTTCACCTTGCCGCCTTCAACCCGGCACAGACCGACATAGCCGCGGGACGAAATGTGCATTTCCAAATCGGCGGCAAGCGGCACCCCGCGCGCATGCGCCTTCAGTCCAAACCACCGTACGCCGTCCGCCTCCGCCTGCGCGTGCCGGCCGGTGGCGCGGACCATGCCTTCGCCGAAGTCCGCAGCCTCGCGACGCCGGCCTTCCAGAAGTTGACCGCCGAGTTCGCGAAATTTTTCCGCGAGCAAGGCATCCAGCTTGAAGCGAGACAGGCCGATCGCCCGCCGCGGCAAGGTGCGCGAGCCGGTGGAACGGTCCAGTGAAAAAAAGGCGGCGGTTTCCGCCTTCTGCGCCCCGGCGGCTTCGAGCGCGCCACCCAAACCGAGCCGGGCAAGCATTTGTTGCCCGCTCCCGCTGATAAATTCGCCACAGACGCGGTGGCGCGGGTAATGCCCGGCCTCCCAGACCGTCACCGGCACGTCGCGTTGGCGCAGCCCGATACCGACCGTCAAACCCGCCACGCCGCCGCCGACAATGGTGACCGGTTTCATTCCAGCCTTTCTATTGAATGCGGCGGGCGAGGAACAAATGGCTGAACAGCCCGGCGGGCCGCTCGCTCAACTGCCAGTGGGCTCCCGCCGGCCAGAGCCGGGAAAGTTCATCGCCTTCGAACCCGGCGCGCACGCTCAGCACGGCGTCGTGCTGGGTCACCGGCCCGCAGCCGATGCCCCAAAGCAGCCGGCTGCAAAAGAGCGGCCAGAATGCCCGGCGCGGTTCCAGGGCGATGAATAATCGCGCGCGGCCGGCGATGGCGCCAAGCAGCCCCGCCAGACTGATATCGTAGAAATGATGCAGGAACAGGTTGGCGACGACGACATCGGCCGGCTGCCCGGTTCGCGACCACTCAAACACGTCGGCCGCGACCGCTTCGGCATGCCAGCCGAGCGACGCGAAGCCGGAAAGCGTCTCGGGCTGGACAAGGTCTTGGCGGTCGAGCAGCGTCACGTTCAAGTTCGAGCAATTGGGCGCAAGTTTCCTTGCCACCTGCAGCAAAAAATCTCCGTCGCCGGCGCCCAGCTCGACGAGGTGTTTCGCCGGGCGGCTGTCCAGTTGGTTTTGCAGCGCGCCTGCCATCAGATCGTAGTGCCGCATCCAGGCGTTCACCCGGTGCAAATCGCGCCGGGACCGGACCGCATCCGGGTCGTCCGCCGGCAATTCATCCAGCCATTCCGGTTCAATAATGCGGGTCATGGTTTCGCAGGGGAGGACGATTCAAGTCTCATTTCACCACCAGCAACGCGCCGGGGCCACTGAACCCGACCCCGAAAGCCGACATCCACCAGAGGCCATCGGGCACGGCCTCGCGCAGCGCGCGCGAACGCGGCGCCAGCCGGGTGAACGGCGTGGAGCCTCGCCGCGCCTCCCAGCATTCGCGCCGGGCAAGGCGTTGAGGTGGAACGGCAACTCCAGGGCCGCTGATGAACATATCCCAGCTTACCGCGCATTTGACTTGCACGCCACTTCCTTGAATCAGAGGCCGGGCCGGCCGATTTGTTCCGCCGACCGGTTGAAAACGAAACGCGGCCGGCCCCCCCGCCGCGCGGAACGGCAAACGACTACTTGAGGCCAACGAGATAGCCGAAGCGGGCCTTGAACTCTTTCGGGGTCATTTTCACCACGGCGGCCAGCCGGGCGAGCTGTTGGGCATTTTCAAAGTCTTCGCGCTCCAGCCGAATCATGTAGGCGCAGGCGCATTCGTAAGCTTCACCGTCCACGTTGACCTTGCGGTTCTGCATGCGGCCGGTCTTCGGGTCGAGCATCTTCTCGAAGGGCAGCGGAATCATCTTGCCGTCCACAAAGCTGATGATGGCGCCGTATTTCCTGGCCTCGGGCGAGAGCAAAAATTTCACCGCGGCGTAGCCGAGATCCCGGGTGTACTCGGCGTCAAACGGGATCGGATCGGCGCACCGGAGTTCGTAGCCGAGGTCCTTGTCAATGAAGGCCATCTTGATGCCCAGCAGCTCCAGGCGCTGGGTAAGGAGCTCCTTCATCAGGCGGCCGAACTCGATTTCGCCCAGGCGCAGATGGCCGTGGTCGTCGCGCATCACGCGGCCGAATCGTTCCAACTGCCCTTCCGGCAGCGCCTGCACCAGGCCCTTCTCGCCCATGGACTCGATGAGACCTTCGGCGAGGACCACCAGGCCGTACTGCGTGCCGGCGGCGCGACGTTTGATGATGGAACCGATGATGATGTCGCACACTTCGTCCACGGTGCATTGGCGATTGCGAAATTGTTCCGGGATGATGGCGAGCGTGGCGGCGGAGGCCTTGGCGATCCCGAGGGCCAGGTGTCCGGCGGCGCGGCCCATGCTCACAATGAGGTACCAGCGCGAGGTGGTGCGGGCGTCCTCCATCAGGTTGCGGACCAGGTAAACGCCATGATGGCGCGCCGTCTCGTAACCGAACGTCGGCGTCGAGCCGGGCAGCGGCAGGTCGTTGTCGATGGTCTTGGGCACGTGGGCGACCTTGATGCGGCACTTGCTCTGTTTGGCCACGTAACTGGCCGAAAACGCCGTGTCATCGCCGCCGATGGTCACCAGCGCCGTGATGCCGAGCTTCGCGAAAACGCCGAAGACGTTCTTCATCTGCTCCGCGGATTTCGTCGGGTTGGTGCGCGCGGTGCCGAGGATTGAACCGCCCTTGATGTGAATGTCCTTTACATCGGCGATGGTCAGCGGCCGGCAGTGGTGGGTGTCGCCCTGCGCCAGCCATTTGAACCCGTCCTGAAAACCGATGACTTCGTAGCCTTGTTCGACGCCTTCGATGGTGGCGGCCGAGATGACGCCGTTTAGCCCGGGGGCGGGGCCGCCGCCGACCAATACGCCTAATTTGCCTTTGCTCATTGCATTGATTCGTTAATTAAAAAACCGCAACCGCAACAGGATGCGCCAGCAGGGGAAAAATTCAATTCCATTCTTGCCATAATCCAACCGCCCTTTGGCACCCGCCGGTTCCCTCCTCGTCCTCCTCGTCCTCGTAATCGAGCCCGGGGCAATTGAGGACGAGCAGGGCCGGCTTTTCCCGGCGCACCGATTTCGAGCCGCAGGCTCGACACCGCAGCCAATCCGGACCACAATTGCGGGAATGGAACTGGGTGTTTTCCTGGACCGCGACGGGACGCTGATTGCGGAAATGAATTATCTGCGCCGCCCCGAAGACGTTGCCGTCTTCCCGGGCGTGGCGGCCGCCCTGAAGCGGCTGGGTGACGCGGGGTACAAACTGTTTATCGTCTCCAATCAGTCCGGCGTCGGCCGCGGCTACTTCACGCTTGCGGAGGTGGAGCGGGTGAACGAGCATTTGCGCCGCGAATTGGCGGCCGGCGGCGTGCGCCTGGAGAAAATTTACATCGCGCCCGAGGCCCCCGACCAGCCGAGCCGGGGACGTAAACCATCGCCGCAGTTCCTATTCGACGCGCGGGACGAGTTCGGCGTGGACCTGGCGCGGAGTTACATGATTGGCGACAAGCTGATTGATCTGGAATGCGGCTGGAACGCGGGCGTGAAACAGAGCATCCTCGTCCGCACCGGTTACGGCGCGGAACTGGAACAGGTGGAGACGGAAAAATTGAAACGCGCGGTGGTCGTGGACGACTTGTCCTCCGCCGCCGCCTGGATCTTGGAGTCGTCGGGTCGTGGACCGTCGGACCGTTGAACCAATTTCCGCCGTCGATTGATACTGACGATTTAACAATTTAACGACTTAACAAACCATGTGCGGCATCATTGGCTATGTCGGCAAAAAGGCGGTTTCACCCATCCTCCTCGAGGGCTTGCGGCGACTGGAATATCGCGGCTATGACAGCGCCGGCGTGGCCGTGCTGGACGGTGGCGAACTGTTGGTCCGTAAGAAAAAAGGCAAAATCAGCGAAGGCCTTGCCAAACTGTTGAAAGCTGAACCGGTTTCCGGCCAGCTCGGCATCGGCCACACCCGCTGGGCCACCCACGGACCGCCGGCGGACATCAATTCCCACCCGCACCTCGACCAGACCGGCCGCATCGCCGTCGTCCACAACGGCGTCATCGAAAATTACGACGCGCTCAAGCAGAAACTGCTCGCCGCCGGCCACAAGTTCCGGTCCGGCACCGACACCGAAGTGCTGGCCCACCTGATCGGTGATTACTACGCGAAACGCCATGACAAAAGCGGGAATGGCAACCGGTTGACGCAGGCCGTTTGCGACGCCTTGCGCGAAGTCATCGGCACCTACGGCATCGCCGTCATTTCCGCCGACCACCCCGACACCATCGTCGGCGCCCGGCGCGGCTCGCCGCTCATCATCGGCATCGGCAACGGCGAAAATTTCCTGGCCAGCGACGCCAACGCCTTTGTCGGAGCCGCGCACACGAAGAAAGTCGTTTACCTCAACGACTACGATGTCGCCACCGTCACGCCCGAGCGGTTCGACGTGTTGAACCTGGGCACGGACACCGCGAACGTCCAGATCAGCAATCTGGAATTCAGCCAGGAGGATGCCGTGCGCGGCCAATACGAGCACTTCATGCTCAAGGAGATTTTCGAGCAGCCGCGCACCGTGGAAAATGCCCTGCGCGGGCGCGTGGACAAGGAAGGCGCCACCGCCAAGTTCGGCGGGCTGAACCTGACCTCGGCCGAATTGCGGGCCATTGATCGCGTCGTGATCGCCGCCAGCGGCACGAGCTGGCACGCGGCGCTGGTGGGCGAATATCTTATCGAGGAGCTCGCGCAAATCCCCGTGGAAGTCGAGTTCGCTCACGAATTCTGTTACCGCAATGCGCCGCTCGAAAAGAACACCGTGCTGCTGGTCATTTCGCAGTCCGGCGAGACCGCCGACACGCTCGCCGCCCTGCGTGAAGCCAAGCGCCGCGGCCATCGTGCACTGGCCATCGTCAATGTCGTCGGCAGCACCATCGCGCGCGAATCCGACGGTGGAATCTACATGCACGCCGGCCCGGAAATCGGGGTCGCCTCGACCAAGGCTTTTGTCTCCACGCTCGCCATTCTGGCGTTGCTGGCCGTGCACCTGGGCCGGATGCGCACGCTGTCCGCCCGCCGGGCGCTCGAAATTTTGAATGCGCTGGAAGCGGTCCCGAAACAGCTCGAGTCCATCCTTGCGCAAAGCAAAGCGCTCAAGCAACTGGCGAAGAAATACGCCAAGGCCGACGATTTCTTCTTCCTGAGCCGCGGGTACTCGTTCCCGATTGCGCTGGAGGGTGCGCTCAAGCTGAAGGAAATTTCCTACATCCACGCCGAGGGCTATTCAGCGGCGGAAATGAAGCATGGCCCGATTGCGTTGATTGACCCCAAGACCCCGACGGTCTTTCTGGTGCCGCAGGATTCGATGTACGACAAGACGATGGCCAACCTGGCCATGATTCGCGCGCGGAAAGGCCCCATCATCGCGCTGGCGACCGAAGGCGACAAGCAGATCAAGGCGGTAGCCAATGATGTGATTTATCTGCCCAAGGCGCTGGAGCCGATTTATCCGATCCTGGCGAGCGTACCCTTGCAGTTGTTCGCCTATCACATCGCCGTCACGCGCGGCTGCGACGTGGACAAGCCGAGGAATCTGGCCAAGTCCGTGACGGTGGAGTGACCCGACGGGTTTCCCGTTGTAATTGTAAAAGAACAATAAAGTTGGAAAGTCGGGGATGATTCCTTAAAGACGGGCAGATATCGTCGATTGTATCTGCATCTTGGCGATATCTTTGAACCTACGATAATTCCCACCATTCCATTCAACCACCCATCAACACATCCGGATGATTCCGTACGAAGAAAATTCGTTTTTGATTAAAATATAACTTGACTGTAACTGTGACTATGTGGTAACCGTCTCTATTGTTTCGTATGAAAACCTGTATGAATATATCAACCAGGAGTTGGCCGACGATGAAGGTCGCGAAAGCGACACGTCATAGCCGGTTTAACCCGGGTTATGTGTTAAGCCTGGGACTATCCATGGCTACTATCGGGCAACGGCCCGAAGGTAATTTGGATAGACTTGGCGTAGGCAGGTAAAGAGTCGATATAGATTTTCTCTAGCCCTGCTTACCAAGATGTAAGCAGGGTTTTTTGTTTCCCTGCATAACTGACTGAGTGAGTTGTAACTAACAAACGAAAGCGCAGCAATCTGTGAACAGAATAAAGGCGACATCTAAATGATGTCAGGTTGTGACAAACTAAAAATGGCGCAAGAGAGCCGAGGTTCTCAACCGGTGTGGTGTGCTTATCGATCACCGGAAAGTGCGCCGACATGGTTTGACCCGATTTTACAATTTAAGGGCCTCGGAGGAGGTGTGCCCCTAAACACCGAAAGAACCACCGTGAAACCGTGGGTTGGTATCGCAAGATAGCAAGAGGTGTTTGTTCTTTGTTGAAATGGCACGGGCCGGGAGCGCGATGACGCTCCCGGCCCTCTCAATTTCCGCGGTTGTGATTTAACAGCGAGAATGGCTCCTCGCCAGGGAGCATGTCCGGGTGCAACTCCCGGCAACCGCACCAGCCTTCGCTCGCAGCGTCAGCGCGAGCGAGGCTGCCGCGCCGAAGCACGAAGTGCGAAGGCGGGCTTATCCTGTTTTTCCCGCGGGCTTCGGCTCGGCAGGCCAAACCATTTTCGATTGATGATTTGCTGCGCGAGGCGCGCGAATCGAACAGGCTGCGCGCCAGCTTGCGCAGTCGAGTCTCCAAAACTTGACGGGCGTGGGGCAGCACCACGGCAGCCTGCCAAATCATAGATCCAAAATCGTAAATCGTAAATTCTCCATGGGGACGTGGCAGAAAAGTGATGCACCTGCCCTGCAAGCAGGCTCAAGCGGGAGCGTTACCCGCCGTTCTCCACCAGCCTTCGCTCGAAGCGAAGCGAGAGCAGGCTGCCGCGCCGTAGCAAAGCGGAGGCGGGCTGGAATCCGTCGGATTCCGGCATCCACTTCGAGCTACGGCCCGGCAGGCCATTTCATTGCGGGAAACTCGACCAAAGCACAGAGAGAAGCCTCATAAACTTCTTGAGGTGGGTGTGACTCCCACTCCCGCTACCAGCCTTCGCTCGCCGCGTCAGCAAAAGCGAAGGCTGCCGCGCCGAAGTTCCTGCTGTTCTGGAACGAAGGCGGGCTAGTCAAATATTCCCACTGCCAGCTCCGGCTCGGCAGGCCATTTTCCGGGAAGTGATCCGGCTGCCGGTCTGTAAAACCGGTGTCTACAAACAATGTCGGAAGTGACGACTGGAGCGTTACCAGCACTTCCCACCAATTTGAATGCGGAGTTTGGAGTTGAGAGTGCGGAATATTCCACCAACGGCTTGTTTCTGTTCATTCCGCATTCCGCATTACGAATTTAATGGACTCGTAGCTCAATCAGCAGAGCGCCCCGTTGTCTGCGGGAGGGTTGAGGGTGCAAATCCCTCCGGGTTCCCCAATTTCCAGATCTTACCGCGATGTCAATTCCCAAGGTTATGGCGTCGTGTTTCCTGCGCCCCGATTGTCTTCAAATGGTCGGGGTGATTCAGCGCGTGGTGTAGCAGCAACATGCCCGGCCTGGAACCGGGGGACCGCAGGTGCAATTCCTGCCGCGCTGACCAGTCTTCGCTCTGCGAGCTACGACTCGGCGGGCCAATTCCAAATGCTGCCGTGGCTGAAAGAGATGAGGCATTCGTCTTCTAAACGAAATCATGCAGGTGCGACTCCTGTCGGCAGCGCCATTGCCAGGTGGTGTCAAAGTAGCACGACGGTTTGTTAAACCGCACGGTGTTGGTGCGAGTCCAACCCTGGCAGCCAATTTATGGAAGGCAGGCAGATATAAGCTGGCTGCACCTGTCCCGAAAACAGGACCCGCTAAAACCGGAGGTCGGAGCGTTACCGACGCCTTCCGCCAACCATCAATCATTAACGAAAGGAAACAACATGAAAACGATCATGCGCTACCGAAGTCAGTTGCTCTTTCGCAAGAGCTACAAACCGAATCGGAACATCCGAATTCGACCGGCAACGAGACTGGAATTGATATTCCATCCTTCGCGCGCCGGTCCATTGAACAAAAACTATGAATGCTAAACACATTGAGTCCAAGTTCGCCGCCATGGGCGCACGCCTGAAGGTCCGCGAGCTCCCGACGCGTCGTGTACAGGCGCCGGTTTGGGCGAGACGGAGTTTTGCTACTCCGGACTACGCCATGGACATCCGTCATGACGATCGCGGAGAGTTCTTTGAACTCCGCGTCCCTGATGTCCTGCGCGATTCGCTGGAACTGACGGTGTTACAGGTCGAGTTGAAGCAGCGCCATCTGCTGTTGCTCGTTCGCAAGACGGGTGACAAGCCGCAGCTGGATCGCTTCCTGTGCGGGCACGACGAACGCGAATGGTTTGTCGCGGCCGTGCCGGGCGGCGCGTCGAGCGTGCGGCAGGCGATGGATGCGCTCCAGCCGGGAGACGTTCGTGACGCGCTTTCGCGTTATCACGTTTCGTCCCGCAAACGTTACGGGCGCAAAAACCGCGCATTTCGCCGTCAGGGCGAGTGGTTCTTCGTCCCGGAGCCGACTCTGGTTGTGGATGAGAAACTCGTTCTGCGGAACGAACCTCTGCGTCGGGGTGGCGGAAAGCCACACCTCGTGGAGCAACTCGTCCGCACAGGCGGGGAAACGGTCCATGTTTGCACCCGCCACCCGAACGGCGTTACGCCGGACGAATACCGTTCGATCCTGCGTCGCATTCCAGAAGCGGCCCGGTGGGGCTGGCAGGTAATGCGCCGCAACCCGGGCGTTTACGCCCGTGGTGCCGTGCGCCACTCGGACCACGAAACCATCACGCTGCTGTTCTGGCATAAGGTTGTGATGAACACCGAGACCCAGAGCCGCACGATGACAAACGTGGCGTTCCTGGATTAAACCAAAACAAAATATCGGGAGGTGTTCTCCACGAATGCTTCCCGATTCAATTTCCGTCCTGTAGCTCAAAAGCAGAGCCCTCGCCCGATAAGCGAGAGACCGCGGAGCGTTACCGCGCGGGACGACCACCTTGGGAAGCTGCGAATCCCAAACTCCAAGCTCCAGAGAAACATCAATCACCAAACATTCAAGGCGAGCCGCGACTCTTGAAGCTTGGATGTCGGAGCATCATTGGAGTTTGGTGCCAGCAGATTGGAGTTTATCCCACCCTGAGTAGCTGAGACAGATTAGCGCCTCGCTGAAGCCGAGGAGACGTTGGTGCGATACCAGCCTCAGGGACCATTTCGTCCGTGAATGCAAAGCAGCTCGCGCGTTCGGCCCTTCAAGCCGACCCTAGCCGGTGCGAGTCCGGCCACGGATGCCAAACCATTTATGATTTTGGATTTACGATTTACGAGCTGACCGTCGGCTGAAATCCATCCGCGCAAATCGTCATTCTCGAATCGTAAATACCAACGCTCTCAAGGTGTAATCAGTTTCTGCACGCCGCTCTGCGAAGGCGGAAGTTCGTGGTGCAAATCCACGTGAGAGCACCAGCTTTATTTATGATTTAGGATTGATGATCGATAATTGGGGGAACAAATGATCCGCAGTGTGGTCACTTCTGTTTTCAAGTCGTAAATCGCAATTCAAAAATCATAAATGTGTTGCCCCTGTGCCTCAGCAGCTACAGGAGCGGTTTCGTAAACCGCTATTCGTCGGTGCGAGTCCGACCAGGGGACCCATTTCATGGTGATCATGATGTAACAGCAGCATCACGCCCCGTGACGGCGTTTGTGTCGGTGCAAATCCGGTTGGTCACCCCAATTTCGATGGGCCGAAGTTGATCGGTTATCCTCCGCCATAAGGAGGGCGTACCGTCCGCGGCGAAAGCCTTGGCGGTCCGGGTTCGATTCCCGGCATGGAGTGCCTCCGCTCGATCACGCCACTTGCCCATCTGAATTTGCCGACATCGCATCGCTTATTGATGCCGTCGGAGAAAAGACATCCTTGAACTGCCTGCCTAAGAGCACGCAGCTCATGAGACCGCCCCGTAGTTCAACTGCGTTAGAATACCCGGATACGTTCGGGAGATGTGGGTTCGATTCCCATCGGGCGTGCCAATTTCGACGGGCCGTTGAGTCTGGATTATCGGTCAAACCATGCACTGCATGGCCAGCAGGTTCAAATCCTGCGCAGCCGGGCAACCGGTTGACAAGCCAGCTCGCTCTTTGTCCGTCGCTCAATTTTCGGGCCGAATGTCGTCGGTTATCTAGCGAAATGGCAAAGCGCCGGCCTTATAAGCCGGAGTTGCAGGTTCGACTCCTGCGTTCCGACGCAGTCCCTTGCCCGACTATTTCATTGCGGAGTGCAGAATTCGGATTGCGGATTTAAGCACCATGGGGCGTGTCCAACAATTCTGCACTCCGCACTCTGCATTCCGCATTTTAACGGCGGGTCGCAGGATTGGGTTATCGCCTATTAAGCGCGTGGTCGCGGGTTCGAGTCCCGCCTCCGGAACTAAATGCCGGAGTAGCTCAGTGGTAGAGCACGTAAACATCCAGTTCGATTCTTATCCGTCGGTTCTTTTAGCGGGCCGTAGATTGTGGGTTCTCGTGGACCCGGCAGTGGCGGTTCACTGCAGTTCGCGACAGCGAACATCCCAAATTGAGGCACCTGATTAGCAGGGCTTGGGAAGCCCATTCCGCCCCGTCGCGCTTGCGGCGGTGGTGTAACGTCAGCACACCGGGCAATTCCACAGTCACTTTCTTGTCCGCTTACACTTTGATGGGCCGAAGACATCGGGTTATCAGTCATTGGTTCGAATCCAGTAGCCCCGACCATTTCGGGGCGTAGCTCAGTGGTAGAGCAATCCCGCGTCAGCCTTGCCCATCGCTTTAACCGCAAACCCTCAACCCGGAGGCCGTATGGCAAACAACACACATCGATGGGAAGACACCAATTTCGAAATCACCAGCAAACGGCGCAAAGGGTTCCCGTCGGAAACCCGCGTCAAGAAAGGCGTGCGCGTCGTTCATGGGCAGAAAGAACTCAGCGAAAAGCTGGGGCGGGATGACCTCTGCCCGTGCGGATCCGGACGCAGCTTTTAAGAACTGTTGCCTCCGCTCCGGACGTTACGACGGCGCAAACCGGAATCACTTTTTTCCGGGAGTAATAACGAACTATATCTGCGGGCCGAAGAACGTGGGTTATCTATCGAACTAGACCAGCCCCACGTTCACCAACTTGCCCGCAATTCAAACAATATAACCATGCCGGGAGTTGGCGGCATCGAAAGGAAGGAGACCATTATGACGATCAACTATGCAAAGATTTTCAACCGCCGCGTCACGCCGCAGTCCCAGCCCATTCCGGGCTCGACCCAGGTCGCCAACTCCGGCGGCGGCTACTCGTGGCCGGTGGATGACTGGACGCGCCTGGACCGCTTCCTGATCCTCGGCGCCGAAGGCGGCACGTATTACATCGCCGAACGCGACCTGGTGAAGCAGAACCACGACGCGATGTTCCGCTGCATCAAGGCGGACGGCGTTCGTGCCGTGAACCGCATCGTCGAAATCAGCGATGCCGGTCGCGCTCCGAAGAACGACCCGGCCATCTTCGCGCTGGCACTGGTCGTGACGCATGGCGACGCAGCGGCAAAGGCTCACGCATTCGCGAACCTGGACAAGATCTGCCGCATTGGCACGCACCTGTTCCACTTTGCCGAGTACGTGAACGCGATGCGCGGTTGGGGCCGCGGACTGCGCAACGCGGTTGGCCGCTGGTACGTGGACCGCGGTGCCGACGACCTCGCGCACCAGGCGGTCAAGTACCAGCAGCGCGACGGTTGGTCGCACGGCGACCTGCTCCGCCTCGCGCACCCGAAGGCGCCGTCGGCACAGCATGATGCAGTGTTCCGCTGGCTGCTGGCCGGCGCGGACTCGCTGGGTGAACGCGAAGTGAAGCGCAAGGTCCGCGGTGAAGATCGTGTCACGAAGTACGACGCGGTGGGCAAGCTGCCGGAGCTGATCGAGGCATTCGAACGCGTAAAGCGCACGACGAACGTCATTGAAGTTGTGAAGCTCATTGACGAGTTCGACCTGCCGCGCGAAGCCATTCCGACGCAGTGGCTCAACGAAGCCAAGGTGTGGGAAGCACTCCTCGAACGCATGCCGATGACGGCGATGATCCGCAACCTGGGCAAGATAACGAGCCTGGGTCTGCTGGCCCCGTTCAGCGACGCCAAGCGCCAGATCGTCCGCAAGTTGCGCGACGAGACGGCGCTCAAGCACGCGCGCATCCACCCGCTGGCGGTCCTGGTAGCGCAGAAGATCTACGCCCAGGGCCACGGCGACAAGGGCGCCCTCAAGTGGTCGCCGGTGTCGGCCGTGGTGGACGCCCTGGACGACGCGTTCTACGCGACGTTCCAGAACGTCGAACCGTGTGGCAAACCGGTGCTGCTGGCGCTGGACGTAAGCGGTTCGATGGCGGCGAGCCGGATTGCGGGTTCGTGCATCTCGGCTCGCGAAGGCGGCGCGGCCATGGCGTTGATCACGGCTGCAACCGAACCGGAATGCGAAATCATCGCGTTCTCGGCTCCGGGCCGCGGTGTCTTCGGCGGCATGCATGGCGGCGGCGAACCGGGCATCACCCGCGTGCACCTGTCGCCGCGCATGCGCCTGGCCGACGTGATCAAGCGCATCGAAGCCATCCCGATGGGTGGCACGGACTGCGCCCTGCCGATGCTGTGGGCTGCCCGCAACAAGCTGAACGTGTCGGCGTTTGTCACCTACACGGACAGTGAAACGTGGGCGGGCAAGATCCACCCGGCGCAGGCGCTGCGCCAGTACCGCGACCAGTTCGTCGGCGACGCGAAGGCAGTCGTTGTGGGCATGACCTCCAACGGCTTCACGCTGGCTGACCCGAATGACCGCGGCATGCTGGACGTAGTCGGCTTCGACACGACCGTGCCGGCGGTGATCGCGGACTTTGTCCGCAACTAGCGGACGGTTCAAGGATGCCACGAAAGTGGCAAATCAACGCGGGCGGGAGCGAAAGTTTCCGTCCGCGCTTTCAATTTTCATCCCGTTGGCCGATCAGCTCAGGCGGCGGCCTGCAAAGCCGCAGAGGCTGGTGCAACTCCAGCACGGGATTCCAATTCTCCGAGCATAAGTGTTGAGAGATACACGCCGGTCTTCCAAACCGGAATACAGGGCGCGCTACCCTGATGCTCGACCAATCTTCGCCGAGGCTTTGGCCCGGCAGTCCAATCACAAGAGCGTAGCCTAAAAGTGAGGCGCCTGCTTCGGGAGCAGGAGCAAGCGGGAGCGTTACCCGCCGCTCTGACCATTTCTCGCGACGCGAACACCGGTGCCAGTCAGGACGTCACAGGCCTAGCTGCGGCGGTTCAACTCCGCCTTCGCGTCGCGTTCGGGCTGCAAACTTTGACAGTGAAGTCCCGGCTCTTAACCGGCGAGAACACGGTGCGAATCCGTGGCAGCCTACCAATTTAAGTGCTCCCGTAGCTCAAATTATCAGAGTACTACGCTTCGAACGTCGCGGTTGCAGGTGAGAGTCCTGCCGGGAGCGCCAGTTTATGCCGCGTTAGCCCAACTAGAAGAGGCGTCCCGCTCAGAACGGGAAGGTTGAAGGTGCGAATCCTTCACGCGGTACCATTTGCATGTGCCGATGCTCCCGTAGCCCAACGCAGAGGCAGCGGACTTAAACCCCGTTCAGTGTCAGTGCTTTGCAGTTCGCGACAGCGAACAGTCCCATTTGGGGTATCCATCTGGCAAGACTTGGGAAGTCCACTCTGACCGGGAGCACCACTTTCATCGCCCGTGTAGCCCAATGCAGAGGCACGAAGCCCAAACCTTCGCCAGTGCAGGTGCAAGTCCTGCCGCGGGCACCATTTTGGAATGTCAACCGGACGAGCGAGCCGGGCCTGTTTGCTAAACAGTGCGTGCCTTGTGGCAAGTGGTGCAAGTCCACGACATTCCGCCATGCGCGCGTAGCTCAAAGAGAGCCGGCGGGCTTATACCCCGCATCGCACTAGATCAGTGCCGGGATCCGGAGCGTTACCGGACGCGCGTACCAGCCTTCGCCAGGGCTACGGCCCGGCAAGCCATTTCACACCTCCGAGCGCGCTGGCTCGAAAAGTTTCCGGATGACGGATACCAAGCCGGTGAAAGAGACCGGCCGGAGGTGTGAAGCATTGTCCCCATAGCTCAAGCTATAGAGCGGTCGCGTCCTAAGCGTCAGGTTGCCGGTGAGAATCCGGCTGGGGATACCATTTTCATGCCCCTAAAGCATTCTTGAGCGATGCACTCCTTTGGTATGGTAGTCAGTCCGGTGCAATTCCGGGTGGGGGCTCCAAATTCCGCTCATGTAGCCCAACCAGAAGAGGTACGACGTCGAGAGCGTCGCCAGTGCAGGTGCAAACCCTGCCATGAGCACCATTTCGGCCTGCAAGCATTAAAGTGATGCAGCGGACTTTTAATCCGCAGAACGGGGCGCGATACCCCGGCGGGCCACGATTTCAAATGCTGAAGGCTGAAGGCTAAAGGCTAAAAGCCGCTTCGTGCCACCTTGCAGTCACTCTGATTCATCAGCCTTTAGCCTTTAGCCTTCAGCTTTCAGCCTTTTCTTCCTGCCGGGTCGTCTAACCGTAGGACAGCGCCCTTTGAAGGCGCGAATGTTGGTGCGATTCCAGCCCCGGCAGCCAGCCTTCGCCCTGTGGGCGACGGCTCGGCAGGCCAATTTCATAGCCCGTTAGCTCAAAATTAGAGCGGCAGTCCTACAAACTGCGGATGTTGGAGAGTTACCAACACGGGCTACCAATTTGCCTCGTTGCATAATTAGCAGTGCGCCGGTCTCTGACACCGGAAGTCCTGGTGCGAACCCAGGCGAGGCAGCCAATTTCAATAAAGGACAAACACCAGCCTTCGCTCGCGACGTCGGAGCGAGCGAAGGCTGCCGCGCCGAAGCACACAGTGCGAAGGCGGGCTCTCAATCCGGCGATGTGAGCTTCGGCTCGGCAGGCCAAGACTTTATGACCGACATATTGAACATGAGCATCGTGCTGGTACTCAACCGCAACTGGCAGGCGATCAACATTCGCACGCCGCAGGAGGCGTTTTGCCAGATGGCCACCAACGTCGCCACCGCGCTCGACATCGAGTTGGGTGATGGCGCTGGCGCAGAAGCACTCCGTCCGGTGACGTGGGAGGAATGGGTTACTTTACCGGTCCGCGAAGGCGACAATGCCGTGCATACGGTGCGCGGTGCGATTCGTGTCCCGACGGTCATCGTCGCCGTGAACTTCGCCAAGGTGCCGAAGAAGCGCCCGAAGCTGTGCGCCCGAACGATCCGCGAGCGCGACGGCAACCGCTGCCAGTACACGGGCGCGTTGCTGCGTCCGGACGAAGGCAGCCTGGACCATGTTGTGCCCCGCTCGCGCGGCGGCCCGGACACATGGGAAAACCTGGTATGGTCGAGCAAGCAGGTAAACACCCGCAAGGGCAACCGCCTGCCCCACGAAGCCGGCCTGAGGCTGCTCAAGGCGCCGCGCGCGCCGCAGGAACTGCCGGTGTCGGCGCTCCTCCGCAACGCCCACGGCGTCGCGGAGTGGAAGCTGTTCCTGAACGAATGAAACAACGGGAGAGCGGGCGTCAAAGCTCGCTCTCCTGAAAATCGAGAAAACAAGTTCAGTATTTTATTTTCGCCCCGGCCCCAACTTCGCTAGGATTTGGCCCGCCAGTTCAGAACTTTATTTTCTGAATGAAAAGAAACCACCCCTTGAAAATCCAAGGTTTACTTCATTTTCAGTTCAAAACATTATTTTCCGTCCACAGTAAAAGAACAATAAAGTCGGAAATTCGACAATAACGTTGGAAATTGGCAAGCGGATTTTGAATCTTTATCGGATCGCAGCACCGGGGATGTTCTTTTGCGATGCAGGCCATTGCCTTCCGCAGTCAGGCCTTGGCGGTCCAGGTGCAAATCCCGGCTTCCGACCGAAAAATGCGCGACGAACGCTCAAGGAGATCGGCGCTTCCAAGAAACGGAATTCTGCTCCGAAGAGCAATCCACGCCCCGGCACCGGGATCTCAACGCCGGTATTTGGATGCGAGCTGTTCGTCGCGCGGGAAAAGCATGTCACGACTTCTGTCGGCAGCAACTGAAAATTATTCACCGCCACCCCGGATTTCGACGCGCCGCTTCCAGCGGCATCGGGCGCGCCAGCCATTTATTTCTGAATCGCGTCGTAGATGATTTGTTTGATGCCGCGTTCGGTGTCCCATTCGTAAGGCATGACTTGCTCCAGCGTCACCACGATCAGCTCGTCGGACGGGCTGAGCCAATAGTGCGTCGAGGCCGCGCCATCCCAACCGTATTCGCCGACGTGCGCCGCCGGATCCCAGCTCGTGACCTCCGTGCAAACCGCAAAGCCGAGGCCAAAGCCGGTGCCAAAACGTTTTTCCTTTCCGAAATAAATCGGGAAGGCCGCCTCGGGCAGCAGATTGCTCGACATGAGCCTCACCGTCTTGGGATGCAGGATGCGGTGGCCGTCCAACTCGCCTCCACGCTCGATCATGGCCAGGAACCGCATGTAATCGCGCGCCGTGCTGACCAATCCGCCGCCGCCGGAGAAAAAGGTGACTGGCTTCGCGTACTTCGAATCGGCGGGCGCGTCGATCACGGTCAATCCATTGGTGCGGCTGTAATTCGCCGCGAACCGGCTCAGTTTCTCCGGCGGGACGCTGAACGCGGTGTCCTGCATGTCCAGCGGCTGGAAAATGGTTTGCGCCAGGAACTCGTCCAGGCCTTTGCCGCTGACGACTTCGATCACGCGCCCCAACACGTCAATGCTCACGCCGTAGCGCCAGTCCGATCCGGGGTCGAACGCCAGCGGCACCTGGGAAAGTTTCTCGGCCATCTCCGCGAGATTGGTGGACTCCATCGGTTTCAACCGCGAGTAAGCTTCCTTGAGCGCGTCCGGGCCGTCCCCGTAGGTCAGGCCGGAGATGTGCAGCATCAAATCGCGAATGGTCACCGGCCGCGCAGGCGGGCGCAGTCCGTTCGTCGTGGCCACCATGAGATTGGTAAAACCGGGGATGTATTTGGAAACCGGATCGTCCAAACCGAGCTTCCCGGCCTCGTAAAGATTCAGCGCGGCGGCGGTCGTGATGGCCTTGCTCATTGAATAAATGCGAACAATGGTGTTCGTCATCATCGGCTTTTGCGCCTCGCGGTCCTGGAGGCCGTAGGCGCGGAAAAATCCGATCCGGCCACCGTGAGATATTATGACGATGCCGCCCGCCAGCTTCTGGTCGGCAACCTGGCCCGCCATGAACCGGTCCACCTCGGCGAGCTTGCTTGCGGACAGCCCGGCCTTGGCCGGAGCCATCACGGGAAGTTCGCGCGCGATTGAAACCAGGGTGAACGACCACAGTCCGAAACCGATGAGCAATATAATTTTTTTCATAACCAGCGACCGGTGAGCGCGGGAGGGTAGGCAGCCCTTGGTTTTGACTTCAAGATAAAACCTCTGCCGTGAATGATAGCATTCATTTGAAGCGTGACCGGCGACGGGTGACGGGTGATGAGGGCTGTGGTTTGGCCGGACGTTCCAAGCGGGTCGCGTGTGACGAGTGGCCGGCGACGCGTTAGAAACCCGAGGCGATCGGGCAAAGAGGTGAACGTCCGCAAGGGCAACCGGCTGCCGCACGAAGCCGGCCTGGGCAGCTCAAGGTCCCGCACGCGCCGATGGAACTGCCAGTGTCGGCACTCCTCCGCAACACCTGTGGGATCCCCGGGAGGAAGCTACTCCCCGAGGCCTGGCCTTGACCCAACCCACGGAGCGGGCATCAAAACTCGCGCTTCCCACGAGAATTTGGTAATAAAAAGATGCGTGCCGGTGAAAAATTCAAATTGTTATGAGCGAAGAAAATCTTGAACATGTCCCAGTGGATGCGAAAGGCGGAATGGTTGTCGCTTTGGGAGATCGGTGGTAACGCTTATGAACGCCAAAGATTTTTTGCCGATGGAAATTCAGTTGGGGCAGGCGACACGCCTCGCGACGGCTTTTGCGGCCAAACTCATCCTGGCAGTAATGAGTCTCGGGCTGGCGCTGACGGCCGGGGCGCAGGATTTGGACGACGACTCGATCTTTCCCAAGCCACTCAGGCAAACGACGCAGTTTGGCATTTCGCCGTTCTATGGCTATGGCTTCGGCGGCGAGGTTCAGGATCCCAACACGGAAACGAAATATAGTCTCAAGAACGGGCCGGCTTATGGATTGATCCTGGATTATGCGCCGATGGATTACTACGGCCGGTTTGAACTGCTCTGGAGCCGGCAGGACAGCAGTGTGGATTTTCAAGGCAACAACGGCTTGGGCAATGTGGATGTCACCATCGATGTGATCCAGGTGGGCGGCGAGTGCGAATACGGGGTCGAGCGTTTGCGGGCCTACGTTTCGGCTCATGCCGGCATCACTCATTTTTCCTCCGACGGTTACGGCGATGATACCAGATTCAGCTTTGGCATCGGCGGGGGTGTGAAGGCGTTTCTCACAAAGAACATCTATCTGCGCGGCGATCTCCGCGCTTTCGGCACGGTGACGGAGGGTGAGGGCAGCTTTATTTACGCCAACGGGGTCACCGTGGCGACGTTCAGCGGCACCGTGCTCTGGCAAGGCGAGGTGAGCGCCGGCATTGGCATCACGTTTTAGCCCGAACCAGATAAAATGAACTCCAAAGATTTTCTCCGCGCCGTCCACCTTCGCGCCATCCGGCGCGAGAAGCGCGACGAATTTTGCCCGGCCCGAAAGTGCGTCATTGTCCGTTTCCCTGAGAAAATTGAATTTACAGTCTTCAATTTCCTGTGTCTTTTACGCTCACACAGGATGGAGCTGGCGACCGGAATGTCAAGCTTCGCGCGGCCCCCAACCACGCTGGAGGGGCTGCCATTGAACCTGTAAATGAACGCGATGTTACCAAACCACGGCGGCGGCGGGGCGCTGTTGACCGACCTGTACCAGTTGACCATGGCTTACGGCTACTGGAAATCGGGCAAGGCGGAACAGCCGGCAGTGTTTGAACTGCTCTTCCGCAAACCGCCGTTCCAATGCGGGTTCACCATCGCGGCCGGCCTGGCCCCGGTCATCGATTTTTTGGGCGCCTTCCGGTTTACGGCGGACGATGCGGCTTTCCTGGCCACCTTGCGCGGCTACGACAACCAGCCGTTGTTTGACGGCCGGTTTCTCGATTACCTTCAGAACCTGCGCTTCACGTGCGATGTCCACGCGATTCCGGAAGGCACGGTGGTCTTTCCGCAGGAACCGCTGCTCCGCGTGCAGGGACCGATCCTGCAAGGCCAGGTGATTGAAACCGCCATGCTAAACCTCATCAATTTCCAGTCCCTGGTGGCCACCAAAGCCGCCCGGGTCTGCCTGGCGGCCCAGGGCGAGCCGGTGCTGGAATTCGGGCTGCGCCGGGCCCAGGGCGTGGACGGCGCGCTGGCGGCCAGCCGGGCGGCGCACCTGGGCGGTTGCGATGCCACCTCAAACGTCCTCGCGGCGAAACTGTATGGCATTCCCGTGCGCGGGACTCATGCCCACAGTTGGGTGATGTCGTTCGAAGACGAGCGCGAGGCGTTCCGCGCCTATGCCGAGGCCATGCCCAATAATTGCATTTTCCTGGTGGACACCTACGACACGCTCGAAGGCGTCCGCCGGGCCGTTGAAGTGGGACGCCATCTGCGGGAACAGGGCCAGGACCTGGCCGGGATCCGGCTGGATTCCGGCGATCTGGCGTGGTTGAGCATCGAGGCGAGAAAGATACTGGACGCAGCCGGGTTCAAGCAAACGGCGATTGTAGCCACGAACGACCTCGACGAGCACATTATTGCCAGCTTGAAGGACCAAGGCGCCACGATCAACGTCTGGGGCGTGGGGACCAAGCTGGTCACCGCTTATGATCAACCGGCGTTGGGCGGCGTTTACAAGATGGGAGCCATTCGCGGCCAGGATGGGCACTGGCATTACCGGCTGAAATTGAGCGAACAAACGGCCAAGATTTCCAATCCGGGCATCCACCAGGTGCGCCGGTTCCGGTCAGAGCAGGAGTTCATCGCCGACGGCATTTATGACGTAGAACGCGGCGCGCCGGCCGATTTCACGGTGGTGGATCCGCTGGATCCGACCCGGCGCAAGCACATCGCGTCGGGAACGGCCTTTGAGGACTTGCTGGTCCCGATTTTCAAGCATGGACGGCAGGTTTATCAGTCGCCGCCGCTGGCCGAAATCCGTCAGCGGGTGCAATCCCAACTGGCCAGGTTTCACTCGGGTATCAAACGGTTCGTCAATCCGCATCAATACCCGGTGGGCCTGGAGTTGGGATTGCATGAATTGAAAACCGAACTGGTGCTGCAAGCGCGCGGGGAGAAATGAAGTCCCTGATCCTGGTCGACATTCAAAACGATTTCCTGCCCGGCGGCGCGCTGGCGGTGCCGGATGGGGACGCCATTATTCCCATCGTCAACCGGCTGCAGGCTGCGTTCCCGCTGGTCGTCGCCACGCAGGACTGGCATCCGGCGAACCATGGCAGTTTCGCCGCGAATCACCCCGGCCGAAGGGTGTACGAGCAAATTGACCTGAACGGCTTGCCGCAGACGCTCTGGCCGGCCCATTGCGTGCAAAGAACCATCGGCGCTGAATTGGCGCCGGGACTGAATCGCGAGCACATCGCCAAAATCTTTCCCAAAGGCACGGAGGCCGGGATTGACAGCTACAGTGGGCTGTTCGACAACGGCCATCGCCGTTCGACGGGCCTGGGCGAATGGCTCAAGGCCAAAAGCGTGACGGAGGTTTTCGTCTGCGGCCTCGCCTCCGATTATTGCGTGAAGTTCACCGCCCTCGATGCTGTGCAGGCCGGTTTCAAAACGGTTTTCATCGAGGACGCCAGCCGGGGAGTCAACCTCCAGCCCGACGATGTCAGAAATGCCATTGCCGAAATGAAACGCGCCGGAATCGCCGTGAGACAAAGCGCCGAGGTGTTGAAAAACATATGAACCCGTCAGCTCCAATCGTTCTCCATGCCGGCAAGTTCCTGGCCCTGATCAAAGAAGGCCATTGGGAATATGTTGAACGCGTGAATGCGACCGGGGCGGCCATCATTCTCGCTGTGACCGCGGAACAGAAGGTTCTGCTGGTCGAGCAATATCGCATTCCGGCTCATGCCCGGACCATCGAATTGCCGGCCGGCATCATTGGCGATGAGCCCGGCGGCAACCATGAATCGCAAGCCGAAGCCGCCCGCCGGGAACTGCTGGAAGAGACCGGCTATGCCGCGGCGCAGATTGAACCCCTGACGACCGGGACGGCATCGAGCGGTCTGACTTCGGAAGTCGTCACCCTGTTCAGGGCGTCGGGACTGCGGCGCGCCGGAAAGGGCGGAGGCGTCGCGCATGAGGACATTACGGTTCATGAAGTGCCGCTGGCGGAAGTGGATGCCTGGCTTGCGGCCAAGGCGGGGAGCGGCATTTTGATTGATCCCAAAATCTACGCGGGTCTCCATTTTCTCGAACGATATCTGTGAAACCCTGGCCGCCCTTTCGGTGATGACCCGCGGCCGGGTCAGTTGGTAACCCGTCAACGCTTCATCGAGGCGTCACCCGGCCGCCGGCGGGGCGGGTCCAGCTCTGGCTGGTTCAAAGCTCGCACCGTTGTTTGGTGGGGCGCATCGCTCGGGGCGGAGGCCACCATTTTTCAGTGAATTTCCACCCCTCGACTCGCGCAATTGACCACGAAAAACCATCCAATCATCCCTTTATTCAGATTATTCTCCATGCTTGCGTTATAAATCGGACAAGGAGTTACAGAACAGTTTAGCGGAAGACCTGAAACGAAATTGGGGCGCAGTGGATGGAGTAGATTATGAAAACGTTACGGATATGGACTTTCGCCAACAGCCCGGTAAGAGCCGTTGAGGCGAACAGCAATTACCGAGCGCACGCCTTTGCCTTATCCCGAGACCGGGCGGCTGCCATAATGACGGGATCGCACCAAAGAAAAGGGGGTTAATATGAACACACTATCCCCAATTGAAAATCAAACCACGTCTCCGGCATCGCCGAACTCAACATCGACCGGCCCAGTACCCGCACCGTTATTGCCAAAACGTTCGCTGAACGTGTTGTGCATTGACGATGACGAGCAGGTTTTGGGCAGCCTGAAAGATTGCCTCGCGTACTACGGGCATCAGGTCAAGGCAGCCTCCGGCGGCAAGTGCGGGATTGAGATGTTCTGCACCGCCATCCTGAAAAGCGAGCCGTACGATGTGGTCATTACCGATTTGAGCATGCCTGACCTTGATGGCTACGAGGTCACCCGGCAATGCAAGGCCGAATCCCCGGACACGCCCTTCATCATCATGAGCGGAATGGGCGCCACCAAGGAGCAGGCTAATGCCTTGTCGGCCCCCGTGGACGCGGTGGTCAATAAACCGCCGCGCATGCGGGAACTGAACGATTTGCTGCTCAACCTGGCGAAAAAGGCGTGCGACCGGATTTAAGGCAGTGAACCAGCCGCCAGGCATGTCTTTGCGCATCCATCCAACCGGCATTCTTTCCTGCAAACGCTTTGCCGCCCTCGGCGCGCGGCTGGCTTTGTCCGCCCTGCTGCTGGCCCCGGCCCGCGGCACCGCCCAAGTCGTCACGTTGACCAATGCCGGCTCCACCGCCACCATCGACCTGGGCGGCAGTGCCGGGATGGATAATTGGACCGTGAACGGCCAAAACCAATTGCACCTGCAATGGTTCTGGTACCGGACGGATGCCGGGCTGGCGCAGCCCGTCAACACCCTCGGCGGACTGCAATATCAGGTCCTCGGCAACAATATGCTCGACGCCCTGTACCAGAACGGTCAATTGAGCGTCGAAATCATGTACACCCTCATCGGCGGCGGCCTCAACTCGGCTTCGGCCAGCCTGACGGAGCAAATCATCGTCGCGAACCTGTCCGGCAGCGCCTTCGACTTGAACTTTTACCAATACTCTGATTTTGACCTGCTGGCATCGGCCAATGACAACGTTCAAATCACCGGCAGCCCCGGGAATTATAACTACGTCCACCAATGGAACGGGGTGACCGCCATTGAGGAAACCGCGACGGCCCCCAGCGCATTCTCCGCCGAGGCGGCACTGGCAGGTCAGACATTGAATGAATTCGGCACGGTTTCCGGTTTGAACCTGAATGGCAATCTCGCCGCCGGCCCGGGCAATGTAACCTGGGCCTTCCAATGGACTTCAACTCTGGCGGCGAACGGCGGCGAGTTTGACCTGACCAAAAGCCTGTCCATTTCAGTGGTTCCCGAGCCGTCCCCCGCGCTGCTGATGCTCTGCAGTGCGCTGGGCCTGATATTGAAAAACAAGGGGCGCCGGCCCTGAGCCGGAAAGATGCATTTGCATCGAGGGGAGCACACGCGCCCTCGCGGGTGCGTTCCCCGCTGGCTGAATCGTTCCGGCGGCGGGCATTTGCCCCCGGATGACCGGGGCGGCGGTGCCCCCCGGCGCAGGGTGCCTCAATTCGACTTCCCCTTCGCCGTGCCCCCCGTGCGCCAAAGCCAGGTGCGGTTGGACGGAGAACAATATGCAAATCGTTAATTTATTGTTTTAGAAATTCATTCTGGCATTTTTTCAGGCTATGCACAGACCTGAAGCGTTTTGTCCGCCGCCGCGCCGGTTGATGGGGCCCGGACCGAGCAACGTGGCCCCCGCCGTTCTGGCGGCCATGGCGCAGCCCCTCGTCGGCCACCTCGACCCCGCGTTTGTCAAAATGATGGAAGAAATCAAGGCGATGCTGCGCGCGGTGTTTCTGACCCAAAACGAGATGACCTTTCCCGTCAGCGGCACCGGCAGCGCCGGCATGGAGTTTTGCGTCGTCAACCTGGTTGAGCCGGGTGACGAGGTCGTGATTGGCGTCAACGGCGTGT
Source organism: Candidatus Acidiferrum sp. (assembly GCA_035506715.1). Taxonomy (GTDB): domain Bacteria; phylum Verrucomicrobiota; class Verrucomicrobiia; order Limisphaerales; family UBA11358; genus UBA11358. Next base: position 14,498 of record DATJOW010000185.1, on the reverse strand, counting down.
TCGGGACGCGCCTGTGCGATCTGGCCGGCCGCTGCGGCGCCAAGGTCACCCCGGTCGAAGCCTCGTGGGGCAACATCATCGAACCGCAGCAAATCGCCGACGCCTTGAAAAAAGTCCCCCGGCCCAAGCTCGTCGCCATCGTCCATGCCGAGACGTCCACCGGCGCGCTGACGCCACCCGCGGAAATTGCCCGGCTCGCGCACGATGCCGGCGCGTTGTTCCTGCTCGACACGGTCACTTCGCTGGGCGGCTGCCCGGTGCGGATTGACGAATGGAGCGTGGACGCGGTTTACAGCGGCACGCAGAAATGCCTGAGCTGCCCGCCCGGCCTGGCGCCGGTTTCGCTGAGTCCCCGCGCGCTCGCGGTGGCCGCCGCCCGCAAAACCAGGGTCCAAAGCTGGTACCTCGACGTGAACCTGCTGTCCGCCTACTGGGGTCAGGAGCGCGTTTATCATCACACGGCGCCCGTCACGATGAACTACGGCTTGCACGAAGCGCTGCGGCTGGTGCTGGCGGAAGGCCTGGAGAGCCGCTGGCGGCGGCACGAGCAGAATCATCTCGCGCTGAAACGCGGCCTCGCGGAGTTCGGACTCGAAATTGTTTCGCAGGCCGGTCATCAGCTCTGGCAGCTAAACGCGGTGGGCGTTCCGGAGGGCGTGGATGAGGCGGCGGTGCGCAAACAGTTGTTATCCGACTTCAACATCGAAATCGGTGCCGGCCTCGGCCCGCTCAAAGGAAAAATCTGGCGCATCGGCTTGATGGGGGAAACTTCCACCCGGGAAAACGTGGATGCGGTTTTGAGCGCGCTGCGGAGAATTTTGAATAAGTGAGCCGAAAGCTCCAACATCCCAGCCCCAAGCTCCAGAAAAGCTCCAAATGTCAAACACCGGACTTCGTGCGCGCCAGGATTTGCAGCTTGGTGCTTGAAGTTTCTCTGGCGCGGGTAGGTTGGTATTGGGAACTTACCTGGCCACGGTGCCCTCAATCTGCCCATGCGGCTCGTCGGTCGGCACAAACAATTCGTTTTGGTTTTCCAGGCCGAACGGCGCGAGGTTGATGAGCAGGCAATGCTTGTTCGGCATGGCGATGTGGATCCGGGAAATGGCCGGCGCGACCTTCAGCGCCGCTTCCCCCATCTGGAACAGCGTGACCTGGACGGACGGGCTGTAATTCTTCGCGAACACCGCCAGCAACGTGTCGAGAATTTTCGCGTTCGTTTTGGAATAACTCGCCGGCGTTTTCTGGTAGGTCCAGGCGGCTTTTAATTGGGTGGCGAAAATCCGGTCGTTGGTTTCCGGCAGGGTGGTGAACCCATCGCGCAGGAAGTTCTCAAACCCGGACGCCGTCGTCTTCATGACCAACAGGTCCCTGACGCCGGATTCGACGGCGGTCGCTTTGCGCGTGGAAATGATTTTCGCAAACGGCCGGGCGGCGCTCGTTTCAACGAAGGCATGCGCGTGCGGCCGGCCGCCAACCCGGATCCGGCTCCAGCCGTGTTCCGTCAGGCTGACCTCCACGCGGCTGACGTGCCGGTAGGTTTTGAGAAAATGTTCGCCCAGCGCGAGGCCAAACTCCTCCGTCTCCGCGCCCAGTTTTTGGCGGGCCAGCACGTTGACCGTGTTCTTCATCGAGTCCGTCGCCACCACCAGGCGGTTGTCGGCCCGGGTGAACGACGCGTCGAAATCGCCCTGGAGCATCACCTGCACCTCCAGTTCCTTGACGGAATGTTTCCCGGCGGCGCGAAATACTTTCAACACGCGCACCCGGGCCTTGCCGTAGCTGTGATGGATCAATTTCATATCCAAGGGGGAAACGCCTCAGCCACTGCGTCCGGCGCTTCCCCAGGTGAACTTTTATACTGGCTTTGCCGCTTATTGTCACAATAATTTTAAATAAACCGAAGGTTTTTGAAATCGTGTGCCCAGATGATCGCGTTGTCCCAGCTGAATGCCGGTTCGCGTGCCGAATTCGTCAACGCCATTGGTCCGGTGTTTGAACACTCGCCGTGGATTGCCGGGGCGGTCTGGACGCAAAGGCCGTTTGCCGGCGTGGACCAGCTTCATGCCGCGCTGTGTGATACTGTCACCCGGGCGGGTGAAGAAAAGCAGCTGGCCTTGATCTGCGCGCACCCCGATCTGGTGGGCCGGGCCGCGCTCGCCGGCAAACTGACACGTGAGTCCGCGAGCGAACAGGCCGGCGCCGGCTTGGACCGGCTTTCGCCGGAGGAGATCGCGTGGTTTGAGAAGAGCAACGCGGCCTACCGGGAAAAATTCGGCTTCCCCTTTGTCATTTGCGCGCGCCGGAACCATAAGGAGGCCATCGTGCAGGGACTCACGGCGCGCTTGCAACATTCGCGCGCGCAGGAAATCAAAACGGCGCTTGAAGAAATATTCAAAATCGCCGAACTTCGGCTGCGCGATTTAATCTCCAACTGAAACTATGCCCGCCAAACTGAGCACGCACGTTCTCGACACGGCAAACGGCTGCCCGGCGGCCGGAATGAGAATTGAATTGTGGGCGCTGGCCGGCCAGGACCGCACGCTGGTCACCACCGCCAAAACCAATGCCGACGGCCGCACCGACGCGCCGCTGCTGGCCGGCGACGAGATGAAAACCGGGGCCTACGAAATCCTTTTCTTCGTCGGCGATTATTTCGCCGCCAAATCGGCGACGCTGCCCAAGACCCGCTTTCTCGACCGGGTCCCCGTGCGGTTTGGCATCGCTGACGCAGGCGCGAGCTATCATGTCCCGCTGCTCTGCTCGCCGTGGGCGTATTCCACCTACCGCGGCAGTTGAGCGCTTTCCCCAATGACCCGCAACGCTCTATTCCGCGCCGGCTCGGATCTGTTCCGGCGATTTCATAACGCAGCCAAAGAGATTCTGGCGAAACCACAACCGGCGGAATCGGTGACCCACCGTTGCGACTTGCTGAGCAAGCTCACCGAAGCCGAGGGCGAGACCACCCGCACGTACGGTTCGGACGCGATGCGCCAGGCGAATACACTCGTCGGCGCATGGATGCGCGCAGCGGGAATGACAACCCGCATGGACGCAATCGGAAATCTGATCGGTCATTATGCCGGGGCAAAACCCAATGCCCGCATCCTGTTGCTGGGGTCGCACCTCGACACGGTCCGCAACGCCGGGAAATTTGACGGCCCGCTGGGAGTCCTGATCGCCATCGGCTGCGTCGAGGAACTGAACCGCCAAAAAATTCGTCTGCCCTTTGCCATTGAAGTCATCGGCTTCGCGGACGAGGAAGGCGTGCGGTATCAAACCGCGTGTCTCGGCAGCAAGGTTCTTGCCGGATGTCTTGATAAAAGCGATTTGCGGCGGAAAGATGCAGACGGCATTGCGCTGGCGGACGCCATCCGGCGTTACGGCGGCAATCCGGCCCAGCTCAAATCCGCGGGTTTGAATCCCAAAACGCTTCTGGGTTACGTCGAAGCCCATATCGAGCAAGGCCCGGTGCTGGAGGAAAACCAGCTGGCGCTGGGAACGGTCACGGCCATTGCCGGGCAAACGCGCGCGCGGGTGACTTTTGTCGGCCGCGCCGGCCACGCCGGCACCACGCCGATGTCTTCGCGCGCAGATGCGCTTTGCGCCGCGGCCGAGTTCGTCCTGGCCGTGGAAAAACTGGCGGGCCGAACCCGCGGCCTGGCGGCGACGGTCGGCGAGATATCCGCCCAACCCGGCGCGAGCAATGTGATTCCCGGCGAAGTTCGGCTGAGTCTCGATCTTCGCCATGCCCGGGATTCCGTCCGGCGATCGGCCCGTCGGGCGCTGGAAAAAATCGCGCGGCAAATCGCGCGCCGACGGAAAATCCGGCTGGAAACCGAGGTCGTTTACGAGACCGCGTCGGTGAAATGTTCCACCGAATTATCAAACTTGCTGGACAACGCCGTGAAGCGCCGACAGAAAAAAACCATCCGTCTGCCCAGCGGCGCGGGCCACGACGCCGCGGTCATGGCCGGCATCACCCCGACGGCCATGCTGTTCATCCGCTGTAAGAACGGCGTCAGCCATCATCCCGACGAATCGGTCAAGACGGCGGACGTGCAAATGGCGCTGGTGGTCATGAACGATTTCCTGCAATCGCTGGCGAAGAAATATCGCCAAAACAAACGATGACTGCTAAAACCATTTTATGAACGATTTGTTTGGTTTCACCCGCACGGTCGTCAAACCGCGGTATGCGCTGCTCACGCCGGATGGCTTCGTGCCGAGCCAGCTGCCGGGCTGGGACAATGTGACCGCCATCGTGAATATTTCACCGGCGCTGGGGGCCAACTTTTCCCAGGTGCAAATCACGTTCGGCAAAAACGGCCGCGGCGCAGGCAACACCGGGACGCTGGAATTCTTCATTTACGTTCTGGCCGGCAAATGCCGCGCCACCGCTGGCCGCGAGAAGCGCAACCTGACCGCCGGCCATTTCGTCCTGATCCCGCCGGAAACGGATTTTGGCTTTGACGGTGCAGCGCCAGAAACGCGGCTGTTGGTTTTTCAGAAGGAGTTCGCCCCGCTCGCCCGCGCAAAGGAGCCGGAGACCATCATCGGCCACGAAAAGGAAATTCCCGGACGCCCGTTTCTCGGCAATCCCGACGCGCGCCTGCAGGTTTTGTTGCCGGACCGGCCGGAGTTCGACCTGGCCGTGAACATTTTCACGTATCAACCCGGCGCGACGCTGCCGTTTGTCGAAACCCACATCATGGAACACGGCCTGGTCATGCTGAAAGGCCAAGGCGTTTACCGGCTTGATGCCGACTGGCACCCGGTGAAGGCGGGTGACGTGATCTGGATGGCGCCGTACTGCCCGCAATGGTTTGTCGCCATGGGCAAAACGCCGGCGAGCTACATTTATTACAAAGACGTGAACCGCGAACCTTTGAGCACATGAAATTGACCATCGACAAGCGGCAATTGCAGCGTGAAATTGACGGGCTGGCATTGATTTCGGAAAACCCGCCGCCGGTGGTCACCCGGGTGCTGTATTCGGAAGCGGACCGGCGCGGACGCACCTATGTGAAGAATTTGTGCCGGCAGGCCGGGCTGAGTTTGCGCGAAGACGCCGTGGGCAACATTTTCGCGCGCTGGGAAGGCACGGAAAGGAAACTGCCGCCGGTCGCCACCGGGTCGCACATTGACGCAATCCCGAACGCGGGCAAATACGACGGCGTGGTGGGCGTGCTCGGCGCGCTGGCAGCAATCCGCACGCTGAAAAGAGCCGGCTTCCGGCCCAAGCGACCATTGGAGCTCGTCATTTTTGCCGCCGAAGAGCCGACGCGGTTTGGCATCGGCTGCCTGGGCAGCCGTCTGCTGAGCGGCGTTCTCCCGGCATCCCGGGCGGCAAGACTCAAGGACCGGGACGGGAAGAATCTCGAGGTTTGGCGAAAGCAAGCCGGGTTTGGGGGCAAATTGAATTCGGTGCGTCTGCGGAAAAACTGTTATTCCGCCTTTGTCGAATTGCACATCGAACAGGGACCGATTCTGGAAAAGGAGCACATTTCCGTCGGGATCGTGGAAAAAATCGCCGCGCCGAGCACCCTGCGGATGCAATTGACCGGCGTTGGCGGCCACGCGGGTGCGATGCTGATGCCGATCCGCCACGACGCGGGGCTGGCGGGCGCCGAAATTTCGCTGGCGGTGGAACGGGCCGTGCTGAGCAGCGGCAGTCCGGACACCGTCGGCACGACGGGCATTTTCAAAATCGAGCCGGGCGCGGTCAACAGCGTGCCGTGCCGGGCTTATCTGGAGATTGACTTGCGCGACACAAATTTGAAAACGCGCGATGCCGCGCTGAAACAGGTTGAACGAGCCGCGCAGGCGATCTGTAAACGGCGCGGCGTCAAATTGGAGATGGAGCGGCTGAACGTGGATCCGCCGGCCATCTGCGATGCCGGGCTCGTCCGCCTGATTGCCGGCATTTGCCGCGACCAAAAAATTTCCTGCAAAAAGATGATCAGCCGCGCCTATCACGATTCGCTGTTCATGGCGCAAATTTGTCCGACGACGATGATTTTTGTTCCGTGCCGCAAAGGGTACAGCCACCGGCCCGACGAGTTTTCGTCGCCGGAACAGATTGAAAAAGGCGTTCGGGTTCTGGCTGAGACGCTGGCGGCGGCGAGCCGCTGAGCACATTTCTGCCCGGAATCTGTCCAGCCGAATCCATCATTCCGTCCTTTCCGGGGCCAGGATTCGATATTGACCGCCCAAGCTAAAGCAGCAACCTTGAATTGGTTGTGATTGTAAATTAGGATACCAAATCATGAAAGCTGTTGCCATCAATGGAAGCCCGCGCAAGGGCGGGAATACTGAAATTCTCCTTAAGAAAGTGCTCGCGCCGCTGACCGACGCCGGCTGGGAAACCGAATTCATCCAGCTCGGCGGCGCAACCATCCGCGGCTGCCAGGCCTGCTACGAGTGTTTCAAAAAGAAAAATTCCCAGTGCAGCCAGCGGGGCGATGTCTTCAACGGGTGCTTCGAGAAAATGGTTGCGGCCGACGCGATCATCCTGGGTTCGCCGACGTATTTTACCGACGTGAGCGCCGAGATGAAGGCATTGCTGGACCGCGCCGGGCTGGTGGCGCTGGCCAATGGCGGATTGTTCCGCGGGAAAATTGGCGCGGCGGTGGTGGCGGTCCGGCGCGGCGGCGGCACGCATGCCTTTGACACGATCAATCACATGTTCCTCATGTCCGGTGCCATCGTGCCGGGCTCCACGTACTGGAATCTCGGGTTCGGCCTGGACAAGGGCGACGTGGCCAAGGATGACGAGGCGGCGCGCAACATGAGTGACCTGGGCCAGACTATCGCCTGGCTGGGCGAAGCCATCCATCAGCGCGCCCCGAATCGTTCCGTAACGCTGGTGCGCGAATAGTTTCGCTGCATCCCCAGTGACGAAAACTCACGTGTTGCCCGGTGCGGCGCGATCCGGCACGAAAGGCCAGTCTGCGCTCGGCCAATCAAGGCCTATGAGAAACGCCGTCTTTGTCTTGAAACTTTTCCAGGCATTTGCTAATCATGAATGCCATGGCACGGCAAAAGGCGATCCGATGGCCGGGATGGTCCCAGATGGTTGCGTTGCCAGTCCTCCTGCTGGCGATGCCGGGCCCGGGAAATATTCTTCGTGCCGATAATTCGGCGCCGGCTGATGCCACTGCCCCGGTCACGGCCACGGTCCGGCTGGATTATCAGGAGACGGATTACCACGCCATCAATTGGAGCGCTTCCCTCACGGCTCGAACGGCGCCATTCCCCAAAGAGCCGGCACCGGCCTCGGGGAAGATTGTCCGCGGCGTTTTGAATTTTGGTGACGAGGCGAGCAATTCCATTCCCTTTGTCTGGCAGCGCGATGCGGGAAAGCTGTTCCTCGATCTGAATCGAAACCAGGATCTGACCGACGATGCCGCCGGAACGTTTTCAGCCCCTTTGCGCCGGCCGCTCAGTTACCAGACCTTTACCAACATCCATTTGCGATTCGACACCCCGGCCGGCTCATACCCGGTGTTGGCGGACCTGCGTTTCTGGGATTACGGCACCCGCCCCGGTTGCAGCCTGGGACTGCGCTCGTTCTGGCAGGGACGAGCGACACTGGCTGGACAGGATTGGCAGGCCGGCGTGATTCCGAACGGTTTGAGCGCAACCACGGCGGCGGATCAAGGCTACTTGCTGTTGCGGCCGTGGGACCGGCGGAACCGGGCCTTTAACACCGCCGACGGTTCGTTGGAGGCTTTCGCGTTTGCCAAGAAATTGTTCGTTGGCGGCCGCGCTTATCAGGTAAAGCGGATACTCGAAACCCGGAATGGCGAAAACCGACCCGCACTTGAGTTCACGGAACAACCCGTTGCGCTCGGCGAGTTGAGAATCACCGGCCAATACCTCCAGCGCCTGATGTTGCCCGGTGGACCGTATCTGGTCATTCTCGACCGGCCGGCGAACATGACGAAGGTTCCCATCGGCAGCTACAGCCAACCGAACATCGTTCTCGCCCAGGGCGGCGCCACGGCCTTCTGCAATTCCGGCCAGTGGCCATCCGGGAAACGCATTTTCGTGGACGACAAAACGCCGACCATTTTGGCGGTCGGCGGTCCGTTGACGAATTCTGTCACCGCCAGCCGGCACGGGCGCGACCTGCGTCTGGATTACCGGTTGCTGGGCGCAGGGGAAGCAACGTACCAGCTGGCCGACGCGAACCGTTCCCAGCCGCCGGAATTCGCCATTTACCAGGCCGACAAGAAAATCGTGTCCGGCAAATTTGAATTTGGCTGAGGCGGCACCTGCGCGTACTCATGGCGAGTACCTCTCACCGCCGCCGGCAACCTGAAGATCGTGGCTTCGTCTGACCTCGGCCAACTCGGCACGAAGGACGGCGTGCCGGTGGACTTCAATTGGGTGTTGCCCGGCCTCGCCCCGTTACTGGTGCCGTGGCTGGCCATTCTCGGATTGCTTGCATTGAAACCTAATCGCAGCGCGGTGGCGTGGCTGATCTGGTTGCCACCCGGCTGTGTGCTGACGCTCACCGTCCTGCCGCTCTTCGCCCTGCCTTCGGGAGCCGACTTCATGGCGGATGCCATCGTGGCGCTGGCGCTGGGCCTGGCCGCCGTGTGGTTGCTGGCAGGTTACCTGCGACGACAACACGGGTTCCTGACTTTTTTGTGTGTCCTGGGTGCTCTGCTGGGTTTCAGCCTGATGGCGGCCATGTTCAGAGTCGGCGGGACGGGAATGGACGTCGAGGTGTTCCAAGCCGGGATCCTGCTGGCCTTTGGTGTCGGGGTCACGGCGGCGGCGTTGGGTCTGGACGGATGGATTTGCCGGCATCATTATCGGCCGCTCGCACTTTACCTTTGGCTGTTCGTCTCGCTGTCCGGAATCTGGCTGTTGCTGACCGCGCCGTTGTTTTTGATCGTGCTGATCGCTTCGGGCGGGCAGATCGCCTGGAGCGAATTCTTCGGGCCTGTGCTCGCGGCGGCCGTGGTCAATTTTGCCGTGCTATTGCCGTTCCTGATTCTGTCCTCGGCCACCCCGTTTTACCGCAATCGCCTCAAGGCGCTGTTACATGTCATCCCGGAAGCCCCGCCGCCATTGAACGCGCCCGCCCCGGAGGCCAATCCAAAACCTTGAATGCCTATGAAACTGAAATTGATACTGACGATCGTAGCGCTGGCCGGCGCGGCATTTGCCCAGTCCGAACAATGGCTGGAATATCACACCAGCAATGAGGGGCGCGCCTACCATTCGTTGCCGCTGACCACCAACCCGCCGCCCGGCGTAACGCTGCCGAAGCTCAACGCGCCGCCGTACTTCGCGCGCTGGGAGACGCCGATGGATCCCTCCGGCGGCCGCTGGCTTTGCTTCGACCGCTCGCGAAAGTCCGGTCCGTATGACCGCCTGTTCTTCGATACGGCGGGCGATGGCCGGCTCGACCGCCAGGCGCCGGTCAAAGCCCGACTCGAATCCTACAGCGCTTATTTCCCGGCCACGCCGGTCGTCTTCAAAGGCGAGGACGGCCCGATTACTTACCATCTCCTGTTCCGCTTTTATCAATATGACAAAAATCCGGCGCAGCTGCTGGTGTCCTCCGCCGGCTGGTATGAGGGTCTCGTGAATTTTGGCGGCACGAAGAAACGGCTGCAACTGATTGACGGCAACGTCAACGGCACGTTCAACGACCTCGCCCCGAATCCGTACGACAGCGACCGCGTCCGGGTTGACGGCGACAAGACCGGCGAACGGTTTCTGGGTCGGCTGCTGGAGGTGGACGACGAATTTTTCCGCATCGAGGCCGCCCGCGACGGCGCCTTCGTCAAAGTGCAGAAGGCGGAGAACCTCGTCCTCGGTCCGGTTCAGGTACCGACGAACATTTCCCAATTCACCGCTTACGGCGAGAATGGTCACTTCGTGCGCAAGCCGGTCAACGGCGCCTTCACGCTGCCCACGGGCAAATACCGGATGGTCGGCTGGAAAATCAATCGCCAGGACGACAAGGGGGCGGCCTGGACACTGTCCGGCTATAACTTTCCCGAGACCGCCGGCTTCGAGGTGGCCGGCGGCAAAACCGCCGTGCTGGACATCGGCGAGCCGGTGCAGGCCGTGCTCAAGGCCAATGAGCAGCCGAACCGTCAGCTCCGGTTCGACCTGAGCTTCGTCGGCCACCAGAAGGAATCCATCGAGCTGCTCCGGGAAAACCAGCGTCCGCGAGGCCCGAAATTGATGCTGGCCAACGCTGCCGGAACGCTGTGCTATACGAACACGTTCGAGTTTGGGTGAGGCGGCGTTTGTTCGCTCTCATGGCGGGAGCCCAAAAATGTCCAGCGTCCGTTAACCGGCACCATTCAGGTCTTCAGCCCCTTCCAGGTGCTGAGCAGTCCGCTGACACTGGAGCCGAAGAAATAGTTGAGTTATTTATGAAAACGCTACGGCAATGCCTTCTGGTCTTTGCCGCTTCCGCGGTCATGGCCGTTGGCGCTCACGCCCAGACCTTGGAACGGCTGCAAACGGTAATCAGGCGGGACCCGGGCAACAGCCCAAACTCCGCCGCGCAATCAACCAATTATTCCGGCACGGTCACCGATGCCGCAGGTCATCCGCTGGCCGGAGCCACGGTCGAGTATTGGCGCTACGAAGGGATTGGGCCCATGCAGAACCACCTGGAATTGAAACAGAAGGTCACCACCGGCACGAATGGCGTCTTTGAACTTCCCGTGTCACCGGCCGTCGGCTTTCTGCTGGCGCGAAAGCCCGGCCTGGCCCCGGCCTGGAGACAATTGGGGCAGCCCTTCAACACCGCGCCCGGGACGGAGCCGCGGCTCCTGCTGACTTCACCGGGGGCATTGGCCGGCGCGGTGGTGGATGAAACCGATCAACCGGTCACGGGAGCGGTCGTCGAAGTGGTCATGGCCGCCACGGAAATTCCGTTCGAGGGTGGCGGGCCGTCCTTTAATTTCTTCAACGGCCCGCCGGCACGCGACTGCTTCACCGCCCGCACTGACGCGGCGGGACATTTCCGCATTGATGGTTTTCCGACCAATGCTTCGGCGATCCTGACCGTTCAATCACCCGGAAAGGTCCTTCGCCCGACCGGTCAGGAGTTCGGCGGGCCGGGCTCAGGCTACCGGACGGACCAGACGGACATCAAACTGGTCGTCGAACCGGCGGCCAGCGTCGAAGGCAAAATCGTTGCCGGTGAAAGCGGTCCGCCTGTGCCCGTCGCCCAGCTGTCATTGCAGGCCGAGGGCCGCGGCTTTTTCGGGGCCGGCGAGCGCGAACCGGTCCAATCCGGGGCGGATGGCACCTTTCGTTTCAACGACGTCGCGGCCGGTTCGTATCAACTGCATGCCGTCTTTGGCACCAACCCGCCGACGGAATGGGTGGCGGAAGCGGTCCCGGTTTCCGTCGAACCGGGCCAGACGGTGCGCGAGGTCACGGTGACCGCCACCCGCGGGGCAATGCTGGAGGTGGCCGTGTTCGGCACAAGCGACCGCAAACCGCAGACGCACGTCAGCGTGAACGCCTACAAGGAAAGTTTTCACACCGCCGCCAGCACCGACAGTAACGGCGTGGCGCAGTTGCGATTGCCTCCGGGCGATTACCAGTTGTATGCCGCGCTCAATCCGGGCACTTCCGCGCAGGGCGCCGCCAGCGTGGAAGCCGGAAGGACAAACCACGTGGAGATTGAGCTGGCCGGACCGCAAAAAGTCACCGGCCTGGTCCGCGGGCCGGACGGCCGGCCCGCCGCCGGATTGCCGGTGCGGTTGATCGGCCCCTTCGGCCCCGAAACGGCCAGTGCCAGAACCGACACCAACGGCCAGTTTGAAATGGAGTTGAACCGGCAGCGTTTCGGCCAAAGTGATTTCACTCCCTGCGTGTTGATCTGCGACGTGGACCATAACCTGGCCGCAGCGCAGGAGATTGACGAAGACAGCGGCGCGCTGGAACTCAAGCTGGAACCGGCGCTGACCCTGGCCGGCCGCGCTGCCTGCGACGGCAAACCCGTCACGAATACCGCCGGGACGTTGATTTTCTGGACCGGCCGGAGCGGCATGCACCTGACCGGCCTGAGCCGCGGCACAAACACGCCGGGCTGCTTCGAGATTCCGGCGCTTCCACCCGGACGCAAATATGGCGTTATCGTGTCGGCGCCGGGTTACGGGCAGAAGAGCGTATTCGACATCAATGCCTCCGCCGAGGCCGGCCGGCAGGAATTGGATCCGGTGGAACTGTTGCCGGCCAACCTCAAACTGGCCGGCCAGGTGCTCGATGCCGACGACAAACCGGCCGCGGACATTTACGTTCATCTTTCCGGCGAGAACCAGCCATCGGCGAGCACCCGCACCGGTCGCGACGGGCACTTCCATTTCGAATCCGTCTGCGACGGCCGCGCCCAGGTTTCCGCCAGCAGCCGGAACGCCTACGGCAACACCTCCGCGGAAGGCGGCGATACCAATGTGGTTCTGCACCTCGGACAGACTTTCAGCGGCCGGCCCGACACCGAATCCCACAAGTTGAAGGGCACGGTGACAGATCCCGATGGCCGGCCGGCAGCCGGCGCGCAGGTGGCAGTCTTCCCCGCCAGCGGAATGCGCTGGAACCGGACCGGCAGCAACGGCGTGTTCAATCTCACCTGGTCGCTCCAGCCGTGGCAATTGCAGTCCGGCGGTGCGCTGCTCGTCGTTCGTGACTCCGGCCGCAACCTGGCGGCTGTCGAAGAGTTGCCGGAAGAAACCACCAATCTTGACGTGAAATTGAAACCGGCGTTGACCGTCCGCGGGCTGGTCAAAGGCGCAGATGATGCTCCGCTGGCCGGCGCACAGGTGGGCGTTTGGCTCAAGGCGGGCAACAGCTACGACCAATTGAACGACCAGCTCGCCAGCACCGACGCGCAGGGTCGCTATGAACTGAAATGCCTGCCGGCGGACGGGCAATACATTGTTTTTGCCAGCGCCAAAGGCCATGGCCGGAGCCAGCAATCCGTGCAATCCGATTCCGAAACCAATGGCGCGGAACTGGCGCCGCTCGTTCTCAAGGTCGCCGACCGCCTCGTGGCCGGCCAGGTGTTGAATGAGAAGGACAAGCCGGTTTCCGGGGTGAACGTGTCGCTGAACGGTGAAGATCAACCGAATGGCTACATCGCCACTGACAGCAATGGCCGGTTCCACTTCCAGGTTTGCGAAGGCCAGGTTCAACTCTACGCCAGTTCCCAAAGCGGCTTCGCCCAGGCCATGGCCGAGGCGGGCGATACCAATGTGGTGATGACACTGAGTTCCCGATCCGGGAACCCGACCGAGGCGCCGCGCCGCACCGCGCTGAAGGGCGGCCCGCTCCCCGATCTGACCACGGTGAAGCTGGCCGCCGACGCCGCGCCGGCGAACCAACCGGTATTGCTTTGCCTCTTCGATGCCAGCCAGCGGCCGTCCCGCCATGTCATTCACCTGCTGGAACAGCGGGTCGCTGCGCTCCGGCAGAAAGGCGTAATCGTCCTGGGAATTCAGGCCGCTGTGATCAGCGACGAAGTTTTCAATGCCTGGAAATCGGCTGGCCCGGTTTCGTTTCCCATCGGGCGCGTTACGGAACAATCCGAGAAATCCCGCTGGGCCGTAAACGTCACGGCCCTGCCTTGGCTGATTCTGGCAGACACCAACCATCGCGTCGTGGCCGAAGGGTTCGCCCTCGATGATTTGGACGACCAAATTCAGAAATTGCCGAAATGACGGCGCCCTTCGGTTTTCAGGGACGTTTGATTAGGGAAGGACCGATTTTGATTGAAATGCTTCAGTAAATCTGTCTCAATAAGGCAGATATGCCATCGCCGGGAATAAACCATTTGAACGGCACTTTGCGTTTGAGCGGCAGTTCCCGATTCCGTCCCGGAGGTGTCAGGCGACCTGGTGGCGCTCCTGGTCTTCAAAACCAGCGTGGGGCTCAACAAAGTCCCAGGTGGGTTCGATTCCCATCCGCCTCCGCCAGGTTTGCCGGACTTGCCGGCATGAATTACGTTACCTCCTGACCCGATGTCCCAGCGCGTGCCACAACCGCCGGTCAACCCCGCCTTGCGGGATTTGGAGCGCCATGATTTCTGGCCCGGATTCGCCGCGACGCTCGCCGGCGTGGTCCTCGCGTTTTGCGGCGTGCAGCATTGGACCGGGGTGGACACCGTGGACGGCCGGGCCGCCGCGGAAACCCAATTAATCAAGGCCTTTTCCTCGGGCGGACTGCAATACGCCAGTGAGCTACCGCCACCGGCGCCGCCACAACTCGAGGACCCCGCCGCACAGGCCGAGGCGCTCGACCGCTGGGCTCGGCAGCAGGCCAGCGCCGCGCCACCCAACTGGACGGTCCGGGTGGACACGGACGCCAAGACGCCCTGCCCCACCTGAATCAAATAATTTCCGGTCACACGGCGTGACCGACCCGTTCTCATGGAATGTGCTGTGCCCAATTGTCAGCAGCGTGAACCGACCGTGCTTGGCCGGAAGTTGAAGCGTCTTCGTCCGTGGGTGCAA
>DATJOW010000184.1:0-21601 GCA_035506715.1 Candidatus Acidiferrum sp. | reverse complement strand
AAATGACCCCGAACGCCACTCATTCCGGGTTTCGCTGACAGCAAGTTTTAAACCAAGTTCCGCAAAAGCCCTTTGTACCTGTGGAAATTCCTTTCTCAAAATGCCGGCCAAAACCAGCTGCCCGCCCGGGAGCAGCCGGTTTGCGATTCGCCGCTTCTCGGCAATCAGCAAGTCGGAAAGCAGGTTCGCGCAGACCAAATCGTATCGGCGGGCCGGTCGAATCGGCAGTTTGGCCACATCCGCGTGCGAAATCCGCATCGCATGTGGAACGCCGTTGGCGCGCGCATTGGCCCGAGCCACCCGCACGGCTTCCCGGTCAAAATCGAAGGCGTGCACGGGCATGTACCCGAGCTTGGCCGCCGCGATGGCCAGGATGCCTGACCCGGTTCCCATGTCCAAAAATGACCGGCCGGCGCGATTTTTTCCATGGCGCACCAGTGCGCGCAGGCAAAACGCCGTCGTCGGATGCCGTCCGGTGCCAAAGCTCAGGCCGGGATCCAAAACCACCAATGCCTGATTTTTGCGGGGCGGCTTTTTGCTCCAACTGGGTCTGATGAGCAACGTGCGACCGATGTCAATCGGCGGGAAATGGCGTTTCCAGGATTCGGCCCAGTCTTCATGGTGCATCCGGGTAATGGTAATCTTCCCGGAGCCGGTATTCAGCCCGCATTGTTTGGCTCGTGCCAGACCTTCACGAACCTTCCGCCGTACCATCTCCTGGGAGCGCCGGCGTCCCGCCGGCAAGGCTCGCTTCTGCCGGCGGGACGCCGGTGCTCCCTGGGTGACCGCAAGGTTGAATCTTTCTGGCAGGTAGGCCGTGACCTCGCTCACGCCGGTTTCCGGGTTGAACCAGGTTGAAACCAATTGATGCAACGTCGTGCTGAGTAACTCCGCCACCGCGTCCTCGGCTTCGGGCGTCGTGGCCACCGAAACGCGCCAGAGGGATGGCCGCTTCATGTCTGGCCGTCCCGCCACGGCGTGAAGTTAAGCAGCTCGATTTCATTCAGTTGCCGATGCAAAGCGACCCGGGTGATGCTGGCGTATTCAATATCGAACGAGTTGGTCTTTGGCAACGGCAGCTCGAGCAGAATGGCCAAAATCATGCGGATGACGCCGCCATGGCAGAACACAGCCGCCGTTCCTCCCGGATGCCGCCGGATGATTTCGAACAGGCACGGTTCCACGCGGGCGCGGAACTCGAGGCCGCTCTCGCCGTTGGGTACCGCGCCCCGTTCGATTTCATCCAGCCAGTCGTAGGGATGCACGCCGAATTTTTCGCGCACCTGCTCCCAGTTGAATCCCGTCCAGTCGCCGAAATCCACCTCGCGCAATCCCGGCAGGATGGTCGGCGCCGGCCCGCCGTGCTTGAGCAGGGGCGCCAGCGTCTGCTGCACGCGTTTCATGGGGCTGGCGTAAATCGCGTCGGGCAGTTTGTCATGAAGATATTCGGCGAGAGTTGCAGCCTGCGCGTGGCCGCGGGACGACAGGTTCATGTCGATCGTTCCGCCGAACGTTTGCTGGTAACGCGGCTCGACCTCGGCATGCCGGACCAGCCACAAACGGGTGACGGCGGACGGCGCGGATTTGAACCGCGGTTTTTTGGAGGGAGCGGTGGCCAAGTGAATCAAGCCGGGGCAAGGGCTTTTTGCTGGGCGACAAGCAGCTCGCGGATTCCCGCCTTGCCCAGCGCCAGCAGTTCGGCGAGCTGTGCCTCGGAAAAGGTGGCTTCCTCGCCGGCGCCCTGGAGCTCGATAAATTCGCCGGCGGAATTCATGACCAGATTCAAATCCACCGCGGCGGCCACATCCTCGGTGTAGGACAAATCCAGCAGCGGCCGGCCGCCCACGATGCCGACGCTCACGGCGGCGACGGCTTTGAGGATGGGGCTTTCCGCCAGTTTTTTTTCGGCGATCAATTTTTTCACCGCGAGGGACAGCGCCACAAACGAGCCGGTGATGGCCGCGGTGCGGGTGCCGCCGTCGGCCTGCAACACGTCGCAGTCGGCCCAGACGGTGCGTTCGCCCAGTTTGTCGAGGTCGAGCGCGGCGCGCAGGGAGCGGCCGATAAGCCGCTGGATTTCCTGGGAGCGTCCGTCGATCCGGCCTTTGGTGCTTTCGCGCGGTTTACGTTCCAGGGTGGAGTAGGGGAGCATCGCGTATTCGGCAGTGATCCAACCGCCCTTGACCCCTTGCTCTTTCATCCAGCGCGGCACCGTGTCGTCGATGGTGACGCCGCAGATGACGCGGGTGTTGCCCCATTCGATGAGGGTGGAGCCGGCGGCATGCGGCGCGATATGATTTTGAAACCGCAACGGGCGGATCTGATCGGCGGCCCGACCGTCGTTGCGAATGAATGCATCAGCCATAATCGGTGCCCATGCTAGCGAGGATCGGCGGGAATCGCAAATTCTGAAATGATGAAAGCCTTGGAAACTAGCGTTTGGCTGCCTCGATTCCGGCAAACAGATTTTCCAGGCTGTTCAGCCGCGCCTGTTGCGTCTCTTTTTGAGGATTCAGGACCTGGCGGAGATATTCCACGCCGTCGTTGATGTTGCGGACGGATTTGGGCAACAAGGCGCCGGCGGCGTTGGCATGACCGCCGCCCTGGAACTTCTCCGCCATCTTGATGGCCTCGCCGTTGCGGCTGCGGAAGCTGGCAAACACGGCGTTGCCCCGCCGGAACAGCGTCACCAGGACCGGAAATCTCGTCGCCGACTGCTCCAGCAATTGATGGACGATGAGATTGTTGTTCCCGACCACGGTGTCCACAAACCCCACGGTTGGGCTGATTTCCGCCACATTCGCCTTGCTCCATTCAAAGCCAAGCGGGTTTTCGATGCGGCGCTTGACGGCCATGACTTCGAGCAGCGGATGGTCGAGCAGCTTTTCGACGTCGCCGCCGATGAGTTCGCGGAGGTTCCAGAACTGGTAGATTTTCACCAGGTTCGCGTAATCGGCCGCGATGACAAAATCGGGGTCGTCATCCAGAAACAGGTCCGCGACGTTGTTCAAATGCACCAGCCGGTCCAGCGCCGGCGAGCTGATGCCGTGCCGCTGGCACAATTCGTAACAGAGCAACCCGGCGGATTTGTTGACGTCGTGAATGAGCAGGGCGCGTTTCGGGCTGGTCTCGGTGACGTGATGGTCGATGATCACCCAATCCTCCCTGTCGAGGCGCGGCTCGAACGTGAAATCCGCCACCCAGGCCGAGCGCTCGCGCAAATCGCGCTGCTTCCAGAAATTGTAGTGATAGGCTTCCAGCGGAATGTCGATGCCGAAAAGGTGCCGGGCCAGCCGTTGCAGCAATGCCCCCGACAGCAAGCCGTCCAGGTCGCTCTCGTGGGTGATGATTACTTCCGGTTTCGGCAGCGGTATCATAGCGAGTGCAGATTAAGCGATTGGCCCCGGCATGGCGAGCAGGGAATTTGGCCAGGGGTGTCCCGGTTTGCCTTGGAGTATAGGTGGTTCTGAAATCACAACGGGTAACTCGGCAGGCGATCACTTTGCCAGATGCTTTTCCGCCGTCTTGATATCCGCAATGGTCCCGGTCTGGAACCATTGGCCCTGGTGGGGCAGGCAGAAGAGACGGTTTTGCGCCAGCGCCTGTCGCCAGAGAATCTTCACGGTGAATTTTCCGTCGGGCGCGCCGGCCAGAATGCGCGGGTGCAAAATCCCGATGCCAGCAATGATGTACGGGGCTGCCCGTTCATTCCAGTTGATGGTGTTGTCGGATTTGATGAACAAGTAGTCTTCACCCTTGTCATGCCCGATGGCTTTGGCCTTTGATTGTGCGAGAAGCAGGAGGTCCATCTTCGCGTCGTCCCAATGGCGGGTGAGCCGGTCCAGGGCGCTTTCGCGTCCTTCGTCACGCCAGAGGATGTCGCTGTTGATGGTGAAGATGGGCTCGTGACCGAGGAGCGGCAGCGCCTGCTTCAAGCCGCCGCCGGTTTCCAGCGGTTCGGTTTCTTCGGAGATTTTAATGGTCAGGCCGCGGCAAGCGGAAACATAAGCGGTCAACTGGTCTTTGAGGTGCGAAACATTGATGATGACTTCCTCGATGCCGTAGGCTCGGAGGTGGTCGAGGGCGTATTCGATCATCGGTTTGCCGGCGACGGGCACGAGCGGTTTGGGCAGGCAATTGGTCAACGGTTTGAGCCGCGTGCCGTAACCCGCGGCCAGAACCATGGCGCGTTTGATTTTACCTTGCATAACGGTCCATCCAGCTTTTTACGCCGGCCAGCACGGGATGAGCCAGCGCCCTTTGCAGCAGTTGTTTCACGCGGGGCGAATGCAGCTTTTTGTAATCCTGCTTTTGCACGCGCCGGCTCAGGCGTTCGAAAATGGCCAGCACGCGCGTGTGCCGCAACGCTGCCAGGATGGCCATCGAGGTTTCAAACGCCCTCGGGTCGATGGCCGGGGTCGCGGCGAGGTAATGCGCCACCATTTTTTCCCGGAGCTTGTCCGGCACATCGCGCCGGGCATCTTCGAGCAATGACACCAGGTCGTAAGTAATCGGGCCTTGATACGCGTCCTGAAAATCCAGCAGCCCGGCCTGCCGGATGCCATCGCGGTCGGGCAGCCACATCAGGTTGGCGACGTGATAATCCCGTAGCAGGAGCGAACCGCGGACTTGATGGGCTAGCGGCAACAGTTCGCGCCAAGCCGTGCGGAATTCCGTTTTGCCCGTTTCGGAGACCCCGGGCGTGTTCCAATCAAGATACAACTCGATATCAGCCAGCATTTTTTCCGGATGATACGCCTGCAGACCGGCGGGAATGGCTTTTGGCTTTTGGTGCAGGGCGATCAAGACGTCCGTGGCCAGTGTAAAAAACCGTTCCGCATCATCGCCGTGGTCTAACCGGCGGGCGAAAGTGTCATCGCCAAAGTCCTCCAGCAACAGAAAGCCGCCTTTTTCGTCCCGGGCAAGGATTTCCGGCACGCTGAAGCCAAGCCGCCGGAGATGCTCGTTGATGTGGATGAATGGCGCTACGCTTTCCAGGTTTTGCGACGTGTCCATCAGGACGACGCTTTCCTGATTCCGGCGCAGGCGGCAATATTTCCGAGCGGAAGCATCACTCGTGATAGGTTCGCAAGCGGCGTTACTCCAACCGGCGGCGTCCAGAAATTCGCACACGTTGTTGTCGGGATTGTTGACCACGGATGCGCACGGATTAACACGGATGAGCTGTTGGCGCGATGAAAATCAAAGATTTCCTGGCCGCGGGTCCGAATGCCGCAACCCCCTGTTGCGGATGTGGTTGGCAAAAGCGGAGCCAGGCCGGTTTCTTTTTCTCTTCCGCTCACATGTTCGGCCTTAACTAAATTCGTAAACATTTCTTATAAAAAGTTGAACACTTTCATTTCGCAACTGACAAACGCTGTAGCGTCGATCGGTTCACGATTTGAAAAAGCGGCCGGCTGGATGCGGTGCCGCTGAGCGCTGTGGAATGGCACGAAAAATTTGGTAATTTTTTGAACGCCCCAAATACACAATTGTCTCGCCGGTCCGAGCCGTGACGAATTATGGTTGACCTGACAGATCATCAGCGCCGACGGCGCGTGTTGTTCCTGAATGCCAATGAAACCGCCCGTCCCTATCGCGTCGCGCCGATCGGGCTGGCTTTTGTCGCGACCGCGACGGAGCGCGCCGGACATGACGTGCGCTTGGTGGACCTGCCTCAAACCCGGGCTGGCCATCGTCAGTTCGTCCGGGCGCTGCGCGATTGGCGGCCGGATTTCCTCGCTCTCGGTATTCGCAACCTCGACAATTCCGATTATCACGCCCTCGAAACGTATCTCGCTGGTCCGGCGCGACTGATTCGCGAAGCTCGGCAACTGGCTCCCCGGGCCACGATGATCGTGGGTGGCCCGGCGGGCACGATCGACCCGGAGCGCATGGCCGCCGTCACCAAGTGCGACCATCTCGTTTTGGGCGAGGGCGAGGAAAGTTTGCCCCAGTTGATCGCGCGACTTTCCGCCGGACAACGCGTTCCGCGCATTTTCGGCGCCGACCCGGATGGCACTCCCTTCCGGGTTGCGAATCCCGCCGCGTTGCCGGCCCCTGCGCTCTATCGCTGGGTAAATCATTTCGCGCCGTATTTGCGAGGCGATGCGGGCTATCCGGTGCAAACCAAGCGCGGTTGTCCGTTGCGCTGCACCTATTGCACCTACGGCCGCATCGAAGGGGAGCGTTATCGATTTCTCAACCCGACCGCCATCGCCGCGGAAATCGAAGGCGCGCTGGCCCGCGGCATCCGCGACATTGAATTCGTGGATAGCACCTTCAATCTCCCGGTGCGTCATGCCTTGGAAGTGTTGCGGACATTGCGAGCGCGCGGTTTGCAGGCGAACTACATCGGCACCGGACTGAATCCGCGCCAGCTTCCCGACGAGTTGCTCGAGACAATGCACGCCATCGGTTTTCGCAGCGTTATCCTGACGGCGGAAAGCGCGTCGGACACGATGCTTGCCAACTATCAAAAGAACTATCGCCGGGATCGGCTGTTGGCTGCGGCGGAGAGCCTGCAACGGCACGGCATCCGCGCGCTTTGGATTTTTCTGCTGGGCGGTCCGGGTGAAACACGGGAGACCGTCGAACAAACTCTGTCATTCATCGCCCAATACGTGCCGTCGCCGAACTCGGTGTACATCACGTCCGGGGTGCGGATTTATCCCGGCAGCCGGATGAACGACGAGTGGGATCGCGGACGGCTGGATGGAGAACACTTGCGCCGCCGTTTCGTCAACGTCGACGTGCCATTCTATTACTCCCGGCAGACGCCACCCGAATGGCTCGAGGCCCGACTGCGCGAGTTTCAACATTTGCAGCCGCAGGTGATGCTTTCGTGCGAAGGCCACGCCTGGCTGACCCAGGCGGCGCTGTGGGTGATGCAATATCTGCCGGTGAACAAGCCGTATTGGCACTACATTCCGACCCTGAACACCGCGCGCCGCTGGATGCGTTGGCCGGCAATGAAGCCCTCCCGGCCGGCGGAAACCCTGTCGCAACTGTCTCCCGTTCCGCAATCATGAACCGTCCCTTCAAATCCCTTTTGGCCCTGCTCACTGCCGCGGTGTTGCCGGTTTTTACTCCTGCGGCCGGCGCTGCGGATAAATACGTCGGCCGCTGTGATGTGGAGTTTGCGGGTGATTCCACCCTGGACGCTTTCGCGGGAGATATCACCAATGTGCCGCTGACGGTGATTTGCACTTCGAACCGCGCTGATGGGGCGTTGCTCAACACCCGCATCGAAATCGGCGCCCGGCAGTTGACCACGCACAACACCCGGCGGGACGCGAACATGTATAAAATGTTCCAGTCCGACCAGTTCCCAACCCTGTTTGTAGACGTGACCAACGCATCGCTCGCCGCCGCGCAATTGGTGCCGGGCCAGCAAGCCGAGCCTGGAACCCTGCCGTTGCGAGTGACGATATGCGGTGTCACCAATGAAGTCCGGGCGGTCACGTTGAACCCACAGCCCGTCACAAATGGTTGGGGGTTTGAACTGGAAACCGAGCTTTCCCTCAAGGATTTCAAACTCAAACCGCCAACGCTCTTGTTCGGCGCGATCACGGTCCATGACATCGTGAAAGTGAAAGCGCGCGTCAGAGTGCAAAAAGAAAATTCCTGAGCTTCGCGTGAAAGCGACCTGTGACATTCTCATCGTTGGCGGTGGTCCGGCTGGCGGATTAGCGGCATGGCTGCTGGCCCGGGCGGGGCTTGCCGTCACCCTCATAGAAGCCCAGACGGTTCTGGGCGAGCGGGTTTGTGGTGCGTATCTGTGTCCGGCCGGAGTGGCCTTGCTCGACGAATTCGGATTGCGCGCGGAACTGACCGGCAGCATGCGCCCGCTGCTGGGCATGGTGCTCGTTTCACCGAATCACAACTGGTTGCGGACCCGCTTTCCCGCTCACGGGCGTTGTCCCGATTTCGGCCTTTCGCTCCGCCGGCCTGAGTTCGACAGCGCCCTGCTTGCCGCCGCCGCCCGGAACGGCGCGATGATTCGGATGGGCAAGCAACTGCGCGCCGTGCAACGCACCGGCGAAGGCTGGCGGGCGCAACTGGCGGGCGGCGAAATCATTTCCACCCGGCTGCTCATCGGGGCGGACGGCCGCAAGTCGCGGGTCGCAAAGTTGCTGGGCCTCGCCACCCCGCCGTGGCAGGAGCGCGTCGCATTGCACGTGGACGTGCCCAGCCTGGTTCCCACCGAACCCTATGGCGAAATGCACGTTTTCCCTGATGGCACTTACATCGGACTGAACCCCGTCGGACCGCGCGCGCTCAACATTTCCGCGCTGTGCGATCCGGCGGAATTGCGGCGGACGACGGCGCTGGAATTCATCAACCAACGCACGCAGGCTTCCGAGCACCTGCGCTGGCGCATCGCCCCGGTGACCAACGCTGCCCGCGTGCGCGCCACTTTTCCCGCTGCCGCCGGCACACGCAATGCGGTGGCGGCCAACGCCGCGCTGATCGGCGATGCCTCCGGTTTTGTCGATCCGCTGACCGGCGAAGGAATCTATCAGGCGCTCTGGACGGCGCGCGCGCTGGCCCGCGAGGTTTCCGGCGCGTGGTCGGATGACGCGACCCTGAACGCGGCCCTGCGCCGCTACGCCAGACAGCGCCGCCGGCAATATCGCGGCAAGCGCTGGTGCTGCCGGATGTTCCAGGCCATCATCCGCCGCCCGCGGCTCAGCAACGCTGTGCATGACGTGCTCTCATTCCGCGAAGGCATCGGCAACTCCTTCATCGGTCTGATTGGTAACATTTACAGCCCCGCCCAGGCCGCCTTGCTGATGATGCTGGCCTTGACCTGAATAATTTATGCGCCACGCCTACCTGAACGAAATTGGAACCGCAGTTCCGCCCCACGAATGCCAGCAGCTTTTCCTCGACTCATTGCCGGGTTGGATTTCCACCCCGGCGGTAGCGGACAAGCTGTGCACCATTGCGAAACGTTCCGGCATCGAACACCGGTACACGGTGCTGAATCATGCCATCGGGCTGCAGGGTTCCGGCGCGTTTTATGAAATCGGTAACTTTCCCGGCACGGCCAAACGCATGGAGGTTTATCGCCGGGAAGCGCCGCGGCTGGCCGCAAAGGCCGTCCGTGCACTCGAGGCCCGCGGCGTGGATCTGGCCGCCATCACCCATCTCGTCATTACCTCATGCACCGGATTTTATGCGCCCGGACTGGATGTGGATTTGATCCGGCTGCTGGGCCTGCCGCGGGGCGTGCGCCGGACCCTGATCGGTTTTATGGGCTGTTACGCCGGCATCACCGGCTTGCGCACGGCGAGCGAGATTGTCGGCGCCAATCCCGAAGCGCGCGTGCTGGTCATCAATCTCGAACTCTGCACCCTGCACCTGCAACAGGACGCGCCCCTGGACCGGCTGGTGGCCTCGCTGCTGTTCAGCGATGGCTGCGCCGCCTCGCTTGTCTCGTCCCGTCCGGCGGGCTTCCGGCTGGATTCGTTCACGAGCAATTTAAGCCTGGAGGATTGCGACAAAATGGAATGGCTCGTGGCCGACCAAGGCTTTGCGATGAAGCTCGACGTGAACATCCCGGACCGAATCCGCGATTACGTCGCACGCAACGCCGACAACTTTGGCAGCGCCGTGCGCGATCCGCGATCGCTCTGGGCCATCCACCCCGGCGGCCGCGCCATTCTGGATGCCGTGCGCGGCGCGTTCTCGCTCAGTGCGGAGCAAATCGCCCCTGCGCGGCGCGTGCTCGCCAATTACGGCAACATGTCATCCGCGTCGGTCATGTTCGTGTTTGCAGAATTGCTTCGCCATACGCCGTCCGACCAGCCGCGGCCCGGCGCCGCCGTCGCGTTCGGGCCGGGCCTGACGCTGGAGTCCATGGAGTTCACCTTCGTTCCGCGGGCGAATCCGGTTCCGGCCGGCACGACCGGCCGAGGCGAGGCGCTGCTCGCATCGGTTTAAGCCTTCAACCATTTCAAATTATGAGCGAAACCATGACCGTCATCGAAAACCAAGGACCAGGCAGCGGCATTTCCGACATCAACCTGTCGGCCGACAGTTGCCCACACGCCTTGACCTCCGACGAGCAATACGCTGAGTATGTCAATCCCCAGTGGGTGCGCTTGTTGTCGGTGTTGGGCCTGAACAAAATTTTTAAACGCGCTTTCGGAGCGGAATTGTTTGCTGACAACGGTGACGTTTACCTCGACTTCCTGTCCGGCTACGGCGTTTACAACATCGGCCATCATCACCCGTTTGTGACACAGGAATTGATCGCCGAGCTGCGCAGTCAGCGGCCGTCCATGCTGCAGAGCCACGTGCCGACCCTCGCCGCGCAGCTGGCGGAAAAACTCTGCCGACTGGCCGGCGGCAAGATGGAGAAGGTTTATTTTGGCAGCTCGGGTTCGGAAGGTGTGGAATCCGCCATCAAGTTCGCGCGGGCCTTCACCCGCCGGGACTGGATTCTCTATGCCGAAGGCGGATTTCACGGGTTGACCTGCGGCGCATTATCCCTGATGAGCAATCCGTGGTGGCGCGAAGGGTTTGGCCCGATGTTGAGGGAGACCCAGGCCATTCCGTTTGGCGACATCGAAGCGGTGCGCCAAGCCCTGGCGACCGAGAAATACGCCGCTTACATCGTGGAGCCCATTCAAGGCGAAAGCGGCGTGAAGGTTCCGAGGGCCGAATATCTGCGGGAAACGCAGCGGCTTTGCGAGAAACATGGCACCTTGCTGGTGATGGACGAGGTGCAGACCGGCATTCATCGCACCGGTCCATTCATCGCCTGCCATCATTTTGGCATCACGCCCGACATGGTGATTCTGGCCAAGGCCTTAAGCGGCGGACAGGTGCCGGTGGGAGCGTTGCTGATGCGCAACGATGTCTGTCGCTCGGTTTACTCGTCCATTGACAAGTCGTTTGTGCACGCCTCGACCTTCAGCGAGAACGCGCTGGCGATGCGCGCGGGATTGGCCACTCTGCAAGTGGCGGAGGAGGAAAGACTCGGCGAACGCAGCAGCAGGCTGGGGGAAAAACTCCGGAGCGAACTCCAGCGACGGCTGGGCCGGTTTGAAATGGTCCGGGAAATCCGCGGGCTCGGCCTGTTCAACGCGATCGAATTTCAGGCGCCAGCATCTCTCGGGTTGAAGTTGCTTTACGCGGGGTTCAGCAAGGCCCATCCGGGACTTTTCGGACAAATGATCGTCAAGACCCTGTTTGAACGGGAAAAAATCTTGTCTCAAATGGCGGGCAACAATTACCTGGTGATCAAATCCCTGCCGCCGCTGGTTGTAACCGAAGAGCAAATCAAGAAATATGCGTCAGCCCTGGAGCAGGTTTGTGAACTGATCGTCAATGAGAAAACCGCCTTTTGGACGCAGGGCCTCAAAATCGCTGCAAAAGCCTTCGCGGTGGGCCCCTGACACTCCGTCGCGGAGCCGGCATCCAATGCCGGAAGCGTCCCCAGTGGTTATCCGCCTCCCTGACATTCCTTTTGCAGCTGGTTCTCAGTTGCGCGGACTGCCGGCTAAATTCCGCGCGAGGGCCGCCACCCTTTACGACCTGATGCCGCGCCATCCGCCGGCTCGCATGGTTCACTTACGCACCAGTCGTTTCCCGATCAAAAAGACAACGCCCAGCATCACCACGGTCCCGAGCATTACCCGGCCGGAGGTGGAAGCCAGCATCGGGTAACGGTCCAGCATTTTCTCCCCGGCGGTTGGCTCGGGTGGTTTGGTTTCCGGCGGCGGCCGTAACTGCTGCAACTGGTGTTCGCAACGCGCGATGATGCGGTACAGCCGGTTGATCTCCAGCATCTCCGCCTCGGTCAGTTTCTTTTTGGGGAGCGAATAGTCGAGGTAAAAATATTTCGTGTCATGATTGAATTCCAGGTCGCGGCCCCGGAACATGATCCCCGGATTCAGGCTCGAGGTGACAAAATCGTATTGGTCATAGATTTTTTCCTGGTTCTTGCGAACGTCCACGTTCGCGAAATCCGGTTTGTAGGCGCCCGGATGGAACCAGCCTTCCTTGAACTCCGGCACATGTTTCCCCGGTGGAATGGCAAAACCGGCCACCGGCTGATTGACAATTTTTTGGACCTGGGCAATGGCGTTGTCCATCTCCACCTGCACATCCGCGATCTGGTCCTGGAGCGAATTGGACGGCTGGGCGGCGGCAATTCTCAATTCGAACCCGCCAGGAAGCAGGAGCAGCAGCAAGCCGCCGACCTGGAACTGTCCCAGCCCTTTCAATATTGCGCCGAGGAAACGGAACGCACTTTGGGGCGGGCTCATGGAGGCGACTGTATCAGGCTGCCAAACCATGAGGCAAGTGAGGAAGTATCTTAAAGTCTTGCATCTTGCTTCTCAGTTGCGCGGACTGCGGGTAAAATTTCGGCGCGATGGCCGCCACCCTTTATGACCTGATGCCGCGGGACGGGAAGCCCGGGAACGACGCGTTGCTGGGACGGTTTCTCGAATATGTCGAGGGCCGGCGCCTTCAGCTTTATCCCGCCCAGGAATCGGCGATCCTGGAATTGTTTGAAGAGAAGAACGTCATTTTGAATACGCCCACCGGGTCGGGCAAATCACTCGTGGCCGCCGCCCTGCACTTCCAGGCCATTGCCCGGGGTCGGCGCTCGGTTTACACCTGCCCCATCAAGGCGCTGGTGAATGAGAAATTCATGGCGCTGGGCCGCGAGTTCGGCCCCGACAACGTCGGGCTTAGCACCGGTGACGCCTCGGTGAACCGCGATGCGCCCATCCTGTGCTGCACGGCCGAAATTCTCGCCAACATCGCGCTGCGCGAAGGTGATCAGGCCAACGTCCCGGAGGTCGTCATGGACGAATTTCATTATTACGCCGATCGCGAGCGCGGCGTCGCGTGGCAGGTGCCGTTATTGACGCTGCCGCAGACGCGGTTCCTGCTCATGTCCGCGACGCTTGGCGACACAACCTTTTTCGCGGAAGAACTCACCCGGCTCAATCGCCGCCCGACGGTTACGGTCGCATCGGCGGACCGCCCGGTGCCGCTCGACTACGCCTATTCGGAACTGCCGCTGGCCAAGACCCTGGAAACTCTGGTGGCGGACGGCAAGGCGCCGGTCTATGTCGTCCACTTCACGCAGTTGGAGGCGGCGCAGAGCGCGCAGGATTTCACCAGCATCAACGTGTGCACCCGCGACGAGAAGAACCTGATCTCCAGTACGCTGGAAGGATTCAAGTTCAGCAGCCCTTACGGTCCGGATATTCGGAAATGGTTGAAACACGGCATCGGACTGCATCACGCCGGCCTCCTGCCCAAGTACCGTGTGCTGGTGGAGCAGCTCGCGCAAAAGGGGTTGCTCAAAATCATTTGCGGCACTGACACCCTAGGGGTGGGCATTAACGTGCCCATCCGCACCGTGCTGTTCACGCGGCTGTGCAAGTTCGACGGACAAAAGACCGCCATCCTGACGGCGCGCGATTTCCACCAGATCGGCGGCCGGGCCGGGCGCAAGGGTTTCGACGACCGCGGCTGGGTCGTGGCCCAGGCGCCGGAACACGTCATCGAGAACCTGAAGCTGGCGGAGAAAGCGGCGCGGGACGGCAAAAAATCCGTGAAGCGCCAGCCGCCGGACAAAAACTTCGTCAATTGGGACAAGAACACGTTCAGCCGCTTGGTCGCGGCGCAACCGGAGCGGCTGACCTCGCGGTTCCAGGTCTCACACGGGATGCTCTTGAACGTGCTTAGCCGGAAGGGCGACGGCTGCCGTGCGATGCAACAGCTGATTGCGCGCTGCCACGAATCGCCCCGGCAGAAGCAGGCGCACCTGAAGCGGGGGTGGCAACTCTTTCGGTCGTTGCTGGACCGGAAGATTGTGGAATTTGTTGACCCCCCTAGCCGCCGACGTGAGGAGGCGGATATGGCCGGAGGGACTTCCGATCCGCCGCCTCACGGCCGCGGCCACCAACAGAAGCTGCGGGTGAACGTCGAATTGCAGGACGATTTTTCCATGGACCAGGCGTTGTCGTTGTATTTACTCGACACGATTCCGCTCGTGGACCCGCAGCAGCCGGATTACGCGCTCGTCCTGCTGACGCTGGTGGAGTCCATTGTGGAAGACCCGGACATCATTCTGCGCAAGCAACTCGACCGGGTGAAGGACCAGAAAATGGCCGAGATGAAGATGGAAGGGATTGAATACGAACAGCGCATGGAGGAGCTGGAGAAACTCGAGTACCCGAAGCCCAATGCTGAATTCATCTATTCCACCTTCAACGCTTTTGCTGACAAACATCCCTGGGTGGGCCAGGAAAACATCCGCCCGAAATCCGTCGCGCGCGAGATGTTCGAGTCGTTCCGCTCCTTTTCCGATTACATCCGCGACTACGAACTGCAACGGGCCGAGGGCGTTCTGCTGCGCTATCTCTCGCGGGTCCACAAGGTGCTGGCGCAGACGGTGCCGGATGCCGCCAAGAATGACACCGTGCGCGAGATGGAACTCTACCTGGGCACGATGATCCACCAGATCGATTCCAGCCTGCTCGACGAATGGGAAAAGATGCGCGACCCGAACTATCAGCCGGTTGAGACCAAGGAAATCCGGCCGCCCGGCGCCGAGGCAGCCCAGGCGGACATCACCCGCGACACAAAAGCCTTCACCGCCGCCATCCGCAATCGCATCTTCAGTTTTTTGCGGGGGCTGGTCATCGGCGATTTCGAATCAGCCCTTGCGTTATTATCGGAGGGGCGAGTTCCACGAGCTCCTGACATCAATTCCGGTTTCTCGGGTCAGGCGCGCGCAGAACTTGCCCCGCCGAAAGATGCTGACGGTCAGCCTTGGACGGCCGACCGGCTGAAACAGGTTTTGGAGGCCTACCAGGCTGAGCATGAACGCATCTGCCTGGACCCAAATGCCCGGAATACCCGGCACACTTACGCCATGCCGTCGGAAGACAAGACAATCTGGCGGGTGCAGCAGATGTTGGTGGATCCGGAGGAGCACAACGACTGGGTGGCTGAATTCGAAGTGGACGTGGAAGCGTCCCGGAAGCTGGGCGAACCGGTCATGCGTTTGCGCCGGATCGGCAGTCTGGTCTGATGTTTCTTGTTTAACCTTGCCAAGGAGCCGGAGGCGGGGTTTAATATTCAACCGCGCTGGCTGGGTAGCTCAGTTGGTAGAGCAGAGGACTGAAAATCCTTGTGTCGGCGGTTCGATTCCGCCCCCAGCCACCACTTCGAACCGTTTGGGCGGCAAGAAGTTATTAAAATGTGGCAAGGCGGTCTCCAGTAAAAACTTCAGTGTTGTGACTATACCTGAACTATACTGGCACTAATATTGACGCGGCTTTGGACAATCTTGCACCGGCAAGACATCACCAGGCCACCTCCAGTAAAAGCTCCAGTGAATTTCGCGTAAACCACTATACTGGAACAATCTCGCACCCGGCCAGGCACTATGATTTATGCCTGCGGCATCTGTGTCCGGTATCCTCAGTAATCCGTCGTCACGCCAACCGTTATACGCTGTTTAATGTGCGCTTAATTGCGCTTGATACCGAGGGATAATCTCTATTCCGCGCAATTCGGCAAGACTTTCAGCGCTCTTGAAATCAGGCTTTGCACTGTCGGCCATATAGATTGGTGCATCTTTGCGGAGCGGCAAGATGGCCACACGTAGATCACCGGTCAAAATATCTGGTGCATACCGACTCAGGCCGACATCGAATTTGTTGCCATTGTAAAAATCATCCGTTAGCAGTTTGCCATTGAGCAAGACCCGGGCAACGTCGCCGACATAATTGAGTTGTAATATTGGGTCAACGCTCAAATCAGCATTTCCCGGCAGCTTGATTTTCCACACTGCGGCTTTGGCGAAGTCGGCATCCTCCGGCGCAGCAGCGACGGCATCCTTTATTTTACCTAACGGAATGCCTCTGGCCGGGCCAGCGGTTTGAATATTTTCAAACGTGGGCTTGAAAGAAACTGCTTTTGGTCTCTCGGGCGTAAACAATTTGAAAACCCCGTTGTCTTTTGGGGCCAACGGTTTACCGTTGAGAGTTACTACTGAAGGCGCTGGCAAAACGCCGACAGTCAAATCATCGCGGTCACTCGAAGTCAGGCGGAGGTTTTCACCGTCAAGCACCAGTCCGGATTTGGTAAGAAACACGCGGTCACGCCCCTGCCACGGGCCTTTCCACAGCGCGAGTGAGTCCGCATCACTCAGCAACACGATCTGTAACAGGCCGTTCTTGGTTTCGATTTGCACGGCTGCTCGTGTGCCAGGCTTTATCCCCTCTGCGATAAGCTTGCCACCATTCCTGGACGCCTTTCCAGACGAAAGTTTGATTGGGACATTTTTGTCGAAGACAAATTCCGTCGGAACACTCTCGGTCTGGGCAAAGAAAATAGTACGCGTGTTGCCGTCGTCAATCGCGCACATCGGCTGTGCGGTGGCGGAAAGGAGTTTGACACCGTAGCCGAGATCGAAATTGAACGGCCAAAAAAAGCACGCACCGGCTGGAACCGTCACCGGGTTCTCGGGGAAGGTCATTACGCCGGAGGAGAGCCTCAGCGTAAACTGAACATCCGATTTTGGCGGTAAATAGCGCAGACGTTCGTAGTTGTTGACAAAGACAAAACCACTGTTGCCATCAGAGCGAACGCACCAGCGCAGTGTGTTCGTGTCGCCTTTGATGTCCGGTCGCTGTTCGGGCAAGGACACACCCGTGTCGGCAAGCGTGTGGCCCCATTCATGGAGGAAGAGATGGAGTCGGCGCAACAGGTGATAATGCGGACGGATTTGGCCATACTCGCCTAGTGGCGCCTGGAAGTCATAATTTTTGACCGGTAGGTCGTTCCAAAATCCTGTGGCTTGCGATTCCTGTAACGTGGTGAGCTTGCCGTCAGGATTTTCTCCGCCTTGATACATGTAATAACCAGGCATGACGCTGCCGCTGCCAATTTTGATCAGCGTCATGGCTTCGGAATCTTCCGGATAACAGAGGACGCGGCGGTGATAGCTGTTATTCATACCGCCGCCTATTTCGCAGGTCAGATACGGATACAACACCACGTCCGGCGGGTCTATCTTACCGCCCTTGCCGGGAGCGCCGACCAATTCGGAATCGTCCACCCGGTTGGTGGAAAAAACAAATGCCTTCCAATAACCCGATGGCATGGGCGTGATGACGCGATCCCAAAATCCTTCGGCATAAACGCCGTAAAGAGGCACCACCTCGCCGAATGGCATCGTCCCCGTCGGGGTATTCCAGCCGGTGCGTGTATAAATCGGGACATCCAAACCAGCCTCGCGGCCAAGTTTTTTGAGGGTTAGCAGATGTGACGCTGGCCCGGTGTATTCGTTCTCAAACTGAATTCCAATAACCGGGCCACCGTCTTTCCAAAGCAATCCAGACAGTTGTTTGGCAATCTGGTCGTAAAGAATTTTCGCCTTATCCAGATAGGGAGGGTCGTCGGAGCGCAGCTTCCAACCTTTTTGCAGGAGCCAGTCAGGAAAGCCACCGCTACGGACTTCACCATGATCCCAAGGGCCGCAACGTACGATGACCTTCAAGCCCAGCTCGCCACATAGCTGGACGAATTTGCGCAAATCACGGCAACCACTCCAATCCCACTGGCCTTCGACCTCCTCGTGATGAATCCAAAACACATAAGTCGCCACGATGTCCACGCCGCCCGCTTTCATTTTGAGCAATTCCTCGCGCCACTCATTCTGTGGAACACGCGTGTAATGAAACTCACCCATTACCGGCGTCCACGGACGGCCGTCGAGCAACAGACTATCGCTGTTGAGAGAAAGAGTGCTACCATCGGGACTCCTTGGATCTCCCATGTGGTAACCCTGGGTGGGTGGTAACGGCGGCTGTACCGTAATTGACATCGGCTTCGCCTGTGTTGAGGAAGACAACAAGCTGATTGATAACCCCATCAAATATATTTTCGGTGACAATTTCATACGCATGGCAGACGCTTAACTGCGATCAACAACATAAGTTTGAAACAAAAGGCCGGCTTAATTTTGATTTTCTTGTCGGTGTGGGATAGCCCTGACTGGACCAAGTATGAATTCGATCTCATTCAGCCAATATCCATGCAAATTCATATTTAGAGTCCTCCCCAAGCGGGTAACGCCCAGTGGTTTGGGTAGTCAAACAGACATCGGGCCTCCCAGTTATACGACAGACTCGGATTATCAACAAAGAACACCCCCCAATAGCAGACGCCGCCGCCATCACTGTAGCTCGAAACCAAGTTGCAGAGATCCCGGGTAATCTGATATTGCCCGGTTGGTGTATTCCAATACACAGGGCCATTTGACACCCCCCAATTCCAAGCATAACTGAATTCTGCAATCCAGAGCTTCTTCCCGGAATAGCGATTGTGCAGGGCATTCAATGTAGCCGTGATAGCCGAAAGGTCGCTTGCTTCTGAACCCAGGAGGTAAGGATAATAGCTGACCCCAATCAAATCGAAGTTCGTGCATGCTGTGGTGAAGGCGTCGAAGTATTCCGTGCACCACGAAGACCAATCCCCGCCTGGAATATGAATCATTATTTTGGTTGTCGGAGATACTGCCTTGGCGCCTGAGATGCCAGCTTTAATCAGGCCGACGAATTGGGACCATTGGGTTGAAGGTCCTGGCACACCGTTGGTAAACGAAATTGGACCACCAGTCGGGAAAAGAAATCCATCCCCCACTTCGTTACCAATTTGCACGAAACTAGGCGTCACATTTGATGATATGAACGTGCGCATAACTGTGACGGTGTAGTTCGAGACGGTCGTCAGAAGTTGGGAGTAGGTCTGACCCTGCCATGCTGCTGGGGTATTGTGATAGCCTGGATTATCCCAATTGTCAGAATAATGAATGTCGAGAAGGATCTTCATGCCACGCTGTTTTGCCTTCACCGCCTGTGTAACAGCATACGACAGAGTATTCACCTCAACTCCCGTCATCGGCGGATTGACAAAAAGACGGATGCGCGCCACGGTCCATCCATTGGTCTGGCATAAAGTCAAGGGATCGGACAGCGCATTGCCCTTGGCGTCGTGAAACACCGTGCCGAGCTGTTGCTCTATCGTATACTCCGAAATATCGCCGCCGCGTTCAATCGTTGCGGCGCGAACCGAACCGGCAAGGGCGAAAATCGCCACAGCAAACGCCACTGCGGCGCGGGTCAGTAGTATGGTGGTCGGGTATTTGGTTTTGGTTTTCATGATGGTCTGGGATTAATCAAACTATGACATGACAGAATCTGGGATACCTCTCAATGGAAGATCATCCGATAAATATGGAAAATCGTCCGTTTTGCAACAACGCACCCCCTTTTTTTGCTGAAGACCAGCGTTCCATAATTTTCGATACTCAATAGGCGATTTCTCGTTTACGCGCCGGAAAACTCGTGAGAAATAGAGAGCGTCTTCAAAACCCAATTCTGCTGCGACAGTCTCTGCGCCGGACGGCAAGGTGTTATTTCAGTCGGACTTCACCCGGAGCGATGCTGTGCGAAGCCATCCGAGCCGTCGGCATTCTTCCCGTCCCACTCGTAGAGCGATGCAACGTCAATAGCCTGGCTGTAGCGCCGTAATTCTGAACACCTGGTGCCCAAGAACCCAGCGAATCAGGGACGGCCGCTGCAACCCGCCGCGATTCAATTATTCTAGTAATGCGCATCCAACGAGGGCAAGGCGCGTCCACTGGAATCAAAGAGTGCGGTGTTGTCGACAACGTTCGATTTCGCGTTTACATCCTGGTATAAACCGGTTGTTTGGACGCGGGAAACGCACACGCCAAGACACACCACGATTATTGTAAGGAGCGTGTTATTCAAAGTATTGGCCTTCATTGCTTAATATTGCCCACGCTTTTCCAATACGAGTTTAAAGACTACGGGGCAATTTTGTGGCAATTTTTCCGGTTGCGAAATGACCAGCGCGTCCGCTGTTTGCCGCCAGGCAACCATTCCGCCACCCAGCATCTGAACTTGCCGAACTGGTTGGTCGAGCAACCCGGCGGCGTCGCCCAGCGATTCAATCCGAACGCTCTCCGCCGGCGCGCCCAGGACAATGGCGTAAAGTACTTTCCCATCTTTGGTCTGGGTGAACCGCACGTCGCTGGCCGTGAATCCTGCGCCGAGCCAGGCGAACCCTTGCGCAAGGGCTTTCGGGTCTTTGGCGGCCGGGCCTTCACCAAACACCTTCCATGGTTTGGTATTAAAAATGCATTCCCGGTTCACCGCCATCCAATCGCCGATGGCTTCCACAATCTCTTGTTCCTTGTCGTCGATCGTTCCATCGGCGCGCACGGGAATGCTCAACAGCAGGTTTCCATTCTTGCTGACCAGGTCGCAGAGCATCTGGATGACCGTCGGGGCGGTCGTGTAGCCGTTGCGGTCGTAAAGAGCGCGATCGTAATGCCAACCGCCGATACAGGTGTCGGACTGAAAGGGTAGCGGTTCGATGCCATTCGGGGCTTTGCGCTCCAAGTCCGGCACCATACATGGGCGCTCGCTCGGCGACAGCGCCTTGCCAAAGAGTACGCCGTCATCGTTCGTTCCGTGCCATTGATTGTGGAGGTTGTAAAAATTTGCGGCCAGCTTCAGACCCGCGTCGCTGATGGGCCACAACGGCAGTTCCATGTCGTCGAAGTAAATCAGGTCGGGATGATACCTTTGGATGAGGTCCATGGTGCGGTTGTAAAACCTTTGGCAATAGGCCTGGTCGGGTATGCTCACCCCTTTGCCTACCCATTCCCAGGGAGGATAATACCAATTAGCGTTTTTGCAATTGAGGCTGGGCGGGTGGCTTTGCGCATAGAGGTCCTGCGGATCCAGTCCGTCCCACCATTTTCCCTTTCCGTCTGCACGGGTCAGATTGCCGTCAAAATCCTGCGCCGGCTCATACCACATCCAAGCATGCGCGGCATGCACGCTCACCCCAAAATGCAAGCCCTGCTTGCGCGCCGCCGCGGCCCAGCCGCCGATTAAGTCCTTATGGGGTCCTATCTGGGTGGAATTCCACGGCTGATACTTTGAATCCCAGTTGTCGAAATTATCGTGATGGTTGGCGAGTGCCATGAAGTATTGCGCGCCGGCACGCTTGTAAAGAGCCAGTAACTTGTCCGGGTCCCAGTTTTGCGCTTTCCATTCATGGATGACGTCCTTGAAACCAAAATCTTTCGGCGAGCCGTAGTGTTCGAGATGAAACTTGTATTGCGCGCTGTTGGTCCAATACATGAAACGCGCATACCAATCGCCTTGCTCCGGTTCGCATTGCGCGCCCCAATGCGCCCAGATGCCGAATTTTGCGTCTTTAAACCATTCCGGGCACTGATATTGTCTCAGTGAATCCCAGGTGGGCGCAAATCGCCCGGGCACTGGCGGTTCCAGATGGGCACTGACGACGCGGAAGACATTCGTGCCAGAGGCGGAGACCGGTTCGGCGGCAATCATTAAGGCGCTGACGAGCGTGGCGGCGCAGGCGAAACGAATCTGCGTTCTCCTTTTCATTCGATTTAGAACCTGGTGAACGCGGGCAACATCACGTGGTTGGAGTTGACGAGCCAGGTTGTGCCGCCGTCAGGGCTATACCATGTGGAGTCGAACAGAGC
>DATJOW010000183.1:0-42482 GCA_035506715.1 Candidatus Acidiferrum sp. | reverse complement strand
GGATAGGCTGCAAAACATCCAAGCCTTTGCAGAAGCCCTCCATCGGAGATCGTAGAACATTCTGATTTTTCTGGTAGGGCTCGCTCTCCGAGCGGGCCGTGCGGCGCGACACGGAAATCGCGCCCTACCTTTTGAGAAACGAGATCGGCCAGTTCTTCGATGTTTTCCGTATTCACCATTTTGGTAGGGACGCCGCGCTGCGGCGTCCGCGGACGGCCCAGCGGGCCGTCCCTACCATTCGCATCCGGCCGTAGCCGAATGCTTCGGCACGAATTTATTCCAAATGGGCTGGAGGCGGTGAAGCGGGAAAAGGTGCCCGCCCCTGAATGGCTGGTGGGCCGCCCTGAACCGGAAGCGTCAGCCCGTTAAGTTTGGGAAATTGATTTGGATTCTTCACCAGCACCACAGCAAGGCCATCCAAATAAACCGGCACCCAGCCGCTTTGCTTCACAAGCGTCAATGTGCCGGCCAGGTTCGCCGGCAACAACGCGAAATCCGCGCGCCCGAGGTCGAGTCCCGTTTCCGCAGCCGGTTCGCCATTGTAAAATTTCCAGTGGGCATCAATGAGATCGCGCGGATAACAGGTATCCAGCCGGCCGTCCAGGGAAACGCGGCTGTCGGGGAGTTCCCAGATGCACATCTCGCCCCAATCGAAGAACACCAGCAGGTTCCCGCGCAAGCCGTGCTCATGAATGAATTGCACCGCCGACACCGGATACTGCCGGCGCGGCACTTCCATCGTCCAGGCCCGCTCCTTGTGCAGCGTGAAGGTCGCCGCGAGGATGCCGATCGAAGCGAGCCATAAGATTGTCGTGAGTGTTTTTTTCACGCCCGGCCGTTGACCCAGTTCTTCCCAACGCCAGAAGTGGGCGCGAAAACGTTGCAGCACATCGGCTAGGTGCGGCGGCACGAAGGCCAGTGCGGCAATGCAAAACAGCGGCGTGTGCCGCACGGACCGGAAGGCCATGAGTCCCAACACTGCAGTGACCGCTATTTGCCACCAGGAACGCGGCCGCCGGGAACAAAGAAACGCAACGACGGCCAGCAGGGCGCAGCAGAAGAAGGCGGCGTGGTCCCAAGCCAGGACCGTTGAATTCCATTCAGCAATTTCGGGCCGCAGCCACAACACACTGCCAATCAGCCAGCGGACCAAGCCTGCGCCCCAGGGATTGACCAGCAACGATGCCGTTGCGACTGCCGCCGAGATCCAGAGGATAACAACGACACGCACTGACAATTTCTGGTCCGGCGTGGAAACCAGCGCTGCCGCACCATGCGTTTGAAACAACCATTGTGCCGTTGTGGCGGCAGCGGCCACGAAAAGCAGCAGTGCGCCGGCCAGCACGCCCCCGTGGGTATTGATCCAGAACACAAACAACGGTGGCAACGCGAGCACCCATTGCCAGCGTCCCCGATGGATTTGCTGCAGGATCCAAAGCTGCACGGCCAGCGCCAGCGCGGTGAAAATTTGCGGCCGGGCGGCGAAACCGAAGGAGATTTCGACCACCGCCAGCGCGCCAAACGCCCAGGCCATCGGTCGCGCGGACTGGTTCATTGACCTCAACGCCATGGACAAGGCCAGGCCGAACGTCAACAGGCCCACCGCCATTTTGAGCAGCAGCAATCCGGTTCCACCCCACCAGCGATGTGCCAGTCCGAGCGCAGCTTCGGCGAGGACTTCGTGATTGATCCAGGCATGGCCGTTCGCCGTCCAGGAGTACGGGTCGGTCTGCATCAACGCGCCGGTTTGCAGGAACTGCCGGCCGAACAGGACATGAGCCCACAAATCCGGGTCCGCCGTGTTTTCGGAAAACTGGAAAATCGCCAGGCACAGCACGCAGAGGCAAAAAGCCCGGCGCCAGGCGGAGGCGCCAGGCGCGGCAGGCGCGCTGGCGGACCCGGTTTCCGTGCTCGGCATGGCTGGGAAAATACCTGCTGCCGTTCGGGGCAAAAAGAATTATTGTCATCGAAGTGACCGGCTGGCACCTGAAACAAAAGAAAACGCCCCGCGTTTTGCCGCAGGGCGTCGTGTGCTTCTCGAATCTGGTTACGAACCGACGCTGGCCAGTTCCTCGTTGTTTTCCACGTTCACGATCTTGAATTGTTCGGCGTGCATGCCGGTGTCGGCCCGGAACGACAGCTTGCCGAAGTAGCGTTTCTCCATCTCGATGAGATGTTTTTCGTCCTCGGTGCGCAACCGTTCCAGCACCGTGGGATGCACCACGATGCGGAGCTGGAAGTCCGATTCGTCGCGCTCGCGCTTCTTCAGGATTTCCTGGAGCTTGCGCTGGATTTCCACGCTCATGGTCACGACGCTCTTCACCTTGCCACGGCCCTTGCAGTAAGGACAGTCGTCGTAGACAGCCGACCGCACGCTCTCGGTGTGGCGCTGGCGGGTCATTTCCATCAGGCCCAGCTGCGAGATGGGCAGGATGTGGGTCTTGGCCTTGTCGCGGCGGAGCCCTTCCTTGACCCGCTGATACACGGACTGCTGGTCGCGGCGCGACTTCATGTCAATGAAGTCGAGCACGATCAAGCCGCCCATGTTGCGCAGCCGGAGCTGACGGCAGATTTCCTCGGCCGCTTCGAGATTGACCTTCAGGATGGTGGATTCCTGGTCGCGGCTGCCCTTGTGCCGTCCCGTGTTCACGTCAATCGCCACCAGCGCCTCGGTTTCGTCGATGACAATGTAACCGCCGCTGCGCAGATGGACCTGGCGGGAAAAGGCGTTCTCCAACTGCTTGGTAATGTTGAACCGGTCGAAGATCGCCTGGGCGTCACTGTACAGCTTCACCTTGGTCGCCGCGCGCTTGGAGATCCGGGCGACCATCTCGCGCATCCGGTCGTGGGCCTTTTGGTTGTCCACGACGATCCGCTCGACGTCCTCGGTCAGGAAGTCGCGCACGGTGCGCTCGATCAAATCCGGCTCCTGGAAGACGCAGGAGGCCGGCGGCTGCTTCTTCATGCGCTCTTGCACGCCGTTCCATTCCTCGAGCAGCAGGGCCAGGTCGCGGATGAAATAGCGCTTCTGCTGGCCCTCGCCGGCCGTGCGCATGATGACGCCCATGCCATCCGGGATGGCCAACTCGCGCAGGATTTTCTTGAGGCGCTTGCGTTCCTCCGGGTTTTCGATCTTGCGCGAGATGCCGGACTGATCGGAATTGGGCAGCAGCACGAGGAACCGGCCGGGCAACACGAGGTTGGTCGTGATGCGCGGTCCCTTGGTGCCGATCGGGCCTTTGGTGACCTGCACGATGATTTCGCTGCCGGGGGGATAAAGCCGGGGAATGTCCTTCTGGGTAATTTTGGGCCGGGCCGGCCGGCGGTCGCGTCCGGCGGGACGCTCGACGATTTCCACGCCGCTGTCGAATTGGTTCGGCACGATGTCCCAGTAATGCAGGAAGGCGTTCTTTTCAAAACCGATGTCCACAAAGGCGGCTTTCAAGCCGTCCTCCAGATTGCGGACCTTGCCCTTGAAGATGCTGCCCACCAGGCGCTCTTCGGTGGTGCGCTCGATGTTGAATTCCTCGAGCTTGCCGTCTTCCGTTACGGCGACGCGGGTTTCCAGCGTTTCGGCGTTGATGATGACCTCCTTGCAGAGGGTCTTTTCCTTGCGGATCAGCCGTTGAACCTTCTTGACCAGATTGCCGGCGGCGGCTTTGATCGTTTCGATCAAACCTCTCGGCGGCTCGGTGATTTTCACCGGCTCGAATGTCTCCTCGGCGGCCGGGGCGGCCGGGGCGGCCGGGACTTCGGCAGTGGCAGGTTCCGGCGGTTCGGGAGCGGGGGGCGGGGCGCCTTGGGGAGGCAATCCGGCAGCGATGTTCTCGGCGCGGTCGATTTCATGGGTGTGCCGCT
This sequence comes from Candidatus Acidiferrum sp., assembly GCA_035506715.1. GTDB lineage: Bacteria > Verrucomicrobiota > Verrucomicrobiia > Limisphaerales > UBA11358 > UBA11358. The sequence goes on along the minus strand of DATJOW010000183.1, from coordinate 38,624 downwards.
TTTCAAAAACGCGCTCGACTCCCCCCTGTTCGGTCACCACGTCGGCGCGGGCCTGGATGGCCTCGCGGTCGGGTTTTTGGGGGTTGGGGCCCAAACCGCCCTTGGGGCGGAACCGCATGCCGCGGCGGCGCCGCGAAAAATTCTTGTCACTCATAGTTAATATCCTTTCCGATGGATGTATATGTTTTGCATCAAGCCCATGGCGATCAACGAGCCGAGCACTGAAGACCCGCCGTACGAAAGCAGCGGCAGTGGGACGCCCGTCACGGGCATGAGGCGAATGTTCATGCCGATATTGATGAAGACGTGGCAAAAGAGCAGCGTTACGACGCCCGCCGCCACGAGTCTGCCCAGGCGATCGCGCGCCTGGCCGGCGATTCTCAATCCGGTGAAGAGAACCACCGCATAAAGCGTGATGACCATCACGCTGCCGACAAATCCTTCCTCCTCGGCAATCACGGAGAAAATGAAGTCGTTGTGCGCCACGGCTCGAGGCAGATAGCCAAGGGCATTTTGCGTGCCTTGCCGCCAGCCCTTGCCGGCCAGTCCACCGGAACCGACCGAGATCAGCGCCTGCCGGACGTTATATTCATCATCCAGTTGCCGTTGGCGCAAGCGCTGCAACTCCGCCGGCGTGGCGTTCGGCGAAGCGAAATGGGTGTAATCCCGTCCAAAAAAGACCAGCAACCGGTCACGCTGATACGGCTGCATTGAAATTTGCCATCGGCCCGGTGGCACAAAGAGCACGTCCACCAGAAAGAGGGCCGCCAGCAGCCCCACTCCCCCCACCAGTTTCAGCAAATACGCGCCGGGCGTTCCCGCCACGAACATCATCACCAGCCCGGTCGGCAGCAGGACCAGCGCCGAGCCCAGGTCCGGCTCCTTCAAAATCAGCAGGAAGGGCAGCAGCATGAGGCCAATGCCTTTCCAGAAGTTTGCCGGCTGCCGCAATTCGTCCGTCGGCCGGCTCAGGAAATTTGCCATCGCCAGGATGAAGGCCAGCTTGGCGAATTCACTCGGCTGGAACTGGAAAAATCCCAAGTCAATCCAGCGGCGCGCCCCGAAACGCATGGACCCCACATGCGGTATCAGAACCGCCACCAGGCAAAAGATCGTCGCCCAGTACACGACGAACGACCAGCGCGCCAGGGCATGATATTCCACGAGGCAGAGGGCCGCTCCCGCGCTGAGCCCGAGGAGGTACCAGATGATCTGATGGAACCACGTCTGGCTGTACCATGGCTTGAGCGTCTCCGAAGCATTCGCCATGGTGGCGCTATAAACGAACAGCGTCCCAAGGATCATCAGGATCCCCAGCGCGACCAGTTGCAGCCGGTCGACCTTCACTTGCGGTTCGTTGAGGGGGTTGGTGATCATGTCAGTTCGCCGTCACACCGCGCCGCTGTTCCGCCAGGGCGGGCACATCGGCCCTTTCGCTCTTCACAATCGCCTCGTAAATGTCGTGGGCAATCGGTGCACAAACGATTCCACCCGAGCCGCGATTTTCCGACTCCACCATGACCACGACGACGTAGCGCGGGTTTTCATAGGGTGCAAACGAGGCGAACCAGTAATTCCAGCGGGTCAACTGGCCGTGCTCATCCTTGACCTGCGCCGTGCCGGTCTTGCCGCAGACGCGCAACCCGGGCACCGGGGCGGCGTGGCCGGTGCCTTCCGGGTCCTCGGTTTCCGCCAGCATCGCCTCGTAAAGAATTTTGTAGCTGCGCGGGCGCAAACCCAGCGTATCCCGCACGACTCCCGAGGGAAAAATGGTCGGCAATTCCCCGGTCGTCGGATCCTGTGGTTCGATGCGCTCGACCAAGCGCGGCCACAACACCTTGCCGCCGTTGGCAATGGCCGAATAGACGACCGCGACCTGCATGGGGGTTACGGCAACTTCGCCCTGGCCAAAAAAGATGTTCGCCGAATCGCCGTCCCGCCAGTCGGAGCGGATGCGTTTTTCCGTGGGGAAGATGCCCGGCGATTCCTGCCGCGTGGGCAGGTTCATGCGTTGTCCCAGATGGAACTTTTCGCCCAGCCGGACGATTTTTTCGATGCCGGTGCGCAAACCGTTGAAAATGAAATAGGCGTTGCTGGATTGCACGATGGCGCGCTTGAGATTGTAGGAACCCGGCGGCACGGTATCCTTGATTTTTCGCGCGCCGACATAAATACAACCGTGCCATGGCTCAGCCGGATCCGGTTGCACCTGATAAATCTCATCCGGATTCAGTCCGTTTTCCAGCGCGGCGAGCGCGACGATGGGTTTGAAAATTGAACCGGGCATGTAATTTTCATACGTGGCCCGGTTGATCTGCGGGCGCAGTTTGGGGTCCGCCAAGCGCGCCGGATCGTTGGCCGAGTAATCCGGGTTGATCTCCGGCGAGGAGACCAAGGCCAGCACGTCGCCAGTGTGCACGTCCATCACGATGACGGCCGCGCGCGCGTTGGGACCCTGATGCGCCGCCAGCGCATTTTCGGCCGCCTGCTGAATATCAAGATCGATCGTCAAAACCACGTCATGGCCCGGTTCCGGCGGACTCCACACGTTTTCCGTCTGGCGGTACCCGAGGTTGTTGACGAGCACCGCAGCCGCGCCCGCCCGCCCGCGCAATTCGGCGTCGAAACCGGCTTCCACGCCGACCTGCCCGCGATAATCCGGCAGATAGTAGTTGAAGTAGGCGTCTTCGCCCTCCTTCGAGCTGTCGTCGCGCAGCACATAGCCCAGCAGATGCGCCGCGGTGGTGCCGTAGGGATAACTGCGGGCCGGCTGCAAATCCAGTTCCACCCCGAGGCCGCCCGGATATTGCTCTTCGAACCGCGCGATCTGGGCTTCATTCAAGTCGGAGACCAGGGGATACGGCAGCGCCAGGCGCGTTTCATAGTGCCGGTTGAACTGGGTTTCGTTTAGCGATAGCGGCTGGCCCAGCCACTGGCCGACGGCCTTGACCATGCGGTCGGCCACTTGGAAACGCGATTGGTCGTGCAACTGTTTCAATTGATCGGGGGCCAATGCGAACTGCCTCAGTTCGGCCTTGGTCAAGGAACGATCCAGCCGCTTTTCCCGGTCCGCGATCTGCCGCCGCTGTTCGGCGCGCGCCGACTTCAGGGCATTGCTGTAGGCAAGGTAAAAGGGCAGACGCAAGTCATCCAGATAAAGGCTGAGGCTGTAGCGGGGGCGGTTTTGAGCCAGCACCCGGCCGTTGCGGTCGAGAATTTTCCCGCGCGCAGCGGGGATGCGGACGGTGCGGTAGGATTGGGTTTCCAGGTGGCTTTCGTATTTGCTCGCCATCACTACCTGGACCCACCACAGCCCGGCCAGCAGCAACAGCAGGCCGCCCGCCAGCACCATCGCCAGGAAGCGCAGTTGCGGATCGTTCTTCTTCAGTTCGTCGAAAATGAGCATCGGTTACAAACGGCCCCGTCGGATTTCCCGGTCGGGACGGAAACTGGTTTCAGCCAGCGGCTGATAACCGAACGCGCGGTGGCACCAGCCAAACAGCGCAAACAACAGGGGCGTGGCCGCCGCACCGCCGCCGGTCATCACGAACCATTGCCACAGCGAACCCCAGCCCAGCAGCGGCTGTTTGCCCGCCGTGAGCAACAGCAATAGGGACAACACGGGCACGACGGCGCTGGCCATGGCGCCGAGCACCAGCCGGGCAAACGAAAGCTCCCGCAGAATCATGTCGCGCCGATAACAAATCAGGAAGCCGACAGCATAGAGCGGCAGGATGCTGATGCCCAGGGGGTTGGCCGACAGCGCGTCAAACCACAAACCGCCCAGCACGGCCAGCAGCGAGACGGTCACAATCTCGGTGTTCAGCGCCGCATAGACCATCAGCGCCGGCAGCAGGTCCACCTGGGCGCCCAGCCAGTGGCGCAGGAACGAAAACGTCGCTTCGCCAAAGACCACCAGGAAGGCGACCGCCAGGATGAGGATGGTTTGAAACACATTCATGGAAACAGCACCCAGACCTGCTCGAGCGCACCGAGGTTGACGCCCAGCTTCACCCGCGCCTGGGTATACAACCCGAATTCCACCGGCCGGGCATCGACCACCTGGCCGATGGGAATGCCGCGGGGAAAAACGCCACCGAGACCGCTGGTGAAAACGCCCTGGCCGGGCTTCAGATTGGCGCTGCCTGAAAGGTAGGTCAAATCGACGAGGGTGGTTTCAATCGGCCCTCCCATGCCAATGATGCCGGTGTCGCGGGCCGGGTTGTCCACCACCGCGGAGACGCGGCAATTGGGGTCGCCAATCAATACCACCTGCGAGCGGGTGACGCCGACTGCGGCGACCCGGCCTACCAGGCCGTCGGCGGTGACCACGGGCAGGTTTTCGCGCAGGCCATCCCGGCTGCCCAGGTCAATTTGCACCGTGCGCCACCAGTTGGCGGGATCGCGCAGGACGACGTTGGCGAGCCGGAGTTTCCAGGGAGCCTGCCGCTGCCAGCCCAGCAACAGGTGGAGCTGGTCGTTTTCCCGCAGGATGGCGGCCCCCTGCAAAGCCTGCACCTGCAATAGCTCATTCGTGCGGCGCAGCCAGTCAATCTGGTGCAGCAGTTCGCGTCGAGGCAGGACGCTGTCGGCAAGGTCGGCCGGGAGCTGCTGGGCGGTGTTGGCCAGTCCGAAAAGCGGCAAGAACCAACTCCCCATGGCCAGCTTGAAACGCGCGGCGGCCCGCGGCGGCAGGCTGAGTATCAGCACTGCCAGCAGCGTTACCGCGCCAAGCGCGACGTAATGTTTCTTTCTAAACATCCTGCAACCGTCCCGGCCTCCGGGCCGGAATGGGCAGGCGAACGTGCGAACCTGTGCTGGGCGGCTTTGGCCCCGCCAGGCGGGAAATCAATATTTGGCGTTGGTGGCGACCCGCTTGAGGAATTCGATTTCCTGCAAGACGCGGCCGGTGCCCTCGGCGACCGCACTCATGGGGTCGTCCGCCAAGTGGACCGGCAGGCCGGTTTCCTCCGCCACGAGCCGGTCAATGCCGCGCAACAGCGAGCCGCCGCCGGCCATGACCAGGCCGCGATCCACCAGATCGGCGGCGAGTTCCGGCGGGCAGCGTTCCAGCGTGAGACGGACGGATTCCAAAATGCTCGAGAGCGGTTCCTGCAACGCTTCGCGAATTTCCTCGGAACGGATGGTTAAGGTTTTGGGCAGGCCGGACCCCAGGTCACGGCCCTTGACATCCATGGTCAATTCCTGTTCCAACGGAAAGGCGGAGCCGATGCGGATCTTGATTTCTTCCGCAGTACGTTCACCTATCATCATGTTATAGGCGCGTTTCATGTGCGCAGTGATCGTTTCGTCAAATTCGTCCCCGCCCACCCGCAGGCTGCGGCTGAAGACGATGCCGGCGAGGGAGATAATGGCGATTTCGCACGTCCCCCCGCCGATGTCCACGATCATGTTGCCCGCCGGCTCATGCACCGGCAGTCCGACACCGATGGCTGAGGCCATCGGTTGCTCAATCAAATACACTTCACGCGCGCCGGCGTGGGTGGCGGAATCCTTGACGGCCCGTTTTTCCACTTCGGTGATGCCCGAAGGGACGGCGACCACTACTCGTGGCGCAATCAGTTTCCGATGATGGACCTTCTGGATGAAGTGCCGGAGCATGGCTTCGGTAATTTCGAAGTCGGCGATCACGCCGTCCTTCATGGGCCGGATGGCCACAATGTTGCCGGGCGTGCGGCCCAGCATGCGTTTGGCTTCATCTCCGACCGCCAGCACGTTCGTCGTACCCGCCTGAATGGCGACCACTGAAGGTTCGCGCAGGACGATTCCGCGGTCCCGCACGTAAACGAGGGAATTGGCAGTACCCAAGTCTATTCCAATATCGTTGGAAAACAGGCTTTTGAATTGCGCAAGCATGAATATTGCCTAACGCGCCGTATTTAATCGCCTGGCTGCCGAAAGGTCAAGCAGTGTTTGACAAGCAAATATAATATGGCCGGGGCCGGGATGCAGGACATTTGAAACGGCACTTCGCCATTCGGGCGCCGGCCGGCCGAGCCGCAACCCGGAGCGCAGCCAAAAGCGCAGGCTGGTGCCAGAGGAGGGAATTGAACCCCCGACCAAGGGCTTATGAGTCCCCTGCTCTACCTCTGAGCTACTCTGGCACCTCAATTCTTCAAATCATCAGGCCGGCTCAACCTCTGAGCTGCCCGGGCGCAATCCTGCTCCCCGTCAAACCCGAATGTCCACGGCGCCGGCCGGCCATGAAACCACCCGGCCAAACCGAGGCCGCAGTATATTTCCCGAACGAACCCGCCGCTGTCAAATCGGAACCGCAGCGCTTTGAACCGGTCGAGAAACAGACGCTGGCTTATCCTCCTCGATCGCGCTTCCTGAACATCGCTCGGCTCAAAACGCGTGAACCAAGTGAAATCAACCGAGTTTCATGCCGCCAGGCCCCCCCGGGCAATCGCCGGCGCGCCGGTGCGTTTCGGCCAGTTAGTGCACCAACTGGACCGTTTGGGCTTGGGTGCGGTACTCGAGCCCGCTGGCAGTCCTGACCACGGCATAAAAAGGATGCCGACCCGCCCACAGATTCGTTCCCGCCACCGGGAAAATCGCGATGGACTGATTGGTAACGGCACCCAGCGCGCCGCCGGTGCTGTACAGAGTGATCAGCTTTACCGCATTGGTGTTGGCGGCGACTTGAACATGGTAGGTGCCGGCCACCGTGGCCGGATTGGTCAGATCGAGAAACGTCAGCGTCGCGCTCAAGGCACTGTTTTGGACCTGGACCGGCACGGTAACCCTGGTTTGCGTCCGCATGTCACTGCCTTCGTAGGCCACCGCGGTTAAATCGTGATAGCCGTCCGCCAGAAGCGTGGTGTCCAGCGGACAGTCCAGGGCCAAACTGGATGCGCCGGCCGAGACGTAGAGATGGTTGCGGGGCTCGAGGTCGGACAGGTTTTGTCTGAGGGGTCCTTGGGGAGTTGACATGACCACACCGTACACTTGGGGAAGCACCTGGAGGGCGGCGGCTTGGTACCCTGGGCTCCGGGCGTACAGGTTGAATGTGACGGCGCTGGCCGGACCAGGAGTTAACACGAAATCGTCGGCCAGAACACCGTCGCTTCCCTGGAGGCTGGCATTCGTGTTGATCGCGGCGAACAATTGGCAGACCAGCCCCGGCGCATTGGTGCCAGACCGGTTGGTGACCGCGACCACGACGCTTTGACCATTGGTCTTGGTGAAGGTAAATCGGATCCAGGCGCTGCTGGAAGGTGTATTGCTGACCACCGTGTACCCTTGCAGGCCATACGCCTGGGAGGCCAGAAATGAAGGCTGGCCGGCGTTTAAATAGGTTGAAAGCTGGTTGCCAGTTCCCGTAGCGCTGCCGGCCGTGGTCAGGATTTGACCAAGAGCGAAATTGGTCACCAACGACGTCCACTGGCCCGGGTTGGTGGAAACGCCAACCGTGTAAGGTCGTGTTGCGTTGCTGACTTCAACCAGTGTGAGATCCGTGGCCAGGTTCAGCACGGCGAAGCCGGGAGGGGCCGCCGTCGACAACCCCGCCCGGTAAAACCGGCGTGAATTCGTGGCGTAGGCATCCACGAAATCCATCGCCCCGCCCAGTTGATTGGTGAAAACGGAAACCCACGAAAGCAGGTTGGTGGAAATTTGCACTGCCCAAGGCTGTCCCGGCGTGCCATCCACATGCACCTGGAATGTCCCGGGGGCGAGAATTTTCGGCGCCGACAGCCGGGGAGGCTGATCCGGCACCGGCCAGGTCATTCGATAAAAACGCCGGGGATAGTTCGTGGAATCATAATCGGTGAAGTGCAGCAGGCCGGGCGTGCTATTTGTGAAGATTGGCTGCCAGTCCAGAAAGTTGGTGGCGGCCAGAATGACGTATGGCAGGGTGCTGGGGATTTCCACTTCCATTGTAAAGGCGCCGCTCTTGTCCGGATGCCCGGGTGTCATCTGCGGTGGAAACGAATCGGGCAGGTAACTGACGCCGTAGGCAAGACCGGGGGTGCTGGCTGGCGTACTGTCCGCAACGTAGAAGGGCACGGCCAGCGGGTTGGTGGCGATGCACTGCAACTCGATGCGGTCACCGTGAACCAGAGCCTTTACGAGGGTGTCGTTGGTCACGGCATTAATCAGCGACGCCAGCCCGGCGGCTATCGTGCCCAGAGTCGAATTGGCAGGTACGGTGTAGGTGATGGGATAGCCGTTGAGAGTGACGGTCAACCGGTTGCCAGGACATGGGATCAGGTTTGTCAGCGTCCTGAAATACACGCCGTCCACGAAAAGATCGACTTGCTGGACGGGGTGGTTTCCATATCTGGGGCGGAAATTCACGGACAGGTTGGTGGCGCCGCGCAATACGGCATTGGGGAGGTTGGTGTCCCATTGTCCGGAACCGGATTGAGCGAAGGGTGCCGCCAGCGGCTCGGCAACCATCAGCCCTAGATACGGCGCATTGACGCTTTGATAATAGCTTTCAGCCAAACTGAAGCCGCGGGCCTGATAAAAATAGACCTGAGGATTGGGAAACTTCTGGGTATCATTGGACGGTTCGGCCACGGTGCCGTAACTGCCGGCCGCTCCGCCATTGATGAAGGCCAGCAAATTGGTCTGGCTGTTGCCCCCGAAAATGATCCCGCCGAAGGAAGTCAAGCTGTCGGCGACGGTGCCGGTTGTGAAGATGCCCTGCGGAACGCTGAATTGCGCCAGACCCGTTTGATATCCCAGGCAACCGCTTGGCCACGCCACCCAGTCGCTGGCGGTACGCACCATGGTGGACGCTCCCAGAATATTCACGTTGAAGATGGCGTTGTCGAAGTATGCATACCGCACATTACGATATGGATCCGAGCTTTTAGCTAGAACCACCGGTTGTTGGGGGAACATTCCGTCGCCCGCGACGCCATGATCCACCAGCTGTTCGGCCCGGGCCAGCGAATCACCCGTGATCATGGTGGCGAGGAAGGAATAGCCGGGTGCGCCAACCGGGAGGGTCTGGCGAAACACCGCCTCACTGGCGGCATAGCTGTTGGTTATTCCCAGCGGATCGCTCCCGTTGCCCAAACGCGAACCGTAAAACAAGGCCGCGGTCGTGCTGTTGAAGGTGGAACCGATGCTGATTTGGAACGGGATATCCATTGACAGGACAACGTAATCTATCTGGTTGGTCAACTGCCGGGCCGCCAGCATGTTCAGCAAAGGCACCACCAGGTTGGTTTGAAAATCGTTGCTGGTCCAAAGGGTATTGCCGCCCGGCCAATTGATAGACAACACGTTCTGGGGAGGCACCTGGCGCTGCTGGCAGAAGTAATTGCCTAATTCACAGGAGTTCGAACTGGCTTGGTTGACGACCACGATCGTGTTCAGTCCGCTGCCGCCAGCGTGCAGCCTGCCGATACAGACACAGCTCGCCATAAGCATGCCAAACACCTTAAACTGAAGACTGCGGTCCATAGCCTTAAACAGTTCCAGCAGAACGTACTGTGCGTGCTGTCCGACGCAAAGTCTTGAACCGCCAATTCGCACAAACGTTGCCGAACCGTCAAATCGGCCGCACTCGGGCTTGATTCAGCCGACCTGCGACCCACCCGATTATATCACGGGACTACCTGCGCCGCAGCACCAATCCCAAGGCACTGAGACCAAAGGCGCTGAGCAGCCAGGTTGACGGCTCAGGAACAACCACGGGGGGAACTAAAACGAGTGCCAATTGATCCTGAGCCAGATTGCCGCTCGCGTCGAACAGGTTGAGGGCCACAACTCCATAAGCCCCATTCGAGTCCGCCTTGATTTGGGCCTCACTCAGGCCTAAGGCGCTTTCCGCCAGAGTGACGTAACCGTTGTTCTGCCCCCCTTCATCTTCAAGGTACCATATGGCGTTCTGAAGCGCGCCGGCATTTGCCAGGCGGTTGGCGTCAAAGTAACTGCCTGCGCCGGTGTCCAGGGTCAGTGTGCCAGCCCGGAATTGGCTGTAAAGCCAGGCCGTTCCGATGGAGATGTTATCCATCGGCAAACCCGTGTTCGCGTCAACCGTATCGGTGCCCACGCCGCCGGAAACAGCCCCGGTGTTGATGGTGTAGGTATATGGTCCGCTGGGGGGCTGCCCGATATATTCCTGCGCTTCGATACAGAACGTGGGGAAACTGCCGAGTCCGGTGGTCGCCGCATTGAATTCACCACCGTCGCCGTTCTGGTAAGTCGGAGCGGTAAAATTAAGGGTTCCATCCAGTCCAACGTAGGCAAACAGGCTGGGGGCTAGCAATAGCCCCGCCAAACTTGCCAGCATGACTGCCCGCTTTGAGTGTATTCGCTTCATTGTCTTGTCCTTATGAATTTTATCTTGGGGCTGACTCCCGGCGACGCGAGACCGACGCCCCAAGCCGGGAAGTCCGCGACCTCACGCCGCCGCCTTGCGCGGCCGGCCGGCAGGCCGAATCTCTTATTTATAAAACCAGCAGCTCTAATTTTCATGCGGTGCAGCTTTACCGCAACGTGAGCCGTTGGAGGATTCGGCGGAACATCACCGGATCGACGGCGTTGGCTTTACCCGTTACGTCTTTTGGTGTGGCTTTCACCCGTGTGTCTGGCCGTCGGTCTGGTCGGTTGTCCTTTGGTTTTCTTCCTTGTTTTGAGGGTTGCTTCTGACTGCTTTGCGGGGGTGCTTACACGCAGGGAACAACTAAAATGCCCGAGCCTTGGACCGCTCGCGGGAAAATACGACCCTCACCCGATGGTGTCTGTGTTAGCACACGCATGGTTGCTGGGTGTTCCGGGTTGGCTGGCCGATTAGGCCGAGGTACGACGACGCATGGTCCACGCCGCAAGGCTTAGGCCGCCGAGCACGGCCAAGGCCGTCGTGGTCGGCTCGGGAACCACGGAAATGGACAAGCTCTTGTCCTTGGTGAGATCAAACTCGCCGCCATTGGCCGCCAGCGTCTGAGTCCATTGCAGCGCCCAAGTCGCATTGCCCGGACCCGACGTCAAATTGCCATTCAGGGTCAGCCCCGAAGTGGTGGCGAATTCATTCAGCGTCTGATTGACCAGCGCGGCCTCGGCGTAAAACGCGCTCGGCGCCGTCACAGCCTCCTGAATGGCGGTCGCGCCATTCCACTGGCGGACATAATTGTAGTTCCCCAAACTGCCGAAAATCTGTACATTGTCGTTGGCTGCCCCCAGGAGATTGAAATTGGAGTATTGGTAAAAGTTCAAGTCGAAGGCACTGCCGGACAGATTAACGGCCATGATCTGTTCGGTGATATCGGCCGAACCGGAATTGACGCCGCCGCCGGTGAGCGTGTACATGATCTCAACGCTCAGTTGGCTGTTCTGATAAATGGCATCCAGCACATTATTGCCAATCACTTGATACGAAAGCCCGCCGATCGAGTTGATCGGTTGTGCCAGCCCGCCATCGGTCCGGTACCAGAACCATTGCTGGTTTAACTGATTTTGGCCGTTCACCGTCCAACTGTTCATCCCGGCACTACTGCCCAAATCAATGGTTGCCGTGGAGCCGTTGTCGGTCAGAGTGACAGTTGTAGGGGAGGCGTAAACCGACCCAACGAGCAGGGAGGACACAACCAGCCATGCACCGAGGGCGGCAACGCGCTTCCGGGAAATAAGAACTAATTTATTGATGCTCATACACACACCTTGTTTTTTTGCTCCTTGTCGTTTTTCGTTATAAAATTGAAATCATTTCATCACATAACGGGTTTAGCGTTTCAGCTAGCCGCCCCGCTGGCGCCGGCGGAACCACGCCAAGGCCAGCACTCCGGACATTCCCAGCGCCAGGGAGGAAGGTTCCGGCACCACCACGGATTGCGTTTCGCTGATGGTGAGTGAACTTCCCGGGGCCAGGGTCGCATCCCATTCGTAGGCATAAACCACGTCGCCTGGACCCGCCGTGAAAGTGTTGTTCAGAGTCACGGCTCCCCCGCCGCCAAGACCAAACCGGGTTCCGTCATAATAGCCCGCCTGAACTTCGGTCTGGGCCGACGTGCCGCCGGTCACTCCCGTGATCAGCCCCGTCAAACTTCTTCCGAACGCGTCCGTCTGCACCACCTGGTAGGGTTGTCCGGAGCCGTTGCTGGAAAACTGAATGTTTTGGCCTCCGCTGACGCCGCCCAGATCAAAGTCGGAGTACTGATAGAAATGGAAAACTTGGGCGGTTGCCGAGAGATTATTGATCGTCAGGGTTGAGGCCAAGGTGGCCTTGCCGGAACCCACCGGCTGGCTCTGCAATGAAAAGAGCGTTCCGACGCTGATCGTCGAATCGGAATAACTCGTGCTCAGGGAGATAATGGTCTTGGAAATATTGGTGGTCAGGGTCGGCGCGGAAGCGAGGCCAATGGTATAAATCGAAGCTGCCGCACCGGAGCCTATACTGTAGAAAAAGGACTGTTCGTTCAATTGGTTCACCCCGTCAACCAGCCACTGCGAAAGACCGCCCGCCGTGTCGATTTGCAGCGATGTGTCCCGGGCTGAGATCGTGTACAGGTCGGCCGGGCTGGACACCACTGAGATGGCAAATAAAATCGCCGCCAGCGTGGCCTGGGCCAACCGCACCCGGCCGGTCAGCGACGCGGCAAAAGACTTGACCGTTCCCCTTTCGTTTGCCGGCGATTTTGTCGTTTTCATGATTTCAGTGGTTAATCAGGTTCGGGTTTGTCTCAGGATCCGAACTGAAGGTCGCTTCTGATTGATTTTGCGGGGGACTGCTTTGCTTCCGAGTTCGAGGCTAAAACTCCGGCGGCATAAATCGAAAAAAGCGCCAGCACGTAAATGGCGCACCAGAAGATTGCCAGCGGGCTGAGGCTTTGAATTGGCACGCGCATACTTTACGACTGGGTCGGGTTCATCGGCTTTTCAAGGTGTGGATTGACGTCTCCGGACCGTCCATCCGGCCAAAACGAGGCCTCCCATCAACGCCAGCGCCGTCGTTCCCGGCTCGGGAACCTGGTGGAACGACTGCTCGACTTGAGAAATGCTGACCGTACCCCCGTTTGCCGATAGCACACCAAAGCTGATGTCTTTGGTTACATACAAAACCGATTGGGCCGGACTTATATTGAGATTGTCTCCCTGCACCGGTTCCCCGGGCGGATCGGTGATGTCCCCGATTTCGAGATGGCTATATCCGACGACGGTCCCGCCAAAAGCTCCGAGGGCCGCGGTTTCGTCTATCGCCAGCAAGCCCCCCGAAACATCGGGAATGTAAGATTGGTCAATCATGCTGATCGACCCGGGATTTGCCGTGACGATGTAGTGCAGCAGAAGATCGCCCGTCGCTATGCCACTCGACGTCAAGCCCATGTTTCCGGACCACGACAGGTAATCAACTCCGCCACTTTGAAACGCGGTAACCAGGATTTGACTGGCATTAAAGCCTGTCAAACCGGTGGCCTGATAGGTGAAGCCGCTGAAGACCTTGTCATCGATACTCAATGTGAGACCGGTAGCCAGGTTCGCCAAGGTGTTGGAAACAATCTGCCCGCGCGCGACGAATGGAACGACCGTCATTGCGAAAACGAAGCCTAGAACGAGCGCTGCTTTCACCGGGGTTTTTATTAGGTTATTGAAGCGTTTCATTGTTGTCCCATGGGGTTGGAGGTTGGAGGGCAATAAAGTTGGTTGCGGATTCTTTGGGCGCCGGAACACCGCGCCACGAGGCCGGCGGTGTAAATTGAAAGGAGCGCCAGCACGTAAATCATGCTCCAAAAGAGAATCAACGGACTGATGATGTTGATCGGGATTCGCATAATTTACGGCTGGCGTTCCTGGGTTGCCTGACTGTTCCGAGTTCTGTGGTTTGGGTTTTTGATTCCGATGGATTCTGATTGACTGCGGGGCCCCGTCTGAATCCGGCGTTGCCACCGGATTCCTGCGCTGGAAAATGATTTTAATTGCACAGGCATGGTTACAAGGTCATCAGTAGGACTCGCAGGCGTCCGAAGAAGCCCGCCGATTCACCCGGCTGGGCCAACCGGGTCGGCTGCCGATGTCTCCGGAGTTTCAATTTGGCACCGATGGGTTCTCCCAGGTTGGTGGTCACCTGCACGCAGCGATCGTCCCACAATTCGATCATTCGCTGGTCCTTGACATTGGTTACTTCCAAATCCGGCAGCCCGACACTGGCCAGCCAGGCTTTGACAGCCGCCACTTGGCGGGGAGAGGAAGCGCGGGCCGTGAAAATTTTTACTGTGCGGCCTTCGGCAATCCATCGTTTCACCCGCGCCAGCATGGGTTCGATGGGACTGCCAATTTCGTCTCCACGCCCGCTGCCCAGGTCCCGGGCCAGCGTCCCATCCAAATCCACTCCGATCCACGGCGACCCTCCGTATTGCATCTGGGTATTGTCGGTGTATTTCTGACCGCATTTCCGGCACACCGCGCCGCGCCGACCATCCTCCAGCCAGAAAGGCCGCAAAAGTTCGCCACAGCAGGATGCCCGCAACTCGGCCTCGGATAGACCCCCGAGGTCGCCGGCTGGTGGTTCTCGCTGGAACAGGGGCAGAGTGAATGCTCCGGGTTCGACTGCATCGGCGCCAGTCACTTCGTCCCTCTGGTTGTGCATCACCGCGTTCATTTCGGATTGCAGTGGTTCCCTTGTCGTGAATCGCTGGTTTCAGCGCATTTATAACCGGTTCAAGCGGGTATAGCTCATGACTAGGAACTCTGCTTTTTCACACTCTCGTTATCGTTGGCGGTTCAATTTCTTACAATGTTTTAGTATTCACATTGGGGGGGTAATTACCGACAACTGACCGGCGGTTGTTCACCAAAAATGGAATAATTCACAAACCTATCCCGTCTCAACCAACTCATTCACCGATTCCCGAGTTATTCACCGTTTCCAGAAGTTATTCACATTTGCAATGAATTATTGACAAAGGTTATTGGCCTGACTAAACTGCAGCCGTTCCCCAAGAAGAAGGAACCGGAAAGATCGGAAGGGACGTAGTTCTTGGAGGCGATCAAAATGGAGTGCCGCCATCGGGCGGACCATTGTGAAAATCGTTGTAGCGCTGTCTGTCCAGGTTCGATTTTGGACTTGCAGGCAATGGTTGCGACAGAGCGGGCGAAGCGAATAGTTGTAGGATTTGTGAAGCTTATGGCTGAAAATGTCGCCATCCAACAGGCAAATCAATTGCCCCGGGAATTTGCTGGCAGCAACGTGACCGGCTCGTCACGCGGCAGTCTGGCCAATCTGGCCTGCAAATGCTCCTCGAAGGACAATGTGGATTTCCTGATCAAGGAGGATCGGATCGTCTGCGCCTTCTGTGACCGCGAAATCATCTGTCTGCCCCCCATCCTGGGTGTTTATCGGGCCACGTGCGCTTGTTGCAGTTCGCCTTCGGTGAAGTCCACTTTCGTGCTCGATTCGCGCGGCATCTATGTCTGCACCTGGTGCGGTCGGACCAAATAAAACCCCGAGGGCCGCACGATTCATGGCCGGCGCCGGATGAGCTCAAAATTGCAGAGCCGCAACTCGGGCTTGCCCATCGTATCCAGCACCAGGCGCTTTTCCGAATCGAAGGAAATCAGCAGGTGATCGGGCTTGAAGTTCAGGTCCTCGAACCCGCACCGCTCCAGCCGGCGGGTCACCAGTTGCAATAGTTCCGATAGCGTCGCCTCGGAAATCAACCTGTGCGTGAAGGCATGTTTGGCGTTGAAGGCCTGGTAGAATTTGCCGTCCTGTACCGCCAGCCAGGCATCCGGTCCGTTCCAAAACCCCCAGATGGTGATGTAGTCGTAATCCTTGCGGACGACCGGTTCGCCATCGGGTGTATGGTATTCCGCCAGGGCGGCGTAGCGGCGCTCGTCGGAAACCGTCCGGGCGGATCCGCGCGGCCGGCCGGTCATGTAAATGGCGCGCGGATAGACCGTCCGCACCCCTTTGCGGCTCATGTCCAGGGCGAAGGCAAATTCCTCGAAGGGACTGTTGAAGCCGTAATTCTGCGCCGCCTTTTGATGCGCCTCGGGATGGTTCAACCAGGGCGAGTCCCCCATGCGCGATACTTTCCACACCAGGTTGATGTTGTCCTTGGTGCGCGTGTAGAAAATCTGGTTGCGGGAGGACAGCTTCCTTTTCGGCGTGCGCCGCCAGCGTTCCGGCAGGAAATAATTGAACAAATCCGGATCCTTGCCCGCCACCCAAAGCAATCCGCCCGTGCTCTCGGCCCGGCCGAAGATGTAATCCACCCCCAGGACATTCGTGGCGCGCAGATGCGCCGGCAGCGGCTTGGCGGTGTCGGTGTCGAACCGGTGGGCCATGTGCTTGAGATACAACTGGCGGTTGGTGCTGCGCACGGCCTGCTCATGCTCGGGCGTGCGCTCCAGCAACTCATAGTCCACCAGCGCGTATGCAAACTGGTCGTTGTGGTCGCGTAGGAGCGACCGGGGCGCCTGCGGGCGCAAAATGATGTGCGCCGGTTTCATGTCCACCACCCGGTAGCCCTTCTGCCACAGCTCATGCGTGACCAGGCTGGTGATGCGCGCCAGAAATTCCGCCTGCGCCCCGCCTTCAAACCCGAATTGCTCCGCCGTCTCCACCGCGTCCATCCCTTTGATCCAGCCGAACAACACCACGTACTGCCGTAATATGTCAATCTCGACCCCGGGATGCCGCGTCACCTTGGCGCGGATCTTGTCCTCGGATCGGCCTGTCTGCCAGAGTTGCAACCTGTTGCTGGGCACGTAGATAGCCAGTGGGCGTTGCGTGCGGACCCGAATAGCTGGCGGGCCCACCTCGCCCCGGCGCAATTCCATGAGCAGTGAGAATTCCTCAAAGGGACTGTTGAATTCCGCGTGGATGAACTTGTTGACCGTGAGGGTGTCGAACGGCACCACCTCGCCCACGCGCGACCATTTGACGACCAGATGCAGCACCTTGCCCTCCACCGGGCGGGTAGGCACTTTGTAAACCATGCTGGTCCCTTCCAAGCGTTCGCGTTTGGCCTCAAACCACTCCCGGGCATACCAGTTCTTCGGCAATAGATTCTTCCAGAAGGGCAGGCCGAAACGCGTGAGATACAGATCGCCACCGTCCGCCGTCTTCAGCCGGTAATAATCCACTCCGAGCAGCGACATGGCGTTGCCCGGTGGCAAATCCGCCGGCAAAACCAGCGGCGGCGTGCCGGGAGCGGACGCCGCCGGGGCGGAACTCGTTGACGCAGACGTTGACATTGGAAATGCCGGAAACGGACTTTTTCTTCAATAACAGCATCCGGCCCCAGCTACCGGGCGTCTCACCGGATTTTGGCGCTTGCTGGGCGTGATTTGCCCTGCCGATGCCCGCAACGTTGTTTCACGTCCGGCCTGACGCTAAATTGATCGCCGGATATGACCAAACCGACTGCGGCAAAAACCGCTAACGCCCTCCTCGTTCTCGATAATGTGGCCGTCCGATGGAACGAGCGGGTCGCCTTTCCGCATACGCACTGGGTCTGGCGGCACGGTGAGCAATGGGCTGTGCTTGGCCCCAACGGCTCGGGCAAGTCATTGCTGGCTCTCGCGCTCTGTGACAAATGGCCGTTGCTGCAAGGGGAAATCCATTATCACTTCGAAGGTGATGCTGGCGCGCCATTGCCGGACGCAGTCCCGCAGACGTCCATCGCCCTCCTCTCGCCGCAGACGCAGCGTGAGTTGGCGGCCTCCGAGTGCTCGTTCTATCAGTCCCGCTGGCACAGCGGGCTCGGAGAAGGCCGGCGGACCGTCGCCCGGTTTCTCTCCCAGCCCAGCGTCGAGGAACGCAACCCGTTCGAAGTTGGCGGGCCGCAAGGTGATCCGCGCCGGTTCCGGGAAAACCGCCGGCGCTTCAGTCGCTGGCTGGGCGTCCAACCCCTTCTCCGGCGCCAATTGGCCGCCTTGTCCAATGGCGAACTCCGCAAGGTGCTCCTCGTGCACACTCTGCTCCGGTCGCCCCGGCTCCTGATTCTGGATGACCCGTTTGGCGGGCTTGACCGGGCAACGCGCCTCCGTTTGAAAGCGGTGGTGAACCGGTTGATGCGCAACGGTATGCCTGTGCTGCTCCTCACCAACCGGCCCGACGAACTGCCGTCCCGCACCACTCACCTGCTGCTCGTCCATGGCCGACGCGTGGTCGCCCAGGGAACCAAACGCGCCATTTTGAACCACCCCCTTGCCCGGAAACTGGCGGCTTCTTTATCTTTCTCCTCCTCGTCCGCGTCCTCGAAAAACCCAACCGGGAAAAAGCACGCCGCGCCGTTGATCGAACTCAGCCACGCCACCGTCCAACTCGGAAACCGGCGCATCCTCGACGATGTCACCTGGACAATGCGCCGGGGCGAGAATTGGGCGTTGGTCGGACCGAACGGTTCCGGCAAGACGACCTTGCTGGGCCTGATTCAAGGCGACAACCCGCAGGCGTACGCGCTTGACCTCCGGCTGTTCGGCGTTCGACCGGAAACCACCCAGACACTGTGGCACCTGCGCCGGCGAATCGGCTGGCTCTCGCCGGAATTGCATCTGCATTATCCCGCCGGCTGGTCCTGCCGTGACGTCGTCTGCTCCGGATTCTTCAACTCCGTCGGCCTCTACGAACCTGCCACCGCCCGTCAACGCGCCGCCGCCTGCGGCTGGCTGCGCCGTCTGGGCCTCGCCGACCAGGCGGAACAATCCTTCGGGGAACTGTCCCTGGGCGATCAGCGCCTGGTCCTGCTGGCGCGGGCTGTGGTCAAGAAACCCAGGTTGTTGATCCTGGACGAACCCGGCCAAGGCCTCGACGCCACTCATCGCCGCTCACTTCTCGACGCCGCGGACAGCGTGGTCCGGCAAACGGGCACCAGCCTCATTTTCGTTACGCATCACGCCGGGGAAATGCCGGCATGCATCACGCATGTCTTGGAATTGCATCGTGGCCGCATTCGCCATCGCCGCAAGAAACGGGTAGCCGGCCGGCCCGGCCATGGCAAATTGGCGTTATGAATGATTACGAACGCATCGCCCGGGTGATTCGTTACCTGGACGAGCACCACCCCGGACAGCCCGACCTCGCCGAACTGGCGGCGGAAGCGGGCCTGACCCGATTCCACTTTCACCGCCTCTTCTCGCGATGGGCGGGCGTGACCCCGAAAGACTTTCTGCAATGCCTCACCCTCGCCCACGTGAAGCAATTGCTCCGCGAAGGCAACAGCGTTCTGGATACGGCCCTGGAGGCCGGCTTGTCCGGACCGGGCCGGCTGCACGACTTGTGCGTGTGCCTCGAAAGCGCTTCACCGGGCGAGATGAAATCTGGTGGCGCGGCTTGGACCATCAATGCCGGCTTCGCCGAAAGCCCCTTTGGGATCTGTCTGGTTGCCGCCGGGCCCCGAGGCATTTGCCACTTGTCCTTTGTCGAGACCGGGAGCGAAAACACCGCCTGGTCAGGTCTCCGGACCGACTGGCCGCAGGCGCATTGGCGACGAAATGATGCGGCGGCGGCCGAAATCGTCGGGCGGATGTTTGCGCTGCCGGTCGGCCGCCGTCCACAACCGCCGCTGCGCGCGTTCGTCAAAGGCACGGCGTTTCAGGTGCGGGTCTGGCGCGCACTGCTGCAAGTTCCCCCCGGGCAACTGACCACCTACGGCCGCCTCGCGAACGCATTGGGTCAGCCCGCCGCCGCCCGGGCCGTTGGAGCCGCCGTGGGGCAAAACCCCCTTGCCTGGCTCATCCCCTGCCATCGCGTCATCCGTGAAACCGGCGTCGTGGGTGAGTATCGCTGGGGCCGGGTCCGCAAACGCGCCCTGCTGGGCTGGGAAAGTACGCGGGAAATCAGACAGGCCGCAACCGTTTCTTCGGCCGGCTAAAGGTTCAGGCGATGATGGCGGAGCGCCTCCCGACCGTGGGCTCTCCGTCTTTGGCAAGTTTGAATAATTCCGTTCCTACCGGGTGGTATTGGCTTTGTCTCGCTCCGGATATTGCGCCGGGTTGAGTTCATGCGCCTTTTTGTAATCGGCCTTTGCGCCGTCCAGATTGTCAAGGAAGACCTCGGCGCAGGAACGCAAATTGTAGGCATCGGCATTCTGCGGTTCGAGTTCGATCAGGCGGGAGCAATCTTCAATCGCGGCGGCATAATCATGGAGCCGCATGTGATCATAGGCCCGGCAGGTCCACGCATCGAGATTCCGGGAATCTCCCTTTAGCGCCCGATCCAGGTCGCCAACTGAAGCAGTCCAATCGCGCGTGCGGTAGCGCACCAGCCCGCGGACGTAATAAGCCATTGTGAGGTTCGGGTCGAGTTCGATGGCCCGGTTGCAATCGTCCAGGGCACCGTTCCATTCCCCGCGCGTTCCTCGCGCAAAGGCCCGGCTGGTGAGCGCCAGGGCATTCGTCGGCTCCAATGCCAGCACATGGTCGAAATCAGCGATGGCCCCGTCCAATGCGCCGGTCAGCAGGCCGCCCGATTCGAAGCTGTTCATCCGCATCCGGCCCTGGGTGTTGAAGGCGGAGACCAGTTTGGGATCGATTTCCGCCGCCCGGCGATAATCCGTCAAGGCACCGTCTGCGTCCCCCCTGGTTTCCCGAAGTTGCGCCCGCGCTGCGTATGCCGCGGCAAGCTTCGGATTTAACTCGATGGCGCGATTGAAATCGGTCAGAGCGCCGTCCGGATCATTCCTGGACATTTTAATGACCCCGCGGTTCAACCAGGCGGCCGGCAGTGTCGCATTGGCTATCAATGCCTGGTTGTAATCGTCCAGTGCGCCATTGACGTCCCCTTTGGCCTGCCGGAGGGTTGCTCGCGCTACGTAAGCATTGGCGTTGGTACGGAGTCCCAGCCCGTGATTCAAATCCGCCAGCGCTCCGTCCAGATCCTGTTTCGCCAGCTTGATCGAACCCCGATTGAAATAAGCATCCGCCAGGTTCGGATTGATCGCCAACGCCTGGTTGTAGTCGCTGATAGCGCCGTCCAGATCGTGTTTCCGTTGCTTGATCATGCCCCGGTCATACCACGGCCCCACAGTTTTGGGGTCAAGCTCGATGGCCTGGCTGTAATCAGCAAAGGCACGGTCAAAATCTCCGCGGTCATATTCTCCCCTGGCACGGAGGGCAAAATCCTGCGCGGTTTGCAGGCCGTTGCGGGGAACGGCAGTCGGGATCGTGGCGCCCGAACCTGTCGCCTCCTGCGCATTCGACGGGCTAAGGCTAATGAACCCGTAAGCAAAGGTTGCCGCGAGAACCTGCGCAACGGAACAAATTCGGCCATTCATGAAAAAACTTTGACAAATTCAGCCCGGACAGACAAGCCGCCTGCGAAAGGCAGGTTTACCAATGTCCCCTGGTGGTTCAATTCAACATCAGCCGCGCGCCGGATTCCTCCGGCACGACCTCCAACTGCAATTTCTCGGTGCGCCGGATCACCGTGAGTGGCGAATGGACGCCGACCCGTGCTCCGGTGAGGAGCTTGTGCAGGTCGTCAATGCCGGCGATCGCCTTTCCGGCGTATTCCACAATCAGGTCGCCCGCGCGCACACCCGCGCGCGCCGCCGGACTATCCGGTTCCACATGAATTACCAGCATCCCGGTCTCGTGCGGCAAATGGTAATACCGGATCAACCGCCGATGAATTGGCACCGTCTGGCCGCCCACGCCGATGTAACTGCGCCGGATGACTCCGTCTTTGATCAGCCAGCCAGCAATGTACTTGGCCGTGTTGATGGCGATGGCAAAACACAGCCCCTGCGCCGGCAGGATCACCGCCGTGTTCACCCCGATGACCTCGCCGCGGGAATTCACCAGCGGCCCGCCCGAATTGCCCGGGTTCAGCGCCGCGTCCGTCTGGATGATGCTGTCCATCAGCCGGCCGGAATCGGCGCGAAATGAACGGCCCAGCGCGCTCACCACGCCCGCCGTCACCGTGTATTGAAAGCCGTAGGGATTGCCGATGGCGATGGCCAGTTGGCCCACGCGCAACCGGTTCGAATCCCCCAGCCGTGCCGGCTTGAGGTCCGGCGCGTAAATCCGGATGACCGCCAGGTCCGTGTCCGGGTCCGTGCCGATGACGCGCGCCTCCGGCCGCCGGCCGTCGGCCAGTGTCACCTCAATCCGGTCCGCGCCGTGAACGACGTGGCTGTTGGTCAGGGCAAAGCCATCCGGCGTGATGATAAATCCCGAACCGCTCCCGCCGCGGTCGCGACCGTTGCGACCGCGGTTCTTGCGCACGTCAATTTTCACCACCGACGGGCTGACGGCCTCCGCCGCATTGACCACCGCGTCGGAATAGGCGTCCAGCAGGGACGCGTCCGACCCCGGCGCCGCCACGGCGACGGGTGGGTCGTTCAACCCCGCGGGTCCGTCTGTCGCCGCCAATAAATCAAAATCTGTTCCTGCATTTTTCATAATCGCGATCCCGCTCTGCGGGACATCCCATCGGTAAACCAGAAATTGAATCTGTCAAACGGCCATCGCCTGGCGGAGCCAGAACGGGTTATTGTTCCTGCAGGCGATAAAAGCGGGCCGGCCACAGCGGCGAGGTCCAATCGATATAATTGTACAGGTTTGTCGCCGGCGTGAAGGTGGTCATCGGCGTCCAATCCCAAAGGTTGCTGGAGGTCTGCAACTGGTACGTCAGACCGGGAACCACCTGCATGCTCAACTGGATGGGGCCGTAGCTCAATAGCGTTATACTGGCGAAGCCGAACGGACCCGACCCGGGCCCTTCGCCGTTTAGCACGAAAGTGAACGATTGCGGCGAGGCCGAGGCATTGGTGACCGCCAGGAAATAGGAGTAACCCGGCTGCCACGGCCAGTTGCCCGGAGTCCGCAGATAGACATTCAACACGCTGTTGACCGTATTAACCGAATACCAATGGTCCGCGGCCGTCATGGTCGGCGCGCTGCCCTGGTCAAGGTACAGCCAGACACTGCTCGCGTTGGTCGAGGCGTGAATCCAGCGAACGGCATCACCCGGCACATCAATCCGGTATTTGATCAGGCCATACGCCGGAATCGTGGTGCTGGTATAGCCGTGGTAGAAGGGAATCACGTTGGTGTAATCAATGTAACCGCCGTTGGTGGTGCAGCTGAGTGAGAAGATGGAATCGTTTACGGCGCGGCACCCGAGGTAATACGTGTTGCCCGGCCGCAGCGGGGGACACTTGAGGGTGTATGAACCTGGCGAACTGAACGAGGGATACGGACCGTGATTCTTGGAATCGTAGCTCGAACTCCAATCCCGATAATCGGTCTTGGTGGTGGCCTGACCGGGCGGCACGCGGTCGCGGACATAGACAACGACACTCCCGAGCTGGACGCTGTAGGTAATGTTCCAGTTCACCGGCGAGTTGGTGGGAAGCTCGACGGCGTAGTAGCGATAGTCGCCGGCTACCAGGGACTGGCTGCTATAACTCCCGCTGTTGAGGGACAGGAGCTGGATGTTTCCGGTGTCGAGGCGGAGGCGATAGCGGACATTCGAACTGCCGCCAGCCTGGACCGCCAGATACCAGACGCCATTAGTGAGGGCAGCTTCGAACCGTCCGTTCAGCGGCACCCAGTTGCCATATTCGCTGCCGCCGCTGGCGTTGAGCGTCCGGTCGTAAAGCGTGCTGCCATACCGGCCATAAAGGTAATGGCTCAACGTCGGAGCGGCGCCCGCCCGGATGTAGAGGTTCGGGTTCCCGCTGATGGCGTCCAGCCGCGTGCGGAGCACCCCGGTGTTGTTTGTCGGAACGATGATGGCATAGTAATCAAATGCTCCCTGCGCGAGGTCAATGCCCTGGTCACCGGGCAGTGGAATGCCGTTGGTATCCACGCCTGAGTCGCCGAACTGCGTAGCGATCGTGGACGGCATGGTCCAGGCCGGCCGTTCCAACTGCAAGGCGCTGCTCGTGAGCGTGTAGCTCGTGATCCCCGATCCTTTCACCTCGACATACCAGACTCCCGGCGTGAGGTAGGGGGGTACGATGATGGCCTCGCCCGTGTTGAACGGCGATGTGCCGTTATAGGTGTTGTAGTCATCCGGCGGCAATCCTGGCCGCACCCGGAGGCTCGGCGTACCGGTCGTCTGCGCCACATCCAGTTTCCAGCCGATGACAGGCTGGCCGTTCAGCGTTGCGGGAACGGTGACCTGATAATACACGCTCTGGCCGTTGAGCAACGTGCCGGTGGCCACGTTCGACATCCCGCCACTGTTCAGGCTGGCATCGAATACCAGCGCCGGCGTCGGCATTTGACGGACGTGCACGGTGAAGATGGCGTCAAGATACGTGCCGCCCTGGTACGACGACGCCTGCACCGTCAGGGAGTAGTTGGTTGCGGTCGGGTTGGGTAGCGTGATCAACGTCGGTGAATACCAGGAGTAGCTCACGCCACCGTCGTAGCCGTAATTGTAATAGGGCGCAGGCAGGTTGCTACCGGTCATCAGCGTCAGGTAGGGACCGCCCGTGATGTTATCGAGGCGGACCTCAACCGCCAGCACCCCATTGGGGATGGTGAATGAGTAGAAGGCGTTCTGTCCGCCGCGCAGCGTGTTGGTGGACAAAAGATCCACGACCCCCACCGACCCGAAGTTGGTCACGCCTTCCACGCCATAGCTGCGCAGGACGAAAGAACTGAGATTCGTTCCCAGCTTGCCGTAGTATGAGCTCGGGTTTATCCCCTCGCTCGCCACGGCCAGGTAATACGTGCCGGCGACGATGTTGGACTGGCCGGCTGGCGGGAGCAGCGTGTACTCTTCGAACCCGGCCTTCTGCATCTTGCGACCGCCCGCGACACTGTACGCCGGACTGCTACCGGCCGCCACGCTGGGCAGGTAGTCCTTTTGCACCATGAGCAGCGTTTCACCGACACTGTTGCTCAATTCCAGTTGCCACGTGGGCAGATTGCTCGGGACCACGATGGAGTAGTACGCCGCTTCGCGCCCGGGCAGACCCGGGTTGCTAACCATGCCGTTCGAGAAGGTCAATGGCGCAATTGGGATCGTCATGTTTGTCCCGATGCCCCGGCTCAACAGCGTGTAACTCATCGGCGCGCTGCCGCCGGAGTTGATCACCCCCACAATGTAATTGCCCGGTTGCAGCGGATTGCCCATGCCCATCTCCAGAATCTGTTGGGAACGGTTTGTGCCGTTGTTGTCATAGTAGTACCCGGTCCAGTCGGAGCCCGCGCCCCATTGATTGCCGCTTGGCCAAGCGGTTGAAACCCACGGGCTCCAGCCATAGCCCAGCGCCGTGTGGGTGCCCAGATCCGTCGGGGTGAGATCCCGGCAGACCGCCAGAGCCGGCTGACCGCTGGTGGCGTTGGTGATTCGGACGTCCCAGCCGAAGGCATTGCTCGGCACGGTAATGCTGAAGAACTGCCACGTGCCCGACGCCTGGTTGGTAATCGTGTAGCTGCCGCCGTCAAAGGTCACCGGTTGCGGGCCCAACGCGTGCACGCGAAGCCGATAGCTCGCATCACCACCCGACGCAATCGCCTGCACCATGAGCGTGTAATTGGTCACCGCCGGATTGGCGACGTTGATCAAAGTCGAGTTGTACCAGGTATACGTCTGTCCGCCCTCCACGCCATAAGTGTCCCAACCGCTCGACAACTTGCTGTCGGCGCGCAACAGCAGGTAGGGATTGCCCACAACATTTTCCAGCGTGATCTGGAGGCTGAGCGTGTTCGGCGGCACCGTGAATTGGAAGGCGCTGAGTTGGCCTGCTTCGCTGCTGTTGGTCACGAGGATGTCCGTGAGCCCGGTATTGTCCACCGTGCCGATGTTCGTCACCCCCAGCGTCCCGTAGCTCGTCAGCGTGTACGAACTGGAATTGGTGCCCAGATCGCCATAGGAACGGTTTGGATTCATCCCCTCGCTCGCCACTGCGAGATAATACGTCCCCGCCACGATGTTCGACTGCCCGCTGGGCGGCATCATCAGGTACTGTTCGTTCCCCGCCTTCTGCATCTTGTGACCGCCCGCGACGCTGTAGGCCGGACTGCCGCCGGCCGCCACGCTGGGCAGGTAATCTTTCTGTACCATGAGCAAGGTTTCGCCCGCGTTGGTGCTCAGTTCCACACGCCAACTGGGCAGGTTGCTCGCCACCACGACCGAGTAATACGCCGCCTCGCGACCCGGCAGACCCGGGTTGCTGACCACGCCGTTAGTGAAGGCCAGCGGCGTGATCGGAATGGTCATGTTCGTCCCGATGCCCCGGCTCAACAGCGTGTAACTCATCGGCGCGCTGCCGCCGGAGTTGATCACCCCCACAATGTAATTGCCCGGCTGCAGCGGATTGCCCATGCCCATCTCCAGAATCTGTTGGGAACGGTTTGTGCCGTTGTTGTCATAGTAGTAACCGGTCCAGTCATAGCCTGCGGCCCATTGATTGCCGCTCGGCCAAGTGGTTGAAGTGTACGGAACCCAGCTATAGCCCTGGCCGGTATGCGTGCCCAGATCGTATGGAGCAATATCGCGGCAGACCGCCAGCGCCGGCTGACCGCTGGTGGCGTTGGTGATCCGGATGTCCCAGCCAAAGGCGTTGGTCGGCACGGTAATGCTGAAGAACTGCCACGTGCCCGACGCCTGGTTGGCAATGGTGGAGCTGCCGCCGTCAAAGGTCACCGGTTGCGGACCCAACGCGTGCACGCGAAGCCGATAGCTCGCATCACCACCCGACGCAATCGCCTGCACCATCAGCGCGTAATTCGTCGCCACTGGATTGATGATGTTGATCACATTCTGGTTGTACCAGGTGAATGACTGACCGCCATCCACGCCGTAACCGTCGTAACCGCTCGACAACTGACAGTCCGCCCGCAACAGCAGGTACGGATTGCCGACCCGATTCTCCAGGAACACCTCGACGCCCAGCGTGTTCGTCGGCACCGTGAATTGGAAGGCGCTGAACTGGCCCGCCTCGCTGCTGTTGGTTACCAGGATGTCGGTCAGCCCAGAGTTGTCCACCGTGCCGATGTTCGTCACCCCCAGCGTTCCGTAGCTCGTCAGCGTGTACGAACTGGAGTTGATGCCCAACTCACTGTGGTATGAGCTCGGATTTATCCCCTCGCTCGCCACCGCCAGATAATACGTCCCCGCCACGATGTTTGACTGTCCGCTGGGCGGCATCATCAGATACTGTTCGTTCCCCGCCTTCTGCATCTTGTGACCGCCCGCGATGCTGTAGGCGGGACTTCCACCGGCCGCCACGCTGGGCAGGTAATCTTTCTGTACCATCAGCATGGTTTCGCCCGCGTTGGTGCTCAGTTCCACACGCCAACTGGGCAAATTGCTGGGCACTAAGACCGAATAATACGCCGCCTCCCGGCCTGCCAGCCCTGGGTTGCTGACCACCCCGTTTGTGAAGGCGAGCGGCGTAATCGGAATGGACATGTTCGTCCCGATGCCCCGGCTCACCAGGGTGTAGCTCATCGGCATAGTGCTGTTGTAGTTCAACATGCCGACGTAGTAAGTACCCGGTTCCAGCGGATTGCCCATGCCCATCTCGAGCACCTGGC
This sequence comes from Candidatus Acidiferrum sp., assembly GCA_035506715.1. Taxonomy (GTDB): domain Bacteria; phylum Verrucomicrobiota; class Verrucomicrobiia; order Limisphaerales; family UBA11358; genus UBA11358. Next base: position 11,201 of record DATJOW010000183.1, on the reverse strand, counting down.
CGTAGCGGATTGCCCCATTGTTGTCATAGTAATACCCGGTCCAGTCGTAGCCGGCTCCCCATTGGTAGCCACTCGGCCAAGTGGTCGCATTGCCCGGAGCCCAGCCATAGCCTGACGGCGTGTGCGTGCCCAGATCGTATGGCAATTGGTCCCGGCAAACCGCGAAGGCGGGTTGGCCGCTGGTCGTGTTCGTAATGCGCAAATCCCAGCCGACCGCGTTCGCCGGCACGGTAAAGCTGAAATACTGAAGCTTGCCGGCCGGCTGGTTGGTAACGCTCATGGAATTCCCGAGACCGTCGAAGGCGACCGGCGGTCCCGTCAATTGGCTGCCGGTCAAAACGAAATTCCCCAGCGCCGACGTCGGCGAATAAACGCCGATGTACCAGATGTCCGCCTGATGATTTGGTTGCTGCAGAAATCCCAGCGTGCCGGAAAGGTCCATGTAGCCCAAGGTGGAATAGGCGGGATTATCATAGGGGTTGTTCCGGTAATTCCATTGACCCGGAACCGCGTTGCGACGGAGAGCGATCATCGTGCCGGTGACCTGGTTCGACAAATCCAGCTCCCAGCCGAGGGTGCCGAGCTGTTCCGCTGTGTTCGGGACGCGATAAAACCGCCACCCCACCCGGCTCGGCGCGTCGTTCGTAATATTGAACACGTAGTCCACGTCCGTGATGATGGGTTGGCCGTTGGTCAGCGTCACCGTGTAGGGCGCCGTGCCATAGACAGTCACATAAAAGGAACCGTTGGCCAGCGTTGATGGCACCAGGGTCACACTGGCGCCCACGCCGGCCGGCGGCTCGGAAAAAGCGTCGTTGACAAATTCATTTGGCACATTGTTCTGGCGCACGGCCACGTTGGCATTGCCGGAAGACGGCGTGACATTGATCTGCCAGGCAATTTGCTGAATCGGCACCTGGACCAGGAAGGTCGTGTAACCGTAACCCGCCACCGCGAAGTTCGTTGTCGCGCCAAAATCCAGATTGGTCACGGCCTGCTGCCGCGAATCCAGCGTGAATGCCAGGCCGGGGTTGCCCGCCACGCCGACAAAATACTGGCTGCCGACGTTCAGATACGTCGGCACCACCAGCATCTGACCGGGCTGGGTCAGGTCGTAAGTCGAGGTGCTGTAAGGAGCGGGCGCGGCTGCCTGCCTCACATAAAGCTGATTCGACAGGCCGTTCAGCCACAGCCGCCACGCCAGCGTGTTGGTGGTGATGGTGGTCTTGAAGAAATGCATCCCCTCGGCCCCGATCGCCGCCGTCGCCCCGCTGCTGCCATCAGCCGCCAGCGGCGGCAAGGGCTGGACATACGCTTCGCCGGTGAGCAGTGTCCATTGCGCGCCCGGCGTGGCATGCACGAGGAAATACCAGTTCTGGCCGGCCGCAAACTGCGGCCCCTGCGCCAGCACGAATCCATTCGAACCGACGCGCGTAGAAGCGTAGTTGTACGACACCGTGGACGGCAGGCTGCCATAACTCAGGTACAGGCCAGCCTGATTGCTTAAGACGTTCAGCACCGTCCGCCAGACCTGGTCGGCCGTGTTCTGGGTCGTAATGGCAAAATAATAATCCCCGCCTGTCTGGCTCTGGTTGGTGTAAACCTGCGTGCCGGCATCGGTGACCCCGGGATCCCAGGTGAGGGTGGTGATCGACGCCAGCTCGGCGCTCAACTCGTAGTTGGCCGAGCTGGCGGCCCCGGCCGCCTGATACACCCCGATGAAATAAGTCCCATTCGTGGCCTCGGCGCTGGTGAAAATGATGGTGTCAATCGGCTGGCCCGCCGCCACGGCTTTGTCGTAAGCGCCCGCGCTCGGCAACTGCCCCCGCCGGATGTAGAGCCCCGGCGTCATCGCGTTGGTGGAACTCAGGACGATGCGCCAGCCGGTCAGCAGGTTCGACGGCACGTCCACCTGGAAATAATTCCACGCGCCGGCACCGCTGTTGGTCAGCGAGCCGGTCGTCGAGAATTCCAGCGGTTTGGACACCGGATAAGCCGCCGACCGCATGTCGGGTCGGTTGGTCGTCAAGAGCACGGCAAAGCCGTCGGTGGCAGAGGATGCCGGCGTCGAAACCCGCAAACCGTAGCCGCCGGTGACGCATTCCGGCAGTTCGAGATTGATCTGATTCGTGAGCCCGTTCAGGCGGGAAACGAAGTTAAAGCTGGTATCTGTGGGTACACCTCCGGCACTCAACAGCAGATAGGAAAAAGTGGCGGCGCTGTTTGACACCGCCAGCGAGAGGTTGGTGGTGCCGGCGACAATGGTGAAGGTGTAGTTAGTTCCTTGCCCGGGAGCGTTTGTCCCTACAAAAGTTTGGGCTCTGATTGAGAACAGTCCCGCAAAAGTCATCCCAATCAGAAGCAGCGCGTATTTCTGCTTCATAATTAGAATTCCTTAAATACAATAATGTGATACCCGCTAGGGTCTTCTACATCGGGGGCCGCCCGATTGCAAGCATTTTTATCCGCGGCCATCGGCCGCCGATTGGCGACCCTGAACCCTCATGGGCGCAGCCTGAGACTGCAACGATACAACAGGGATGGCCGGCTCATCGGCCGGTCCCGCAGGCTTGTCTCTCCCCGTCAACAGGTTACCATCTCCTCCTGCAATTTCGTAGGCGCACTCCGGCTCTGCGCGACATCCCCCGACAAATCAGAAATTGAATCTGTCAAATGCAGGCGGCGGACAGGAGAAAACCGACAAACGGTCATGCCGCCCGGTCTGCCAAATGATCCGGGGAATGGTCAGAGATTGGAACCGCCGGAGACGGTCGGCGGAATGAAGCGTGGCTGGCGGCCGTGAAACCGAAGCCCCGTACCGCCGCAATGATACGCTTCAGAACTTGACGCTGAGCCCGGCCTTGACCGAGACATATCCGAAATCGTGGAAGGTATCGTTATTGAAGCCTTCGGTGGTGACTTGATTGAAAATCGTTCCGCCAACGCCGGCCTCGCCAAACAGCGTAACGTGACTGCTGCGGTAGAAGGTAACGCCAAAGCCGGCATAAACCCCCATGCCAGTCAGGCTGTCTGAAGTAATTTTATGTCCGTCCGAGGTATAAACCGGATTCCGGTAATCCCAACCCAGCAGTTGCGCGGACAGGCTGCCCGAGAAATACGGGCTAATAAAATTATGGGTGTGGTTGAGATAATAGCGGCCGAGCATTCCGGCCTCGAGCATGGTCGCGTTCTCGATGGCGTTGTCCGGCAGTGTGCCCGGTTTCAGACCCATTGCGTCAACGCTTAGAAAAGGCCCGAGGCAGTACCGGTCGTTCTCCAGGCAGAGTGGCGCGATGGTAAACCGGGTAATGTTTTGGAATTCGCCGTTGAACGGAGCCGAATACTCCACGTCCAGCAGAGACGTAAATCTGAAATCCCTGCGGGGGTTTTCTTCGGACTTTACACCGCCGCTGCCTGAGCTGGCGGTCGCCGCGACGCTCGCTTCGGTGTCAGCGCTCGCGCTGGCGTGTGAATCGGAGGAACTGGACACGTGCAACGGCTCCGCGCTGCCGCTGGCGGATGCCTTCATCGCCTGGCTTAAGGAACCCCTTGAACCATCTGAGCCCTCATAGCCTTCGTCCCATGCACAGCCGGCGAGGAGAAACATTCCCAAAAAAAGCGTCCCCAGCTTCAGGCAAAAATCCGGTTTTGCATCGTGAATCAGCATGGTAACTGTCCGTCAAAGCGTCACGAATCAATAAAAATCGCAACCCGGCGGACCCGCTGGTCCGTCCTCACCCTTCGAGCTCTTCGTCCGAGATTTCGTTAAGCACATGCCAGCCCGCGGCGGTGTTGGCCACCAGCAGGTTGCGCTTGGTGAATGCCCCGTCGGGCCAACGCTGGATTTCTGTCACCGCCACCACCCCGCTGATGTAGGACTGACGGTCCACGAAAAAGCTCTCCACGCCCTTCAGGTCCGGCCAGGACCCGGTCAGTTCCTTCCGGAAATTCCGTTCCAGCTCGATGGTGGTTTTTTTTCTGACCTCGGCGTCCCGCACCAGGTTTGGATCGGTCTTCAGCAGCTTCAGGATGGCCTCCAACCGAAAATCCTTGCAGACGCAGACCGCATCGACGTTTCGGCGGCGATAAGCATCCTCCAGGCATAGAATCGCGCCTTCCGGTGTGCCGAAATCGGCATCAATACTTGGCAGCGCGCGCAGTTGTTCCAAGGTCTGCTCCGGCTGGATGGGCTTTGGCATGGTCGCAATGATTTGTGATGACGCGATTTTCCGACAGTTTGGCTTCTCGGAACCGGCCCGGCGAGATTTTTTTCGTTTTCTGCTATACTTGCCCCATGCGCAAGCTGCCCCGTTCGTTCTACCAGCGGGATACGGTCCTGGTCGCGAAGGAACTGCTCGGCCAATGGCTGGTCCACCGGTCCGATGGCGTGGAGCGCATCGGCCGCATTGTCGAAGTGGAGGCGTATCTCGGCCCCCATGATCTCGCGGCGCATTCCGCCCGGGGATTGACCGAGCGGACCAAGGTCATGTTCGGACCTCCAGGCCATGCCTATGTCTATTTCATCTACGGCCTGCACCATTGCATGAACGTGGTGACTGAGCCCGAAGGGCACGCGTCCGCCGTGCTGCTGCGCGCCGTCCAACCGGTTAAGAACGTCGCCGGACGGACGTGCGGCCCCGGCCTGCTCTGCCGGGCGCTGCACATTGACCGGCGCCTCAACGCCCACGACCTCCTGAGCGAGGATTTCTTCATCGCCGCGCCGCCCCGGACCGCGCCGCTGGAAATCGTCAAAGGCCCGCGCGTGGGGGTGGATTATGCCGGCCGCTGGGCCCGCCGGCACCTGCGGTTCTATATCAAGGGCAGCCCGTTTGTTTCGCGGCTTTAGCCGCCGATTCTGCCCCGGGTTGAAACCTGGCATCGGCGGCGAGCGTCAATGCTTTCATCCATGAATCTGATTCCTTTTGCGGCTCGAAACCGTTTCACAGCCCTCCTGGCGGGCGCCATGGCAATCTGCGCCGGCGGCTCTCCGGCACAAGACCCGCCGCTGCCGGTCATCCCCCAGACCACGTTCAACATCACCCATTACGGCGCCGTCGGCGACGGCAAAACCCTGAACACCGCCGCCCTGCAAAAGGCGATTGATGCCGCTGCCGCGGCGGGCGGGGGAACGGTGCTGGTACCACCAGGAAAATTTCTAACCGGACCATTTAGGCTGACCAACAGCCTGAACCTGCACCTGGTCAAAGGCGCCACCATCGCCATCAGCGACGACCTGACAACTTATCCGGTCACGCGCGAGCGCTATCAGGACAGCATCACCGCCAACAACGCCCACGACCTGGAAATCAGCGGGGAAGGCACGATTGACGGCCAGGGCGAGGCCTGGTGGAACGCCTTCCGGGCCAACAAAGCCATGACCCACCGGCCGTACCTGATCAAGCTGTCGAACTGCACCCGGGTGCGGGTGCAGGGGGTTACGCTCTGCAACTCGCCCATGTTCCACCTCGTACCGCAGAATTGCACCGACGTGACCATCCGGGGCATCACCATCAAGTCCCCGGCGGATGCGCCCAATACCGATGGCATTGATCCGTCCGGCTGGAATTTTCTGATCGCCGACTGCCTGATTGACGGCGGCGACGACAACATTGCCATCAAGCCCAGCACGTCCCGCCAGCCCGGAAACAAAAATTTCAGAATCACGAACTGCCAATTCCTGCACGGGCATGGCTGTTCCATCGGTTCCGGCACCACCGGCGGGATCGAGGACGTGCTGGTCAGCCATTGTGTCTTCGACCAGACCGACGCGGGCATCCGCATCAAAACGCTGCGCGGCAACGGCGGTTTGTTGCAGAATTGCACCTACGAAGATCTCCGGATGACGGCGGTAAAAAATCCCATCTACATCATCGACTGGTACCCGGAACGGACCGCCCCCAAGGACCCCGCGACCGAACAAGCCGAGCCGGTCACGGATCGGACCCCGTTCAACCGGAACCTCACCATCCGTAATGTGACCGCGACGAATTGCCCGACCGCCGGCACCATCCGCGGCCTGCCGGAGGCTCCCGTCACCGGTGTCTTGCTGTCAAACGTCACCATTTCCGCAAAAGCCGGAATGAGAATCTATCACGCCAAGGAAATCAAATTCCTGCGGTCGCAGATCAAGGTTGAAAGCGGCAAGGCTCTGACGACCTTCGACGCAGATGTCACGGGTCTGGAGTGAATCGATTCTCGGCGGGCCCTGCTCCGCCAAGGCCTGTCCGACCCGAAGTCCGAGGCACGAAACCCGCCCCGCAACAAAAAGCGGGGTCCGGTTTAATCCGAACCCCGCGGGGAAAACTCAATTGAGCTTGGCTTAGTAACGGTCCCGACCGCCGCCGCGAAATTCGCGACGCGGACCGCGGCCACCGCCGCCGGCCGGACGCTCTTCGCGCGGACGGGCGATGTTGACCGTCAGGGCGCGACCGTCCAGTTGCGCGCCGTGCATGGCGGCAATGGCCTTCTGCGCCTCTTCGGGCGTGCTCATGGTGACGAAGCCGAAACCCCGCGGACGGCCGCTCACGCGGTCCATCATCAGGTTGGCTTCCACAACCGTGCCGTGCGCCGCAAAAGCGTCCTGCAGGGCGTTTTCCGTGGTGTTGAAGGAAAGATTCCCAACAAACAATTTACTGCTCATGTGATGTTCTACTGTCCTCGACTAAACTTTGCTTTGACCAGACTGTTCCCGGTTATCGGATTTCAAATCATCACTGAACGGTCGTTCACTTGAAGATTCACCATGCCTCGCAAGCCTCAAGCCAGCTCTCAGACGGAGCGTAGCATCGCATTTCCCGGCCCGAAAGGCAAGGACTATTCGAATAAATTTGAGCCGCCCCCCCCCGCGCCGCTTGGCGTACTTAGCCTTGTAACCCAAACGCGCCGAAACAATACTGGTCCCGTGAATACACGGTTTTTGCTCTGCGCCAGCCTGACGGCTGCCGGATTTCTGATGGGACCGGCCAGCCCCCTGCCGGCGGCAGCCGCCTCGACCAATCTCTTGTGGTATGCCCAACCGGCGAAATCCTGGAACGAAGCCCTGCCCATCGGCAACGGCCGGCTGGGCGCCATGATCTTCGGCGGCGTCCCGGAGGAACGCATCCAGTTCAACGAGGATACCCTCTGGACCGGCCAGCCGCACGACTACGTCCGCGCCGGCGCCCGCGACCACCTGGCGGAAATCCGGCAACTGCTGTTCGCCGGAAAAATCAAGGAGGCCGAGGGTGTCACCCGGACGAACTTCCTCAGCGACCCCGTGCGCCAGAAGGCGTATCAACCTTTTGGCGACCTCCACTTCAACTTCACCGGCCTCACCAACCTCACCGACTACCGGCGCGAGTTGGATCTTGACTCCGCCATCGTCCGGGTGACGTACCAATCCGAGGGTGTGACCTACCGGCGCGAGGCCTTTGCCAGCCGGCCTGACGACGCCATCTTTCTGCGGTTCAGCGCCGACCAGCCCGGACACATCAGCTTCACCCTCAAGCTGGACAGCCCGCATAAAGACTCTGAGACCAAAGCCGCCGGCCCGTACGTGCTGTTCCTGACCGGACAGGTCCAGACCAACGGGCTGCGATTTGCATCGCTGGCACGCGTGGCCGTGACCGGCGGCCAGACCACTTCGCAGGACAACCGCATCACCGTGAGCAATGCCGACTCGGTCACGCTCTGTCTGGTGGCTGCCACCAGTTTCAAAAATTTTCAGGACATCACCGCGGACCCCTACTGGCAATGTCGTCAGACCTTGAGAAAGATCGGGTGGCAGAATTTCGATGATCTCCTGACCAATCATCTGGCCGACTACCGCGACCTGTTTCAGCGGGTGCAATTGGACCTCGGCCGCACCGATCGCGCCGATTTACCCACGGACGAACGATTGGCCCGGGTCGAAACCGACGGCCTGCCAGGCGACCCGGCGCTCGCCGCCCTGTATTTCCAATACGGCCGCTACCTGCTCATCGCCAGCAGCCGTCCCGGCGGCCAGCCCGCCAACCTGCAAGGACTCTGGAACCAGGAACTCAACCCGCCGTGGGAAAGCAAATGGACGCTCAACATCAATTGCGAGATGAATTACTGGCCCGCCGAGGTCGCCAACCTTTCCGAATGCACCGGACCGTTGTTCGACCTGATTGATGACCTGGTCATCAGCGGCGGGCGCGCGGCCCGCGAGCAATACGGCGCCGGCGGCTGGGTCGTCCATCACAACACCGACCTCTGGCGCGGCGCCGCCCCCATCAACAACATCGATGGCGTCTGGCCCACCGGCGGCGCCTGGCTGAGCTATCACCTCTGGGAACATTACCTCTTCACCGGAGACAAGGAATTCCTCGCGCGCGCGTACCCGGTCTTGAAGTTGGCCTCGCAGTTCTTTGTGGATTACCTGGTCCCGGATCCCAAAACCAACTGGCTCGTCACCGCGCCTTCCTTCTCGCCCGAGCAAGGCGAGCTGTGTTATGGGCCGACCATGGACAACCAGCTCATCCGCGCTTTGATGAACAGCACGATTGCCGCCGCGGGCATTCTGAGCACTGACAAGACCTTTGCGGTGGAACTGGCCGCCGTGCGGGATAAACTGCCGCCCAATCAAATTGGGAAATACGGCCAGCTCCAGGAATGGCTCGATGACGTGGACAAGCCGAACAACAATCATCGGCACCTGTCGCCGCTCTGGGCGCTGTATCCGGGCGCGGACATCACGCCGGCCGACACGAATCTCTTTGCCGCCGCCAGGCTGCTGCTCCAATGGCGCGGCGACGGCAGCACCGGCTGGAGCTACGCCTGGCGCGTCCCGCTCTGGGCGCGCGTCTATGACGGGGACTTCGCCTATCGTCAGTTGAACGGCCTCCTCCAGAAGCGGACGTTGCCCAACCTGTTCGACCTGTGTGGGCCGTTTCAGATTGACGGCAACTTCGGCGCCACCGCCGGCATCGCCGAAATGCTCCTGCAAAGCCAGCAAACCGCTCCTCCCCGGAATCGAGACCCCAGATCCCAGACCCGAATCCTCGACCTGCTGCCGGCACTGCCCAGGGCCTGGCCCAACGGCGCGGTGGCCGGCCTCTGCGCTCGCGGCGGATTTGAGGTGGACCTGACCTGGAAAGACGGCGCGCTGACGCGGGCTGTCATCCGCTCGAAGCTGGGGAATCCCTGCGTGGTCCGCAGCGGCGGGCACGAAGTCGAATTGAAAACCGCTGCCGGCGAAGCGTACGCGTTCGACGGACGGTTGCAGCCCGTGAATGACCCATAGCCGTCGCCATGCGAAATCCGCCCTTTTCCCTCATGTTGTTGACGGTTTGCCTGGCGCTCAGCGCAACCGGGATTTCCGCCCAGACCCGCGGCCGGTGGCAGAGCCTCGTGAACGAACGCCCCCTTGACTTCACCGTGCTGGAACCGGATGGCGCCACCAATCATCAGCCGCTCCCCGTGATCATCTACCTGAAGAACCTCGCCGCCCCGCGCATCGGCACCGAAGGCGATGACACCATCCTCCGCAATTTTCACACCAACGGTTACCTGGTGGTCACGCTGGATTTCACCAATCAGCCGAAGGCCCGCGTGCCGTTCCTCAACCGCGACCTGGGAAAACTCCGCGACGATGTGCGCGCCAAAAAGTTTCTCGCGCAGTACACCCTGGACGACGCGCACATCTTCATCGTGCCCGAAGGCTGCCGGCTTAAACGCGACGTGCGGTTTTATTCGGACGCCACGCGGCCGCTGGCGCTGGACATCATTTATCCGTCCCAACCGACCCATCCGGTCGGCGCCCTGATCGAGTTTTCCTGCGACAATCAGAACCGTTTCGGTAACGCGTCGCTTTCCATCTGCAGCGACACCATTCTCGACACCGAGGCCACCGAGGGCTTCGCTGTGGCGATGGCGGATCACCCGGTCCCGCCGCCGTACAAGGGCATCGACGCCATGCCCGACTGCGCCTGGAAAATCAAAGCCGCCGTCCGGACCCTCCGCGCCGAAGGCGCCAAGCTGGGTTTGAACGGCAAAATCGCTCCCATCGGCTTCTCCCGCGGCAGTGGCATGGCGCTGATGCTTGTGACCACTGAGGGATTGAAGGAATTCGAGGGCCGCGGTGAAAACACCGACACCACCAGTGCCGTGCAAGGCGCCGTCATCATGTCCGGCCGGTTCACTTACCTCGACTTGTTGCCCGATGACCACATGCTGCCGCGGTATGCCGCGGTCTGGGGCGCTCGCACGAACCGCCTGGAAACCTGGCGGCAGGCCGGCGCGCTCGATTACCTGCATCACGCCACCGTGCCGCTCTTTCTCACCATCAACTGCACCGAAGGTCCCGATGTCCTGCACCAGATGACCGTGCTGCGCCAGCGCCTCGCGGAACTCGGGAATGATGAAATTTTTATGCGCGACCCCGAGCCGCGCGGCCACAAGGTCACACTGGTGCCGGAAATTCTCGACGCCATGAACCGTTACCTGAAAGCGCGGTTGAACTAGCGCTCCTTGAGCAACGCGTCCAGGTCCAGCGGGCGTGTGGACATCGCCAGGCCGCCGTTGGCGTCGTGCGGCCATTGCTCCTTCGGCCGGTCCCAGTACAACTCCACCCCGTTGCCGTCCGGATCGCGCAGATACAGCGCCTCGCTCACCCCGTGGTCGGCCGCTCCATCCAGTTCGACGCCCCCCGCCAGCACGCGCCGCAGGGCGTCCGCCAGCAACGCGCGCGTCGGATACAGAATCGCCACGTGATACAAACCCGTGCTGCCTGGCGGCGGCGGCTTGCCACCCGCGCTATCCCATGTGTTCAATCCAAGATGATGGTGATAGCCGCCGGCGGAAAGAAACACCGCCTGCCGGCCCATCCGTTGGGTGATCTCGAATCCCAGCACGCCGTGATAAAACGCCAGCGCGCGCTCAAGGTCGGCCACTTTCAAATGGACGTGGCCGATGCGGACCCGGGAATCAATTGCCTTATCGGTCATGCCCCTCTGTAAACCCGATTGGCCCATGCTGAAAGCTGTCTGGCGAAACATCCAACTCTCAACGCCCAGCTTCGAACGTCCACCGCAAGGGCAATTCGGTGTTGAATGTTGAAGGTTGGGCGTTGAAAGTTCTCCGCGCCTCCCGCTGCCCCCATACCTCCACCTAATCCATTCTTGGTGTCATTGAAACAACTTTTGTTTGCAGTCTGCGTGATGAACGGGTTAAGTTATTGTTGTTTTAAATTTTAAATTCGC
>DATJOW010000182.1:0-29697 GCA_035506715.1 Candidatus Acidiferrum sp. | reverse complement strand
TGCCGCCGCGTTCGCCACGCACAGCAGTTGGCAGACGTTTCTGGTGGGGCTGGCAGCGAGCGTTGGCGCGGGCATCAGCATGGGCTTTGCCGAGGCGCTGTCGGACGACGGCAGCCTGACCGGACGCGGGCATCCGTGGGCACGCGGATTTGTGTGCGGCTTGATGACGACCCTGGGCGGCATTGGCCATACGCTCCCGTATCTGATTCCGGCCATCAAGACCGCCACGGTGGTGGCCATATGTGTGGTGATGCTGGAATTGGGTGTGATTTCCTGGGTGCGGCACAAGTACATGGACACTCCCTGGGCGTCGGCCCTGTTCCAGGTGGCGCTCGGCGGCGCGCTGGTATTTCTGGCGGGGATTCTGATCGGGAATTCGTAGGTGAGCGGAGCAGCCACTTTGACCTTGACTATTTTGTGGTCGCGAGACATAAGCAACAGCACAAGCTTCAATTTGTTCAGATAAGCGTCTTTGATTGTTTCACGTTGCCCGCGGGTTGAATTCACATCGGGGTTGGCAGGCTGAAGATGAACCGTTGCATCGGCACGACGCCGTAAAGGCGAGTTTCCGACAGTACGCTTTTAGCGCGTTCGAATCTGTGGAATCAAGCCGGTCTGAAGTCAAGGGACTTGAACTTGAGAATGGAGATGACCATGAAAACAAGATTGCTTACCCCGAGCAGCTCTACTGTTTCTTGGATCCTGCTCCTGCTACCGGGAATAATGGCCTGCGCCTATCAGGCTGAGGAGAAAAACACTTCCAGCAAGCTTATGGCTCCACCGGTTGCCGGGGCGGACGCGGCGGCGGAGATGTCCGGGGATCAAGCCAACGTGGCGCAACTGGCGGAGCGAGCGGGAGTCGCGGTGACGTGGGAGCCGCGCCTGGGCACGCCGCTGTCAATTCGGGGAGCGAACCTGGGAAGGCAAAAGTCGTTTTCCAGCGGGAAAAGCCGGGCGGTCCCCGGGGCGGGGAACTACGAAGCGAATGCCATCGCCGTGATGGATAACCTCGCCCGGTTTTACCGGCTCCAGGATGCGGCCCAGGAATTCGCGGCGGCGCCGCCGGAGGCGGATTCGCTGGGCGATCATCATGTGCGGCTGGCCCAGAGGTATCGGGGACTTCCGGTGTTCGGCGGAGATGTGATTGTGCATTTCGGCAAGGACGACGAGGTGTATGAAGTCAACGGCCGGTACGTGCCGGACATTCAGGTGGACGTGGTTCCCGGGCTCGACGCCGCGTCAGTGGGGCGGATCGCGCAACAAGATTTGCTGGCGCTGGGCAAGCCGGCCGGGACGTTGAGCCAGAACCCGCAACTCATGATTTTTGCCCGGGACGCGCAGCCGCAACTGGCGTACGCGCTGATGTTGGTCTATGAAGATCCGTCAGCCGGCCGGGGTCGGTGGCGCTATTGGATTGATGCCCGACAAGGTCAGGTGTTGCTTCGTTACAACGATGTGCAGCAGATTTCCCCGCCGACCAGCAACGGCGGCGCCGCAACCGTCACCGGCAGCATCCTGGCGGGGGAGGGTGGCCAGTCGGTGAGCGTGACCGGCTGGTATGAAAACACAGGCTATTATTATCTCCACAGCACCAACCGCGCTTGGTACGCGTACAATCGCGCCACCAACGGTTATCCGGACAACAACACCTACGCTTACCGCTCAACCGCCAACTGGGATACCTCGGATCGCGTCGAAATGTCCGGGGCCCGGAACTTCGACCTGGTGCAACGCTATTACCAGGAAGTGCATGGGCGGGACAGCTTTGACAACGCCCGCGCCTATCTGCAAGCCAACCTCCATTACGGCACCAGTTACGTCAACGCCTATTGGGACGGCGCGGCTATTTGGATCGGCGACGGCGACGGAGTGACGGCCAATTCGCTGGCCGTACTGGATGTTTGCGGTCATGAATACACCCACGCCGTGGACCAGTACACGGCGGGTCTGGTCTATTCCGGCGAGTCGGGCGCGTTGAATGAGTCCTTTTCGGACATTTTCGGGACGTGCATTGAATTCTGGGCGGAACCGGACGGGCGGGCGAATTATCCGGCCAAGGTGGCTGGGACGGCTGATTGGCTGTGCGGGGAGGATTCCTGGCTGTCGTCGGTGGCACTGCGGGACCTGCGGAATCCGGGCAACCTCGCCACGGTTGGCGCCGGGAACCAGCAGCCGAGCCGCTATCAGGGAACCTATTGGGACCCGGCCCAGGAAGTCCACCGGAACTCCGGAGTCCAGAATTTTTTCTTTTATTTGCTAAGCGAGGGCGGAAGCGGCAACAACGACGGTCTCCCTTACAGTGTCGCGGGCATCGGCGTGAGCAATGCCGAGCAGGTGGCCTACCGGGCGTTGACCGTATACTGCACGCCCGGCACGGATTACCGGGCGGCGCGCAGCGCCTGGCTGTCGGCGGCGCTGGACTTGAACACGGACTGGGCGGGGAATGTGGGCGCCGCCTGGTCGGCGGTGGGTGTCAGCGCCTTGTACGTTGCTCCGGTCGACGGGGTCAGCTTCCGGGGACCGGTGGGCGGGCCGTTCAGTCCCCCGAGCCAGTCCATTACGCTCATGAATCGGGGTGGGGGTTCGATGAATTGGAGCGTCACTTTACCACCGGGCTGGGTGAACGTGACGCCGACCAACGGGGTGATCCCCGTCAATGGCTCCAACTCGCTGAGCATGTCCCTCAACGCTTCCGCCAATGGTCTCGCCATGGGCATTTACACCAATTATCTGACCCTCACCAACAGCCTGGATACGGCGGCCCAGGCGGTCTCCGTCAAACTGCTGGTCGGTCAGCCCGACTATTTCACGGAATGTTTCGATGCGGCCGACAACGATCTGGATTTTCAATCCTTCACCTTCATTCCGGATGGCAGCAGCAGCTATTACTCGTTATGTCGCGAGACGGCCACCAACCTGGCGACAAACCCAAGCGGCGGAAATTCGGTAACCATGAGTGACGACACGTCGGTGGCGGTGACGCTGGCAGGCACCAACACCGTGGCCATTTATAATCGCCGAACCAATGTTTTTTACATCGGGAGCAACGGTTATCTGACCCTGGACTCGGGAGATACCACTTTCACCGAATCCTTGGCAGCCCATTTTAACCGGCCGCGCATATCCGCCCTGTTTGATGATTTATATCCGACCACGGGTCAGGTCACTTGGAAGCAGTTGAGCGACCGGGTGGCGGTGACCTATTTAGGCGTTCCTTTGTTCGGTTCATCACTGGCCACCAACACTTTTCAGATTGAGCTGTTTTACGACGGACGAATTCGAGTCACGTACCTCGCGGTTTCCGACACCTGCGGCCTGGCGGGGTTATCGGCTGGCTCAGGTGTGCCGGTTGGTTTCGTGGAGAGCGACCTCACAAGTTATTCGATCTGCTGGCACGATGACCTGGTCGCGAGTCCGGATGCAGGATTTGCAGTGCAAGGGCCTCCGGGCGGCCCGTTTGTCCCGGCCGCTACGGATTATACTCTCGGCAATGCGGGGACAAATCTGTTGAACTGGGCGGCCCTGGCTACCCAGCCGTGGTTGACGGCGGGACCATCGGGCGGCAGCCTGGCGCCCGGCGCGTTTACCAACGTGACGGCGCAGATCAACGGAAGTGCCCAGAGTTTAAGCCTCGGCACGTATGGCGCGACCCTGGTGTTTAGCAACCGGCTGAGCGGCGCGGCGCAGACGCGCTACGTGCAATTGACCGTTGCCGACCCGGCCCTGGGCGTCAGCGACGCGGCTGGGTCGGAGGGAAACACCGGCTCAAAAAGCCTGGTGTTTCAAGTAAACCTGATGCCGCCTTCGGCCCAAACAGTCATGGTGACGTACGCCACCAGCAACGGCACGGCACTGGCGGGCAGCGATTACATCGCCACGAACGGGGTCCTGAGTTTTGCCCCGGGCCAGACCAACCAGGCGGTGACGGTTCAAATCCTCGGGGATGCGAATCCCGAACCGAATGAGATGTTCTTTGTGGGGTTGTCCGGTGCGGTCAATGCTGCGATCAGCCGCGCGGTGGGAACCGGCACGATCCTCAACGACGATTTGCTGCCGTATGTTTACCTGCGGTCGATGGCCGGTGCGCCCTGGGGTTCAACCGCCAATGAGATGGCCATGAACCGCGCCTTCGGCACCAACATGTGGCAGGACTTTCGCTACGAGACGGTCAGTCCCGCGACGCTTTTCTCGCCGGGCACGGCGTTGATCTTCATGGAAGGCGGGGACACCGACGCGCTGGAGCTCCAGAGTTTCCTGACGAACAACCTGACCCTGATGGAAAATTGGGTGGCCTTGGGCGGCCGGCTTTTCCTGAACGCAGCTCCGAATGAAGGATGCGGAATGGCCTTTGGTTTCGGGGTGACACTGGTGTATTCGGATTTCACCACCACGGCCAACGCCGCCGATCCCTTGCATCCCGTCTTCAACGGTCCATTAACCCCGGTGGGCCTGGCCTGGTCGGGAAATTACTTTGGGCACGCCACCGTGACCGGAACCAACTTGACTGTGCTCATCACCAACGCCGACAACGGGCGCGTGGTGTTGGGCGAGTCTGCCTGCGGAAATGGCCTTGCCCTGTTCGGGGGCATGACAACGGATAACTTCCATACACCCCAGCCCCAGGCCGCCAACCTGCGGGCCAATATCCTGTCGTACCTCGTCAATTACGTTGCCGGCACCAGTTGTCCGCCTCAGATTGTCGTCCAGCCAGCCGGTCAGGCGGTCCGTCCCGGCACCAATGTCACGCTCGCGGTGGCGTGCGCCGGATCGCCGCCCCTGAACTATCGCTGGCGCAAGAACGGGACCAAT
Source organism: Candidatus Acidiferrum sp. (assembly GCA_035506715.1). GTDB lineage: Bacteria > Verrucomicrobiota > Verrucomicrobiia > Limisphaerales > UBA11358 > UBA11358. Next base: position 24,888 of record DATJOW010000182.1, on the reverse strand, counting down.
CTGCCGGAGGGCGGCCGGATTGCGGGAGCGACCGGCGCCCATCTTACGATTTCCAACGTCGTGGAAGGCGATAGCGGCCCGTATTCAGTGGCCATCACGAACGCCGCCGGCTCGGTCATCAGCTCCAATGCCACCCTGCTGGTGACCGCCCTGGATCACTTTGCGTGGGGCGCGATCGCCTCGCCACAGTCGGTGAACGTGCCGTTTGTGGTGACCATTCTGGCGCAGGATTATCGGGATCAGCCGGTCACCAATTTCAGCGGAATCGTCGGTCTGCAGGCCGAAGGCGGGCCCGGCGACATCCTGCACCAGGATTTGGAAAGCGGTCTGCAGGGATTTACGATCGACAATAGTTACGGCAGCAGCAACGGTTTGTGGCATCTGAGCACCGGCCGTGGTTTCCAATCCAGGCATACTTCAAGTCACAGCTTGTATTACGGCCGGAACGAGGGGCCGGACGGCGGCGGCAATTACGAGGTAACCAACCTGGCCAATGGGGGAGTGGTCACTTCGCCACCCATCAACCTGCCGGCCGGACCCCCGCCCCTGACGCTCTCGTTCAACTACTTGATGGAGGTTGAATCCGGGACGAATTGGGATCAGGCGGTGGTTGAGATTTCCACCAACAATGGTTTGAGTTACGTGCCGGTCCTGGTCAAAGGCAATTCCAGTCTGAGCAACAACACGGCCGGCTTGTGGTTTTCCAACCGCGTGAGCCTCGCTCCCTTTGCCGGCGCGACGGCCCTGTTGCGCTTCCGGTTTGATACCCGCGACACCGTGGCCAACACCACCGAGGGCTGGTTCCTTGATGACATCGTCATCCACGCCGGTTCCGGCCCCAGCCCGATCAGTTTGTCGCCGACAAACACCGGAGCATTTAGCCAGGGCCGGTGGAGCGGCAGTCTTACGGTGTTGAACCGCGCCACCAACGTGGTGGTGGCGGCGGACGACAGCGGTGGCCATGCCGGGTCGAGCAATCCGTTCGATGTGGCCCTGGGCAATGCGCCTCCGTCCTTCCGGCTGCAGCCGTCCGACCGGGTGGTGGCGGTGGGCGGCACCACGACCTTCCAGGTGGCCGTGGACGGTGCCCCGCCGCTCGCCTGCCAATGGCGGTTCAATGGCCTGAACGTCAATGGCGCGACCGGCAATTCACTGACGCTGACCAACGTGCAATACAACCAGGCAGGCTACTACTCTGTTTGGGTGACCAATGCCTATGGTTCGGCCCTCAGCTCCAATGCGATGTTGTCCGTGACGCTCGAGGCCACGACCGTCAGCATCGTTCCGGCTTCGGCGACGAGCGTGCAGAACTGCATTCCCTTCGGCGCCAACACCGATTACGGCTTCACCGGCTTAATCTATCGCAATGTGCCCGGGTTTTCCGTCCTGCCCGGCGACAAGTTGAAATTTGACCTGGGGTTGACGAACGACCTCGATGTCCGGCGCAATATTTACCTGGCGCAGGCCAACACCAATCCAGTCGCCGGCGGCGTGCAGCAGAACATCCAGGCGCTCGGCTGGACCAAGATCGTCTCCGATTCGCAGATCCCGGCAAATCCGCGAGGGAACAATGTCTCCGGCGATTACGAACTGGCCTACACCATCGAAGCCGGGTTCAGCTTCCCCGGCGGCGGGCTGATCATTGGCTTTGGTGGTTCGCCGCCCGGCAGCTATGCTGACAGCACTTGCGACCAGGTTCTGGTCTCGACGACTGCGGGCGATGCCAGTGGCCATTTCCACCGGCGTTTCTTCTCGCACCCGGACCAGGACATGGGAGTTTTGGACAACGCCAGCAGCGACACTGCATCGCTGGGCGGTTTCATAATGGAAAGCGCGCCGCAGGGGCCGACCATTGTGAGTCAACCGGCGGATTTAACGGTGGTGGCCGGCAGCAATGCCACGTTCAACGTGACCGTCGCCGGCGGCATGCCGTTCTTCTACCAGTGGCGGAGGGAGGGGGTTGCCCTGTGCGGCTGTACGAACGCGGGCATGTGCCTGGCCGGGGTCACTGCGAATGATGCGGCGGCCTATTCCGTGGTCGTGAGCAATTATGCCGGTAGTGCTGCCAGCACTAAGGCGCAATTGACCGTCCTGCTGCCAGACGGCGGCACAACCCGCACCAATGCCGCAACCATTGCCATTCCGTCGGTCGGCGCCGCCGCGCTCTATCCCTCCACGATCATCGTTTCCGGACTGAGCGGGACCATTTCCAAGGTGACGGTGACGTTGCACAATGTGAATCACACATATCCCGAAGACCTGGACATCCTCCTGGTCAGCCCCAGCGGTACGAATGTGATGCTGATGTCCGATGCAGGCGGCGGCGGGGATTTGATCGGGCTAACCCTGACGTTCGATGACGATGCGGCGGGTACGCTGCCCGATGTGGACCAGATTTATCCGGGCACCTATCGGCCGACTGATTATGGGACGGGCGACACCCTGCCGTGGCCGGCGCCGAACTGGCCGTTTGGTGCCAATCTAGCCGTGTTCAACGGGACCAATCCCAATGGCACCTGGAAACTGTTCGTCTATGACGACACCGATGGGGATGCCGGCAGCATCAATGGCGGCTGGAGCCTCCGGATTGTCGTTCCCACCCTGTACCTGCCGGTTCTCCAACCGCCGCAAACGGGCAACGGTCAGGTTCAGCTCCGCTTTGCCACCGTGGCGGGGCAGCTCTACTTCATCGAGTACAAGAATGCGCTGACGGATCCGGTCTGGCTGCCGCTGCGGGCGGTCGCGGGCGATGGGACACTGAAATCGATCCCGGATACCAATGCCCCCGGCCCGCAACGTTACTATCGTGTAGGTACCCAATTCGCATCGCAGGCGATCCGCCCCGTCATCCAACAGGCAGTCCGGACGGCGACCCAATTCCGTTTCGGCTTCATCACCGTCCCGGGACGGTCTTATGTCGTGGAATACAAAAACAATCTGGCCGAATCGTCATGGGCGACTTTGCAGACCATACCCGGTGACGGGACATACCAGGCGGTTGTGGATTCCACTGTCGCCGGTCCCCAACGGTTTTACCGTTTGCGACTGCCGTGAATTGCCGGACCAGCGGGTCGTTGAATCGTCAGGCAGGTGTTGGATGGAACTGGTTCGACGATTCGGTGTGGTTTCAACTCTTCCAGTCAAACGCCTTTTTCTTCACGGCGTACAGGTAGCCGGCGAACAGGATGGCGAGGAACGAAATCATCGCGCCGAGAATCAAATTGCGCGTGGCCGGATCCTTCAGCATGTCCTTGTACACCACGGCCCACGGGTAGAGGAAGACGACCTCGATGTCGAAGAGGATGAAAAGCATGGCGACGAGGTGGAACTTGACCGAGAACCGCGCGCCGCCGGCGCCGACGGGGATCATGCCGCACTCGTAGGCGGTGTCCTTGATCAGGCTGCGCCGGCCGCGCTTGCCGAGGATGGTGGAGACGAGGATCATCCCGAACGGGGCGGCAAAGGCCAGGCCGAGCAGCATCAGCACGGCGAGATACTGGACAAACTGCGACTGTTCTTCCATGGCCAAAGCGTAGAGAGGTTGAAAGGAGTTGGCAATTTTAATCGCAATTTATTGCACCCCGACGCGATAGAAATACGGGCCGGCGTTGGTGGCGGTGGTGTCGGTGTAGCTGGTCGTGCCGGCTTGGCCGGCGATGTCCGTGGCGATGGTCTGGAAGGCCGGCTGCGCCAGCAGGTTGGTGCTGCGTTGGAGGAAATAAGTAATGCCGCTGCCGCTTTGCCACGTCAGGGTGGTTCCGGAGACGTCGGGAGTGATGGTCATCAGCTTCAACAGGGATGACGGATCCGTGGGACTGGTGCCGGTCCGCCATTCCTGCCAGTTGTTGAAGCCGTCGCCGTCGGTATCGACATAATCGGCGGTGCCGTCCGTGGGCAGGCCATACTTTTGGAGCCAGGCATAGGAGATGACCGAGGTCGGGTTCTGGAATTCGTACGCGCCGATATCCACCGTGCCACCCCGGATGCGCGGGTTGCCGTCAAAGTCGGTGTTGCCAGTGGCCAAAGCGTTATTGCCGGAATTGATGCACGGCGAGTTGGTTTGCAGGTGGAAATCGCCGCCCGCTGAATTAACGAAGAGCGGCGGGTTGGCGATGTTGCCCTGGTAGCCGGAGGCCGCGGTTGAACAGCAGAAGTTCAAAGTGCAATTCTGGCAATCATCGCCATTGGCGTTGTAGTAGATGATGCAGTTGTTCAGCGTGCATGAATGCGTTCCGTCGCCGCCACTGAAATACCAAAGATCGATGGCCGAATTGTAGCAAACGGTGCAGTTGATGAGCGTTGAGCCTTCTGCGCCGCCGCCCGCCCAGCCCGCCGCGTTGGCATACAGGACACAGTTGTTCAAAACACCCGCGTACGCCCCGCCTCCCACCCCGTACGAGAAGTAGTAAGTGACGGTGTTGCTGGACAGAATGCAGTCGTTCACGGTTCCCCGGCAAACACCGCCCGCGCCGCCAACCGCTGCGTTTCCGGTGATGAGGCAATTGGTGATAGTTGCATCGGAGCTTTCACAATAAATTCCGCCGCCGGTATTTTCCTGAAAAGTGGAGCCAAGGGTTGTGGCGCCTTGCGTCAAAGTGAATCCCGACAGCGTGGTCTGAGGCGTCAGATAGATGCATCGCACCGCGCTGTCACCGATGACCGGGTTGCCTTGAATGACCGTCACCGCCGGCCCGTTGAGGCTGGCCAGCGTCAGCGGCCTGGTCACCACCACGCGATTGGACTGGAGGCCGGAAACAATCCGGCCGCCCGCCTGATAAACCCCGTTGCTCGCCAGCACCAGGGCGCCGGGCACGCTGGCGGCGTCAATTGCGTCCTGAATATTGGTCGCCGCCGTGGCCCAGGACGCGTAAGGCGGCACCGGAGCAGGACTGGCCTGCGAAACGTAATGCACCGGTTGAGGGACGACGTGTATCATCACCATTGCGCTCACGCCACCCGGGCTGGTGTTGTTGAAAACCTTCAGTGTCACGGGATAATCACCGGCCGCCACCCATGCATGCGAAACGTACAGGCGATTGCTCACGATGGTCCCATCGCCGAAATTCCAAACGTTCGCACCGGCATGGCCGGAAATAACGGCGGTAAAGTTTACCGCAAATCCGGCAGCCACACTGGTATAGGCGGTCTGGATGGCCACGTTCAACGGTCCGGTTACAGCGCCGGCAATAAATTCGTCGCACCCGATGGACGGCGGGTTGGCCCAGCTCTCACCATCAATATCCACGCCGGTTGTATAACTTGGGCTGCTTGCGCCGATGCAGGGTGAGCCGGCGCTGACATGGGCGGAATCGGCCAGTTGCGGTTCGGTGATGATATTGTTCAGGCCGCTGTTGGGGAGCGGGGTGGTACAGCAGAAGTTGAGGGTGCCGCCGTTATAATTGTTCCGCCCGTCGGCGGCCGTGTTGTAGTAAACGATACAGTTGTTCAACGTGCCGCCGTCCGTGCCGCCGCCGCTGATGGCCGCCGAGTTGCCGGTGAGCGTGCAATTGTTGAGCACGCTGTTTTCCACGCCGCCGCCGTTGTTGCTGGTCGTGTTGGCGGTGAGCGCGCAATTGTTCAAACTGCTGGAATCGGCTCCGCCACCGTACCCCGCTGCGGCGTTGCCGGTGAGCCGGCAATTGTTCAGCGTGCTGCTCTCGGCCCCGGCGCCGTTGTTGTTTACGATGTTGGTGGTCAGGGTACACTGGTTCAAGGCGCACGAATCGCCTCCGCCACCGTTGGCGGCCGTGTTGCCGTTGAGAGCACAGTTGGCCAGCGTGCTCTGTTCCGCCCCGCCGCCGTTGCCGATCGTCGAATTCGCAGCCAGGAGACAGCCGTTCAGTATGCTCGCCATGGCGCCTCCGCCGGAGTTGATGGCGCTGTTGCCGACCAGTGAACAGCCGTTTAAAACCCCGCCGCGAACACCACCGCCGTTGTAGTTGGCCGAGTTGCCGGACAACACACAATTGAACACGGTCACGTTGGTTGATTCACACCAAAGCCCGCCGCCGCTCTGATCCACATCGCCATCCCCACCGTTCCGGGTCGCACCGCCGGCGAGGGTGAATCCCATCAAGGAACAGTTTTGCGCCAGATAGACGCACCGCACCGCCCGGTTGCCGTTGGTCGTCGCCGGGTCCGAATAACCTTGAATGGTGGTTACCGCGGGGCCATTGACACTCTCCACCGTTAAAGGCCTCGTGACCGCCACGCGATTGGTCAGCGCACCGTACGCCGCCCGCCCGCCGGCTTGGTAAAGGCCGTTGGACACCAGCACGGTGCCTCCGCGCACCGCCACATCCACAGCGTCCTGGATGTTCGTCGCCGCCGTATTCCAGGTGGCGAACGGAGCGATGGGATTGGTACTGCCGGCGGCAACATAGAAAATGGTCTGGGTTGTGACCTGCACCATGACCGTGGCGCTGATGCCGCCTGGATTGCTGTCGTTGTAAACGGTCAACACGACCGGATAACTTCCGGGATTGGTCCAACTGTGCTGTTCCGGGAGCCGATCGTTTACAATCGTGCCGTCGCCGAAATTCCACATGCTGGCGGTGGCATGGCCGCTGATCAGCGCGGAGAAATTCACGGCCAACCCGGGCGGCACAAGCGTATCATCCGCCTGGATGACCACGTTCAACGGGCCGGTCACGCTGCCGGCGCGGTATTCATCGCATCCAATAGAGGGCGGATTCAGCCACGCGTCACCGTCAATGTCGGTGCCGCTCGTATTGTCGCTGCTGCCGGCGCCGATGCAGGGCGAACCGGCTCCGATATGCTCCGTGTCGGCGAGTTGCGGTTCACCGGTGATATTGTTCGCGCCGTTGTCGGGCAGCGGCGTGGTGCAGCAAAAGTTCAAAGTGCTGCCGGAGTAATTCGTTCCACCCGGCGCCTGGTTATAATAAACGATGGAGTTTTCCAGGGTACTGGAATCTGCTCCGCCGCCGGCGCTCCCGGCTGAATTGAAAACCAGCGTGCAGTGGTAGAGGGTGCAGCTTTCAGCCGCGCCGCCGGAGGACAACGCCGAGTTGCCGGCCAGCACGGAATTGTTCAGGGTGCAGGAACTGGCGCCGCCGCCGGATTGGATGGCCGAATTGGAGAACAGGGTGCAGTTGTTCAACGTGCTCGAGCCGGCCCCGCCGCCGCTTTCGTCGGCGGTGTTTTGGGACAACGTGCAATCGTTCAAGGTCGAGTAATCCGCGCCGCCGCTGTTGGGCGCCGAATTCCCGGTCAGGCTGCAGCGACTCAACGTGCTGTACTCAGCGCCGCCCCCGGCGCCGCCGGCCTGATTGCCGGTGAACGTGCAATCATTGGCCGTGCCGTTGTAAAAGCCGCCGCCGTAGCCGGACTGGTTACCCGTGAAAGTGCAATGGGCTAAGGTGCCGCCGGCCCCGCCGCCGCCCCCGTCTCCGGCCGAGTTGTTGATCAACACACAATTTGTCACAGTCGAATAAATTGATCCGCACTCGACCCCGCCGCCGTAGGATTCGTAAATGCCGTCATCGTTCCCGGGTTCGGTCGCTCCGTTGGTGACCGTGAAACCGCTCAAGGTCGCGCCGTCAGCCAGATAAACGCACCGCACCGCGCCGAAATCGTTGATCGTGCCGGGCACCTGGTTGCCGACAATCGTCGTCACCGCCGGCCCATTCACGCTTTTAACTGCCAGTTGGATCGGGATCAGCACCCGGTTGGTGAGGCTGGTCAGCCCGCGCCCGCCCACGGCATAAACGCCGTTGCTCACCAGAACGGTGGCTCCGAGAACCGCCACATCCACGGCATCCTGGATGTTCGTTGCCGCTGTTGCCCAGGAATTGTAAGGCGGAACGGGATTAGTGCAGGCGAGTGAAACGTAGTTGGTCGCATCGGCGATGTGGATGGCAATCGAGGCGTTTGTGCCGGAAGGATAATCGGCGCTGAACGCCAGCAACTGCGCGGTATAGTCGCCCGGTGCGACCCACTGGTGAACGGTGCCCGAAAGTGCGTTCGTCAACCGGGTTCCGTCGCCAAAATCGAGCACCACCAGCGGCGTATTGGTGAAAAAGAGCCGCCAGGTGAACTGAATCGGCCATCCGGGAATCGCGTTGGTGCGATCAGCGGCAAAATTCATGATGGGAATGATGTAGCCGGGCAATTCATACGCGCCGATGTCCACGATCCCGCCCTGGACACGAAGACGACCGTCGAGGTCGGTTTCGGCCAGCGCCAGGGAGTTGTTTCCGGCATCGCGGCAAGGCGAATTGGTTTGGAGATGGAAATCGCCGTTGTTGTCCACCAACAACGGATCAGCGGTAAGGTTGCCCGTGCCGCCGGGATCCGGCGTGATGCAGCAATAATTGCAGGTGCCGTTGCCGCCGTTGTAACTGTAATAAACGGGTATTAATTGGCCATCATAGATATAATAGACAGCGTAGTTGAAATAGATAATGCAGTTGTTAAGAACGCAATTGTCATACGTGGAGGCGTATACCCTGGTGTGATTGCCCGTCAAGGTGCAGTTGTTCAAGGTGGAGTTAACCGCGGCCCCGCCGTACTCATAACCGAAGTTGCCCACCAGCACACAATTGTCCAGCGTGGACCCATTGGCGCCGCCGCCCGTGCCGTAATAACCATTATAATACCCTGAATTGGTCGAAATGAGGCAGCGGCTGGCCGTGCACTGGAAAATACCGCCGCCGTATTGTGCGTTGTTCTGGGTGATGATGCAATTGATGACAAAAGTATTTGTGGTGTCGCCGGAAACACCGCCGCCATTGCCGGCGACCAACCCGTTTTGCATGGTAAATCCTTCCAGCGTGGCGCCGTCTGCCAAAGACACACATCGCATCGCTCCGCCCCCGTCAATCATTGTCACCGCCGGACCGTTGACACTTCGCAACGTCAAGGAAGGGCTGACGGCCACGCGGTTGGTAGTGGAGCCGTCCAATGACCGCGAACCGGTTTGATAGAGACCGTTTGTCACTAGAATCAAATCGCCATTGGTCGCGGCATCCACGGCATCCTGAATGGTCGCCGCCGCCGTCGCCCAGGCCGCGTAGGGAGGCGCAGGGCTGGCGCTGTTCGAATCCACGTACAGGGTTGCTGCCGAAGTGTTGAACGCCAGAAGCGCCAGACAAGCCGCCACCCAGGGCCGAGCATCACATTTCATAAGGGACTACTCCTTCGGAACGTCTTATTTACATCTTAATTTCGCGAGTTTTCAAGAACAAATTACAGGCGGTCGTGCATTGTTGGCGAACGACGGAAGCGCTTGCTTTTGAAAGCTGCAACAGCGGGGCCAGCAGCCCGTCGGTCAGCGCCCGGCATGGCCAGGAGATGTTCCGGCACCGTTCATCGGACGTGAGCGTCGAGAAATTTTACCATCGCTTCGCCAAACGCAGCCAGGTCGCGCGGAGTGCGGCTGGAAATCAGATTCCCGTCCGTCACCACCGGCTCGTCCACCCAGATGGCGCCGGCGTTTTCCAGGTCATCCTTGATGCCGCGCGACCCGGCGGCGCGTTTGCCGGTCAGGATTTTGGCCGAAATCGGAATCCAACCGCCATGACAGATGAACGCGACCAACTTGCCCGACTCAAAAAACTCGCGGGTCAGTGAGAGGACCTTTGGGTCGCGCCGCAATTTGTCGGGCATGAAACCGCCGGGAACCAGCAAGCCGCAAAAATCCCGGCTCCGGGCATCCTGCAGGAGCAGATCCGCAGTCGCCGGATAGCCGTGCTTGCCGGCGTAGGTTTTGATTTCCGGCGCGGCGCATTTCGTCGCGTAACCGGCCTCTTCCAGCCGCAATTTGGGGTACCAGAGCTCCAGGTCTTCGTAAGCGTCGTCCAGAAAGGCCAGTAACGTCCGGTTTTTTTGCATGGCGGAATTTCCAACAATTGATTTAGACTGACAACTTAATTCACTGGCCGCGATGAACGCCTCCAACCCAACTGCACATCCGTCCGGCTGGATGAAATCGCTGCTCTGGCTGCTGGGCGCTGTGGCGTGTTTTCATCTGGCCTACGCTTCCAGCCATTTTCCCGCTATTGGCCTGCTGATTTTCGGTTACGCTTTTTTCCTCGTACGGCTCGCCCATCAGCCCACCGTTCGCCGCGCGTTTTATTTCGGTTTAGGCGCCGGTTTTCTCTGCTATGCGCCGCAACTGTCATTCTTCTGGCACATTTTCAGCGCGGAAGCGCTGGTGCTGTGGCTGGTGGTAGCGTTCTGGGTTGGGCTGTTTACGGCGACGGTCTGCGGCTGTGTCCGGCGCTGGGGAAAGACGAAGGCCATCTGGCTGGTACCGGTCATCTGGACCGGGCTGGAATATTTCCGCAGCGAATTGTACTACCTGAAATTTTCCTGGCTGAATATTGGATACGCATTGCCGGCGGAATGTCCTTTTACTGGAGTGGGTATGTATGGTGCCGGGTTTCTGGCGTTTTTGTTCGTCGCTCTGTTCCCTTGGATCAATCGAGGAAAAAGCATCTATACGCTTCGTCAGCCGGTCGTGTCTTTGCTACTGCTGACAATTCTGATTTTGTTTGGCGCCTGTTTGCTCCCTGCCATCAGTTTCGCCAGACTTCATTCCGCGAACTCACTGTCACTCGCCGGCATCCAGATGGAATTTCCCTCGCCGGGCGAGTTGGCCAAGGCCCTGGACAGAACCCTGGCCAAAAGTCCCGACGCACAGGTCTTTGTGTTAAGTGAATACACGCTTGACGGGCCGGTGCCGGAGTCGCTCAAGCAATGGTGCCGCGACCAGGAGCGTTTCCTGGTAGTGGGTGGTCGGGAATGGGTCAGCACCAACCAATTTTACAACACGGCTTTCGTCGTTGGGACGAATGGTGAAATTATTTTCCAACAGGCCAAATGCGTGCCCATCCAGTTTTTCCGGGACGGCCTGCCGGCCCGGCGGCAGGCGGTCTGGGATTCGCCTTGGGGCAAAATCGGCATTTGCACCTGTTATGACCTGAGTTATACGCGCGTGACCGACCGGCTGGTGGAAGATGGGGCGCAACTGCTGATCGTGCCGACGATGGACGTGGAGGATTGGGGCCGGCACGAACACGAGCTGCACGCGCGCGTCGCACCGGTGCGCGCGGCGGAATACGGCATCCCAATTTTCCGGCTCGCCAGCTCCGGCATATCACAGGCCGTCGCGGGCAATGGGTTCGTCGTCGCCCAGACTTCGTTTCCCGGGAGCCTGGACATCCTTTCCGCCCAACTCCGGTTGCCGGCGCGAGGTTCATTGCCGTTGGACCGGTTTCTGGCGCCGGTGTGCACCGGCCTCACGGCGATTGTCCTGCTGATTCTGTTGATTCTCCACTGGCGGGACGAACGCGCCCGGCGGAAGTAGCGAAGCCCCGCATGAACAGACCGGATTACCACGGCCTTTGGAGTGCGGTGGCAAGCAAAGCGCGACACCGCTTTGGGTGATGCGGACGGGTCATCGCACGCGTCATGCCATTCAAAAGCGCCGTCGCCGCTGCGCTCTGCCGGCGCAGTCCATAAAGAATATTTCGAGGCTCACGTTTTTTCCTTTCACCGCCCGGCGTTTGCCCTTTCAATGCCGCGCCATGTCGCACGAGTACGTCCTCAAGCCGTTCACTCCGGAAATCCGGCTGAACATTGATTACGCGCGCGATTTGAATCCGCAGCAATTGGCCGCCGTGACCGCGCCGCCCGGCCCGGCCCTCGTCATCGCCGGCGCCGGCTCCGGCAAGACCCGCACACTGACCTATCGCGTGGCCTACCTGCTGGAGCAGGGAATTCCGCCCGAGCGGATCCTGCTGCTGACGTTTACCAACAAGGCCGCCGGCGAGATGATGCAGCGCGTCACCGGACTGCTGGGCCGCCAACTGCCGTCGCTCTGGGGCGGCACGTTTCATTCCATCGGGGCGCGCATTCTCCGGCAACACGCCGATTTGCTTGGGTTTCAGCGCGATTTCAGCATCCTCGATCGTGATGACGCCCGGGATCTGGTCAAAGCCTGTCTGGCCGAGGCCGGCGTCGAAACCAGGGGGACGCATTTTCCCAAGCCCGACGTGCTGGTTGAAATTTTTTCGCTGGCGGCCAATACGCACCGGACCACGGCGGAAATGCTCGAAGGCCCGTTCGATTATTTCGAGGAGCATTCCACGAAAATTGCCGACGTGCAGAAACGTTACGTCGCCCGCAAGCGCGCGACGAATGCGATGGATTTCGACGACCTGCTGGCCCTCTGGCTCCGGCTGGTGCAGGAACACGCGGACGTGCGCGAACATTACCAGCGCCGGTTCCAGTTCATCCTCGTGGACGAATACCAGGACACCAACAAGCTCCAGAGCGACCTCATTGATCTGCTGGCCGGGCGGCATCACAACGTGATGGTCGTGGGCGACGACGCCCAGAGCATCTACGCCTGGCGCGGCGCGAATTTTCAGAACATCTTCGAGTTCCCCAAACGTTATCCCGGCGCCAGGGTTTTTAAAATTGAGACGAATTACCGGAGCACGCCGGAGATTCTCAAGGTGGCCAATGCCGCCATCGCCGCCAACACGGATCAATTCGTCAAGCAACTCGCGCCGGCGCGCAAATCTGGCCTCAAGCCCGCGCTGGTGGCGTGTGCCGATGCGGCGCAGCAGGCGGCATTCATCGCGCAGCGGGCGGGGGAGCTGCACGAGGAAGGTGTGAATCTGAGCCAGGTGGCCGTGTTGTACCGCTCGCACTTCCACGCGCTCGAACTGCAACTGGAACTGACCCGCCGGCAAATCCCGTTTGCCATCACCAGCGGTATCCGGTTTTTTGAACAGGCGCACATCAAGGACGCCACGGCGTACCTGAAGCTGGTCGCCAATCCGCGCGATGAGATCGCCTTCAAGCGGCTGGCGCAGTTGCTGCCGGGCATCGCGGCGAAGGGGGCGGAAAAAATCTGGCGCAAATTTGCCGAGGGTCGGGGTTCCGGCTTCCGCGTTCCGGGGAACGAATCGCCCGCGACCTCCGAATCACCACCCCGGGCGCCAGACGCGAGACGCGAGACCCTGGCTGCGCGTCTTCAAAGAATTTCCCAGTCCGTTCCGGCCAGGGCAAAAACCGCCTGGGCGCAATTGACGGCGACGATTTCCCAGCTCGAAGACCAAACCATCCGCAAAAGCGCGGCGAAGATGCTGCGGCTGGTGCTGGACGCCGGCTATGACGATTACCTCAAGGAAACCTACGACAATTACCAGCGCCGGCTCGATGACCTGCAGGAGCTCGCGGAATTTGCGCATCAACTTGGCAGTCTCGAGGAGTTTCTCACCCAACTCGCCCTCCTCACCAATGTCGAGGCCGAGGCTGACCCGGAGGATGATTCCGAACGAATCCGGCTGACGACGATTCACCAGGCCAAGGGTCTCGAATTCGACGTGGTGTTTGTGATCATGCTCTGCGACGGCCTGTTTCCGTCCGCCCGCTCGCTCCAAACCGACGCTGGCGAGGAAGAGGAACGCCGGCTGTTCTACGTGGCCATCACGCGGGCGAAGAACGAGTTGTACCTGAGCTACCCGCTGGTGCGCAGCGGGTTCGGCGGTTCCGGCGAAGCGTTTCCGGAGCCTTCCCGATTTCTTTCCGAAATCCCGCGCGCGCTGTTGCATGAGTGGAACCTGCGCTGAAAGATGTGCACCTTTGTCCGCTTTTGGGTCAAGGTGCGGCCAAAACCCGGATCGCAACTAGAATAATTTAAGTTGTTTCTTGACATTAATAAACTTCACGTGCAAGGTTGACGGCGTCTGACACGTTTCGCTTCGTTTTATATGTGCAGTCGTCCGACGAAGGGTTTTCACCGGCTGAATCTTCTGGCCGTCGGGTTGATGTTTCTTGCGACCGCCGCCGCCGCCTCCGCGATGGTGGACTTGAATGGCAACGGCCTCAGCGACGTGTGGGAACAAATGTACGGCGCCAGTGGCCTCGCGCCGGGCGGTGACGCGGATAACGACGGTTTCTCGAATCTGCAGGAAGCCGTGGCCGGGACGAACCCCTTCGATTCCAAGTCCTATCCCCGCATCGCGTCAATCACGGTGGTTTCCGGCACGAATGTCGCGGCCCAGATCCCGGGCGCGCTGGGGAAGTTTTATCTCCTGCAGAGCCGGACGAATCTGGGTGACCCGAACTGGCTGACGGAAACCGGGCTGGTCCTGCGGGTGGGAACGAATCTGGTCCTCTCTTCACCCGTCAATGCCACCGCTAAATTCTTCCGCATTGCCGTGGCGGACACCAATACGGACGGCGGCCTCCTGAACGATTGGGAAAAATACCAGCTTGGGCTCGATCCATTCAATCCTTTCAGCAACGGCAACCTCGATGACAACGGCCAGTTGTTGAGCGATTACGCGTATGCGACCAACAAGCTGGCGTCGCAAAATGTCTTCGCCATCTCCACAACCGATCCCGCCACGGTTGAACCGGACCCCGGTTCTGCCCCCACCGATCTCGGCGTGCTGACGGTCACGCGGAACGGCTTCCCGTTAAACACGGTGACGGTCAATCTGGGGCTCGGCGGACCGGGGCCGGGTTTTGCCAGTGAGGGCGTGGACCATGCGCCGCTGCCGCGGTCGGTGACGCTGGCGGCGGGTGTGGGGGCCACCAACATTTCGGTAACGCCCCTGGCGAACACAAACTTGCACACGCCGGTCATCGCGCAATTGCAACTGCTGGCCGGCGCCGGATATACGGTGAGCGCCGGCAGCAATGCAGCGGTTGTGATTTATCCTTCGCCGACGCCGACCGGGACCGGCTTGACGGGGTATTATTACACCAATTCGAGCACGACCTACTCCAGCACGAACAATTTCCGGCCGGCGAATTTGATCACGAACCGCCTTGATCCGGTGATTGATTTTGTCTGGGGCGGCACCAACCCGCCGCCCAGCCTCAGCAACGGACTGTACTCGGTCCGCTGGACCGGCCAGGTGCAGCCGCAGTATTCGGAGACTTATTTCTTTGACGTTAAGAGCGATGACGGCGTGAAGCTGTGGGTGAACGACCAGTTGCTCATTGACAAGTGGCAGAGCCAGAACACCGAATGGTCCAATTCCATTCCGTTGCTGGCCGGTGCCCGCTATGATCTGAAATTGGAATATCTGCAAACGGGGAGCTCGGCCCAGGCGCATCTGTACTGGTACAGCCCCAGCCAGCCCAAGCAAGTCATCCCCAGCAGCCGTTTGTATCCGACGAACAATTTCGGCAATGTCAGTTCCAACGCGCCGGCCGTCATCACCAGCGCGCTGAACGCGGTCGCCTTCCTGGGGCAGCCGTTCAGCTTCACCGTGACGGCGGCCAACTCGCCCGCGGGTTTCACGGCCGGTGGATTGCCGCCCGGACTGGCCTTCAACTCCGTCAGCGGCCTGATCAGCGGCATTCCGACACTGGCCGGCAATTTCCAGGTCACTCTGACGGCCAGCAACGCGATCGGAGTCGGCGCCTCAATCGTCAATATCCAGGTGATCGACACCGGCAGCTCCGTGGTGCGGGAAGTGTGGACGAATGTCCCGGGCACGAACATCGCGGACATCCCCGTCGGCGCGCCGGCCGGCTTCACGAATACGCTCGGCGCGCTGGAAGGCGTCACGAATTTTGGCGTCAACTATGGCGAACGCATCCGCGGCTATCTCACCGCCCCGGTCACGGGCAATTATTATTTCTGGATCGCCGGCAGCGACGCGGCCGAGTTATGGATTTCCAACGATGGCGAACCGGCCAACAAATTGAAGCGCGCCAACGTCTGGCCGGCCAACGGCGGCGCCGGGATCCACCAGTGGAACGCGCAGACCAACCAACAAACCAAATGGCTCACGCTCGTTGCCGGGCAAAAATATTATCTCGAAATCCTGCACAAGGCCGGCTCGACTGCGCCCGACCACTGGTCGGTTGGTTGGGTCCAGGATCCGTTCGGGACAAACACCGCGCCGGCTGGCGTGGTGCCGGGTTATATTTTGTCGCGTTATTATCCGCTGCCGGTCTCCGTCCTGCCCGGCACTCTGTACGAGGCCAACCTGCTGGCGTTGCCCGGCGTCAACAGCACCGCGGTCGGTTCGGCCACTTTGCTCCTGAGCGCCGATGGCAGCCAGGCGGTTTTGAACTTTTCGTTCAACAATCTCGCCGGCATCGCGACCGGCCAGGCCATCAACTCCGACCCGTATTTAAGCAATCCGGCGGAATTGCTGTTCGACATCTCCGCCGCGAAGCCCCGGTCAGATGGCAGTTACCTCTGGAAAATCAAACCGACCGGCACCCTGGCCGCGGCGGATATTTTGGAAATACTCAACGAAGGCAAGGCGAACATCAATATTGAGAGCACCGCTTTTCCCGCCGGCGAAATCAACGGCCACTTCACGCTGGCCAACGGCTCGCAGACGTTCACGCCGCCGCCGGCGCCGCCGGCCTGGACGGATGATTCGGCTAATTCCAACGCCGCGGTCCGGTTCCTGACGCAGGCGACCTTCGGCGCCAGTCCGGCGGACATTGCGGCGGTGCAATCGCTCGGTTACGCGGGCTGGATCACCAGCCAGTTTGCGCTGCCGGTCTCCCACCATCTGCCGGTGGTGATGGCCAATATCAATCCCGATCCGACCCAGCCTTTCCCGAGTTCGCTCTGTTTCAACACCTGGTGGCAGCAGGCCGTTACCGCGCCGGACCAGTTGCGGCAGCGCGTCGCCTTTGCCCTGAGCGAAATCATGGTCGTGTCGGAAAACGGCACGCTGGCCAGTTCGTATGCGCATGCGTTGTCTTCCTATTACGATGCCCTGCTCGACAACGCCTTCGGCAATTTCCGGTCGTTGCTCAAAGCCGTCACGCTTCATCCCGCCATGGGTCTTTATCTGGACATGCGGGGCAACGACAAGGGCAGCATCATCACCGGCCTGCACGCCAACGAAAATTACGCACGCGAAATCCAGCAGCTCTTTTCCATCGGCCTGTACCGGATGTGGCCGGACGGTACGCTGGTCTTGAATTCGCAGAACGCGCTCGTGCCCACCTACAATCAGAACGTCATCAACGGCTTTGCCAGCGTGTTCACCGGCTGGAATTATTACCAGACCAACCAGGCCAACGGGCGGCTGCCGTCGAACTGGTTCCCGGGCGCGAATTACACCAACCCAATGGTGCTGGTGCCCACGCACCACGAGCTGGGCACCAAACTGCTGCTGGACAACGTCATGCTGCCGCCGGCGTGGGGCAACCAGACCGTTCCCTCCACGTCCACCAACGATGCCTACTGCTCGGCGGATCTGGAGCAGGCGCTGGATTCCATTTTCAACAATCCGAACGTCGGACCGTTCATCTGCCGCCAGCTCATCCAGCGTTTGGTCACCAGCAATCCCAGCCGCGAATATCTCTACCGGGTGGTCCAGAAATTCAACGACGACGGCACCGGCGTGCGCGGCAACCTGCAGGCCGTGATCAGCGCCATCCTGCTGGATTACGAGGCCCGGGCGACCAACTTCATCACGCTGAACACCTACGGCAAGCAGCGCGAGCCGCTGCTGCGCGTCACCGCCGTCGCCCGCGCGTTTCCCTCGCCGGGGCTCAATGGCGGAATGTATTCCGAAAGCG
Organism: Candidatus Acidiferrum sp.; assembly: GCA_035506715.1. Taxonomy (GTDB): domain Bacteria; phylum Verrucomicrobiota; class Verrucomicrobiia; order Limisphaerales; family UBA11358; genus UBA11358. The sequence goes on along the minus strand of DATJOW010000182.1, from coordinate 7,344 downwards.
GCACGCAGACGATCACCATCACCACGACGAACGCGCACCGGTTGAACAACAATGACACGATTGCGTTGACGTTTGCCGACACTTCAGGCAACGCGGCGCCGCCGAACGGCAATTACAGCGTCACGGCCACCAGCACCAACACGTTCACCGTCAACGCGCCCAATCTGCTGACCGGCACCTATGCGCAAAGCAATAACGTCATCACGGTCACCATTTCGGGCCACGGCCTCGTCGCCGGCAACGCGGCGTATCTCGTGTTCGCGACCGGCGGCGCCGTGAACGGCTTGTACGCCATCGTCACCAATCTGTCCTCGTCGGTGTTCACCGTGTCCACGCCGGATCCGGCGGTGCGCTCGGGCAACTGCATCCTGCCGAAGGTTTCCGCCAGCGGATTCACCCAGAGCGGAACGAATATCACGGTGATTTGTTCCGGTCCGCACGCCTTGAGCAGCAATGAAACGCTGTACGTCAACTTCCCGACGCTGGTGCCGCCGCCGGGTTATTATCAGGTGGCGACAATCCCGGACCCGTCGCATTTCACCATCAACTTCACCACCTCGAGCAACCAGACGCAGAGCAGCTTCAGCCTTTACCCGCTTAACGCGCCCGTGCTGACCCGCAGCGGCACGGTCGCCGCCCAGTACAGCACCTGGAACATGGGGGCCACCGACGCCAATTCCACTTACAACCTGGCCCAGACGCCGCTGCGCTCCCCGACGGTGTTCAACTTCTTCTATCCGGATTTCCAGTTCCCGGGCGCGCTGGCGTCAGCCGGCTTGACCACGCCGGAATTCCAGCTCACCTCCGACACGAGCGTCGCCTTGCAGATGAATTTTCTGGAGGCTGGCATCCTCAATAATGGCAACAATACGAACGGCCTGAGCAGTTATTACAACGCGAATGGTGCCATCGTCCTGGACGTTGGCCCCTGGATGGGAACCAATTACACCGCGGATACCAACGTGGCGGCGCTGGTCGATGCCCTGGGTTCGGCGCTGCTTGCCGGCGAACTCGCCAGCGGGGCGAAGACGAACATCGTGAACTATGTCACGAACAACTTCCCGCCTTCCTCGTCCACCTGGCGGCGCGACCGCGTCCGCGCCGTCGTCCATCAATTGATCAATTCGCCCGACTACACCATCCAAAGATGAAAACGATTCCTACTCGTCCTCGTCGTCGTCCTCTGCACCGAACGTCGGAATTTTCGAGGATGAGGATGAGAAGGAGGACGAGAACGATCGAAAATTTATGAACGACAAACGCATCTCCGTCATCACGCGCCGCGACTTCATCCGCCGCGCCGCCTGCGCGGCGGTCGGCACCGCGGCGATGACCGCGTCCATCCGCGATCTGCGCCTGATGAACGCCGCCGTCGCGCAATCCAACATCGGCTCTTACAAGGCGCTGGTCTGCATTTTTCTCCAGGGGGGCAACGACTCGAACAATCTCATCATTCCGGCCATCCAGTCCGAGTATGACAATTATGCCGCCCTGCGGACCCCGGTGCTCGCGATTCCGCAATTAAACCTGTTGAATTTTCAGAAACCCGGGACGCTCGATACAAATAATAATCCCAGATACTATAATCCCACCACCAATGATCCGAACATTTATGCGGATCCCGCCGGGCACTGTTTCGGTTTTCATCCTGCCTGTCCCGAGCTCGCCGAGTTGTTTTACGAAGGCACGCTCGCGGCGTTGTTCAATACCGGCACACTGGTGTTCCCCATGACCCGCGCCCAGTACCTCGGTGGTATCTTGAAGAAGCCGCCGCAGCTGTTTTCGCACGCCGACCAGATTACGCAGTGGCAGACCTCGATTCCCGATCAGCCGCCGACCACGGGTTGGGGCGGCCGTTGCGCCGATCTCCTGAATTCCGTCCAGCCGGGCGCGCCCGTCTCCTTTTGCGTGTCGCTGGCCGGGGCGAACACCCTGGAAGTCGGCAACATCGTCGCGCAATATTCCGTTTCCACCAGCGGCGCGATTTCCCTGCAAGGGGTCAGCGGCGCGCGGTTGGCGGCCTTGACGAACCTTCTCGGCCTGAACTACCCGAATTTGCAGGAGCAGGCCTATGCCGGGGTCGCGCAGCACAGCATCCAGACCGGCAGCCTGCTCAACAACGCCATCACCAACACCGCGGGCAGCTACTGGAGCAACCCGTTTCCCACCACCGTCACGAACCTGCTGAGCAGCACCCGGTTTGGCTCCACGCTCGCGCCGCAGTTGCAGATGGTGGCGCGGCTCATCGAGGCGGGCAGCCGCGCCACCGCGAACGGCGGGTTTGGCATGAAACGCCAAATTTTCTTCTGCCAGGTCGGCGGTTATGACCTGCACACCGGCCAGACGAACTACAGTGTGAATAATCCCAATAATGTGATCGTCGGCGCGCATTCCAACCTGCTGACCGAGTTGAGCCAAAGCCTGTATGCCTTCCAGCGCGCGATGGAGCAGCTCGGCCTTGCGCAACAGGTCACCGCCTTCACCGCCAGCGATTTCAGCCGCACCTTCCCGAGCAACGGCCAGGGCAGCGACCATGGCTGGGGCAGCCATCACCTGATTGTCGGCGGCGCCGTCAAGGGCGGCAAAACCTACGGCACGTTTCCCACGCTGGCGGTGAATGGTCCGGACGATACCGGCACCGGCCGCTGGATTCCGACCACGGCCATCGACCAGTATTTCGCCACCCTGGCCACCTGGTTTGGCGTGGACAACAGCAATCTCGCCACCATCTTTCCGAACCTCGGCCGGTTTGGCACGAGCAACGTCGGATTTATCTGATCCGAGGCAGCTCGGTTGACTATTAACCACGGATGGGCGCGGTCTGTTGCATTGATTCAAACAAAAGGAAACTAGCAAATCACTGGTAAAATTAAAGACTATTCGGGTCAATTCGTCAGAATTTTTGGCAATCAGCGGCTGCCGTCACTGACACTTTAACTGACAGTGAATCCGGGGTCATTGGTAGAAAAAGCCAAGACTCCGGAGCGATGCGAAATTGCCGTTGCCGACAATCACATGGTCCAGCACTTCCAGTTTCAAAAGCTGGCCGGCGCGGATCAAATCCCGCGTTACCTTGATGTCGGCTTCCGAGGGCGTGCTCTCGCCGCTGGGATGGTTGTGCATCACAATCACGGCAGAAGCGGCGGTGACAATCGCCACCCGGAACACCTCACGCGGATGCACTAAAATCGTGTCCTGCGTCCCTATAGAGACAAGGTGATGCCCTTTAATCCGTCGGCGCGTGTTGAGCAACAGCACCGCCAGACATTCACATTCCGGGTTGAAATATGGATTGCTGGCAATGTGCAACCGCCAGTAATCAGCCGCTTTGTCTGGTGTATCGCACTGCTGTAATGCCTCGGGCGTCGGGCATTCCCTTAACGCCGTCACCTTGAATTCATGCGGACTGGCCGGAAACTTGAACGGTTTAACGAGGTCGGCAAAGCCGGGGAGAATCGAAGTGGTATTCATGGCCGCATCTCCATTCAGGCAGGTATGACTTGGGCTGCGAAATAGCTGCCGTAGCGCTTGCGGGGGTCATGGGTGGCGCGTTCATCGGCGAGGGTGCCACACGGATGCTGCCACGTTTGACGGGCATTGTTCCAATGGAACCCAAGCTCGGCCAACCGGCTGGTAATCTCCTTGGGCTGTTTCCCGGCAAACTGAATCCAAACCCACTGGCCAACCACTTCGGCCAGTTTGAAAAAGTCAGGTGTTTCAGCACGAAGCAAAGCGAGCAAGTTCTGAGTATTCAGCGACCGATTCACCCGCCGTTGTTTGAAATTGATTTCAGCCAAACCGGTTTTTGGTGTGTTCAACTGTTCGGATCGGCTCTTGAGTCCCGAAAATGTATTTGAATTGGATTTCATGGTCTTTTTTTTTGTGTTCTGCTGTTCGTCTTCGGTCTGTCGCCCTGCACGAGAAAGCGGAACCGCCAGCCCTCCCCCGTGGAAGTGGTCTTCAGAAGGCGCCGCGAGGGGCGGGCTGGTTAGTGCGGTGAGGCCGTGAGGGCGAGAGAACGAGAGAAGAAGCAGAAGGGAGCAAACGCGGGGAAAAGACCTGATGCCCGTCCGTCAAACCTGTTCAACCATCTCCTCGTAGCGGGCGGACCTGGCGCGTGTCATGGCAGAAGCAAGAAACGTGACAGGTGCGTTTTAATCGCCTGTCTCCGCCGGATTCAATGCGCGGAACGGAGCGGAAGCGGAAGCCACTGGCCACGGTCGCCAGGTCGTGGACGATGGAGCAGCAAAGTGGAGTGGAGCGAGGCTGAACCGGACGGAGTCAGGCTTCTGGAATCAAGCTGGCAGTCTGCAACTTTCAGCAGGATTCGGAGAAGTCAGTCGCGCAGCGCGGTGTTGAAAGGTCGCAGTCTGGCGGTTTAGCTGCGCGAGACTCGGATGGAGATCAGTAACAAATTGGTTGAGAACGTTGACCCGAGAAGAAAATCGGGCAGGGACGACGTTTTGCTGTTGACTAACCGCTCTTATGGGTGATCTGTTTTCGGCCTGTCATAGACGTTGGAGACAGTGGTTTCGTCGGGATAGGCATCATATTATTGCAGACGGACGGCCTCATTACGCCTATTTGGTTTTCAGAATCGCCACAATGTTTGTAAGTCCTCGTTGTTGGGCTAGCGACTCCGCTGTTGCCCCAAGTGCATTTGTCCAAGATCGGTCAGCACCTGCCTTCAAAATGAAACCCACTGCAGATTCATTTCTGGACTCAATTGCCCACATCAACACGCTTCCCGAATCGTTGTGCCCGTTGACGTCTGCCCCATGCTTGACGAGTAATTCGCAGATGTCGAGCTGACCAGCCTTTGCTGCTGTCATCAGCGGTGTCATCGCGTGCATTCCACGACCATTTACATCCACCCCGCGAGCAAGTGCCGCGCGGACGGCCTCAGTATCACCGCGGGCAATCGCCTGATTCAGATTGTCATTACGAACGAAGTTACAACCAGTGGTTGCTAGAAGAATGCAGCCCCCAAAAAAAGAAAGTTTTGAAATCGTACGATTCATTCTTACATAACAATCAGGATCGGAATTATAGGCAGAAGGGAACATCCTGCAAGTATGGTACGCCGCGCCCTCTCGCAAGCCTCATCACCATGACAATCAGCGCCTCTGACCTCAAGGCAAAAACGGATGTTACAGAACTTGAATTTGCAGGCGTCAGACCACGTAGCAAGACAATTATCATGTGTTTGGCACGCTGCGTCCACGGCATCAATTGGATCCCCAGGGCCGCTCCTAGACCAACCACACCAGTTGCCGTAGCCAAAACCAAGGAACAGCCCGAAGGCGTCGATTTCTCTTGTGGGCCGGTTTTTTACGAACTCGTACAGGTTTGGCCCTTCATTTTCTCGTCTTAATCCTGGTCTAACGGTGAGTTTGAATCCTGGTTCTTCAATCGGGTCCCTGTTTAACCACCGCTGTATTCCTGGATCGTAATAGGCGGCAGCATTGGGCACGCTGCTAAACAAGGCGAGAAAGACCAGCAGCGTCAAAGCCACACTTACTTTAGTTCTCATTTTCAAATGTCGCGTAAATCGTTGCTCCCACGGCGCCAACCACGTCTGCCTCGTTCATTTGTGCCAATATTACGGACTGACCATTTACGGAGCACCAGCGATCCACTTGATCCGCAAGCTGATTCGACGTAAAAAGAAAAGAAGCAAAAGCCATTCCAATGCGTCACTGATGATCTTCCACACAAGCCACGGCGTAAATCGGTCAGCTAGGCTAAAAGTAAAACATACCACGACAGAGCATATAGCCAATTTCATCGCTTCCGGCCAACTCACACAAAGCAGTCTTTCGATAAACTCGCTGCCGTCACCTTTTTGGTTCAGCCGATGACAATGTACCACAAAGCCAACTAAGCAGAAAACACCGACAATGTCTTCTCCCCAATGTGGGTGGGACAAGGGGGCGGCCTCAATTGAGGAGAAACTTAGACCGATAAGTATAACCCAAGCAAGAAAATACTTCATCTTTTCACGAGAGGATAAAACACCGGCCTTCAGATCCCGGGCCAGCAGTTCTGTTCGCCAGAAATACATCGTTTTCATTACTATGGATCGAGTGGATTCGGGTCGCCGGTATACACTCCGCAAAATGCAACGTTTGCGCCATATCCTTCCGCGCATGCGGTATACCCGGCGGCTGCTACAGCAGCTATAGCAGCCTCGCTAGCTATGTAAGCAGCAGAACAAGCTGACAAACATAAACCTCTGGTCAACCAAGAGCCTCCCTTTTCCAGACAACCGTTGGTGCAGTCTTTCTTCCAGTCAAAAAGTGTACTATATGCCTTGCTAGCCACACAGGTAACCGCATTGTTGCACGTATTGTAAAAATTTCGCGCGTTTTGCAGGCAATCTTGGTAATCACTTGGGCTTCCTATGGGTCCTCCTGTCCACAAGCCGAAGACATCAACTTCATGAATTGGGTCATTTAATGTAAATATATACAACATATCAGGCAGAGCCAGGGGTTTCGCGGGCCTTAGCATCGGATTGCTGACTTCAAAGCCGATTTCTTCACGCGGGTCTCGATTTAGCCACCGCTGCAATCCTGGATCGTAATAGGCCGAAGCGTTGCCGACACTGAAAAACAACGCCGCGCTCAAAACCGCTAGCTTTAGCATGAAGCGTATCGTTTTCATATTAATTCTGATTTGATTGAAGTAAGTCATTCTGTTGAGATTACGTTAACGTATATTCAGTAACGGGTTTGGATCGGGCACGCTGCTCGATTGTTGTGGCGGTTCGTCGACTTGTTGAATCATCGCTGTAGAAATTGGGGTTTGGGTCGGTTGGTTTTTGGTCGCAATTGACGCATGCCGCACATCAGCCAACAGAGCGCTGCAAGGGTTCCATCCGGGCGCCAATCGGACCGCCGCGGCATAACAATCCGCCGCCTCCCCTGCGCGTCCCGCCTCCCTCAGACAATTACCACGCAATGACAGGAACACTGCCAGTTCCTCGGGCGGCGTCAGCGACTTCAAATAGCGCTCGGTGTGGATTTCCTCATCTGAAACCGGAAACGGCCATCGTTTGAAATGTTCGTCGTCGTAACGGTTCATGCCTTTGCCTGTGGCCTCTACATCGAAACGGTCCGTGTTACTCTCCCAGCGCACGAACAAATGCGCCTTGGTCGTCACCAGTCTGAGTGGATAACCCAGCCGGCGCCCCACAGCAATGTACAGGATCGGCATCGAGCTGCAGGTCCCCATTCGGCGGTCAGCCAGCAGACCGTGCAGGAAAATGTCCCTTGAGTCGGCAAAGAAGTGGTCATTGGGGTCGATGTCTCCGGGCATAATAATCCGCGCCGGATTGTAGCG
>DATJOW010000181.1:0-5536 GCA_035506715.1 Candidatus Acidiferrum sp. | reverse complement strand
AACCACGCCAGTTGTGTAAATCGCAAATGGCGAGTCCCGTCACCTCGGCTGCTACGAATTACTTTGAAAGAATGCTGGTGGCGTAAAAAATCCGTGTTCATCCGCGTTTATCCGTGGTTAAATTCCGCCCGTGAAAGCTGTCATTCTGGCCGCCGGCAAAGGCACGCGTATGAAGGAACTCACCAGCCGCCTGCCCAAGCCCATGCTCCGCGTCCAGGGCAAACCCATCCTGGAACACATTATCACCGGCATCCTGGCGGCCGGCATCCGTGACATCTTCATCGTCACCGGCTTTCGCGCCGAAGTCATTGAATCTCACTTCGGCGATGGCTGGGAATGGGGCGCACGCATCGCCACCGGCCGGCAGGTCGTCCAGGACGGCACCGGCAAGGCGCCGGAGCTGGCGAAAAAATTCGTCGGCCGCTCGTCGTTCCTGCTGACGTACGGCGACATTCTCGTCCCGCCGGCGACGTACCCGCAAATGCTCCGGCGCTTCCAGGAAGGCGATTTCGCCGGCGTCATCACCGTCACCCGCGGCGAGGACGTGACCAAGGGCGGATTGAATTTCTTCGACGACCAGTTCTGCCTGAAACGGCTCGTGGAAAAACCCTCGGCGGAGCAATTGGAGCAACTGCGCCGGGACGGCTGGCTCAAACCCAAGGCGCCCGCGTGGTACAATGCGGGCATTTACATCTTCCGGCCATTGCTCTTCGATTACACGGCCAGGCTGCAAAAGTCGCCGCGCGGTGAATACGAACTGACCGACGCCATCAGCGCGATGATCGCCGACGGACAGAAGCTGGCCGGCCTGGAGATCCAGGGCCGCTGGGTGGACGTGCGGGATCCGGAGACACTGGCCAAACTGGAAAAGGAATCTTCAAGGTAGGGCCGCCGCGCTGCGGCGTCCGCGGACAACCCGGCGGGCCGTCCCTACCCAACGTATTTCGGCTCGTACACCGGGCCGAGCCCGTGTTTCTGCAACAGCTCGGCGAACTTCGCGATGCCGCGCTTTTCGTCGGCAGCCAAATGATAGTGCACGTGCCAGCCAAGGTAATCGCGCCGGAAATCCTCGTCGTATTCCTCGCGGGTCTCAATGAGGTAATCCAGCGTGTCGAGGCCGAAATGTTTCGCTGCCCGCAGTTCGCCGCGGAGTTCCTTGTTTTCGACGCCGCGCCGCAGCGCCCACACGGCAAACACAAATGGTAAATTCGTCAGTTCATACCACGCCGCGCCCAAGTCCAAAATCTGATGCGTGTGCGGAGCGCGTTGAAAATCAATCGCCGGATCGCCGATGATGAGGACCGCGTCATGCTCTGCCGCCCGGGCCGGATCCGGCAGTGGCTTGTAATCCGGTTTAAATCCGCGTTCGGCCAACAGGACTTTTAAGAGGTTCAGACCCGACAGCGATGCCTGGTGACAGAACACCTCCTTGATTTCCGCCAGCGGACCACGATGCGCGAGCAACACACTGTAAACCTCACCGAGGGACGCAATGGCGATGCCGTCGAGAATGTCGTAGCGGTCGGTCAGCAGCACCTCCGCGGTACTGACGAGCGCGGCATCCAGTTCGTCGTGCCGGAGCATTTCGGCCAGCCGGGCCGGTTCGGCAAAAATGACCTCGCTTTCGATGCCGCGGGTGAGCGGCACGGCGTTGAGGTATTGCACCGAGCCGATGCGGAACTTTGTGCCTTCGGATGACATGACCCGCAGACTTTACCGCAACGCCGCAACGCCGCAAAGAAATCCTGCCCCCCGCCAGTCGCGCGCCCTGTTAAACTCGGAGGCGACCGCCCGCGCGATCAGGGAATGACCCGGGCCGCGTCGCCGGTTTTGACCCAGCCCTCACGGCCGGCTTGATCTGCAACGAGCGCAAAGCCGCCGTGCGTCTGCTTCAATACGACGGTTTCCCCGGACCGAAACTTGCACACGGGTTGTGCCATAGTCACAGGTGAGACGCCCGCCACGGCCTCCGGGGCGATGACAATGGCGCGGCCTTCCCCGGGCCATTGAACCGCCAGGGCCAAGATGGCGACCCCAAACGCGACGGCGGCGGGTGCGCCGCCCCAAGCGAATGCGTGTCGCCTGTCGGGGTACAGTTGCCTGAGGGTAAGTGTTGCGATGAGGAGAAACAGGGCGACCGCCGCGAAACAAAGCCATCCATTCAGGGTCAGCCAGCAGGCGAGCGGCTGGAGGCGCGATCGGGGCGCCTCCGGCACGCCGGCCCTTTTCCGGGCCAGTTGCAGATTGGTCGCAATATCCGGGTCCCGGGGTGTCAGCAATGTGGCGCGTTCGTAGTTGAGAATGGCTGGTCCGAGTTCGCCGCTGCGCTGTTGGGCATTGGCCAGATTGAAAAGCAAGGGCGCAGAATAGCCTTCTTGTGAAATGATTGATTCGTAATCCCGTGCGGCCTCGGCAAAATTGCCACGAGCGAATGCTTCATTGGCGACCTCGAACATTCCACTGCCGGAGGCGGCGCGGACCAGGCCGTGGCCCAGCATCAGCGCGCAAAGCGCAGCGCCCGCAGTCCGGTGAAGCCGTCGGCCCGGCAGAAAGTCGGCAAATTTCTGATGCTTGTCCGGCGCCGGGCGGGCGGGGTCGGATTGCTCCGCGTGACTGGCGCATTCCGGCGCGGTGCTTGTCGGTTCGCCGGCGTCGGGAACATCCTGGTTGACGCTTTTCAGGGTGCTGAGCACTTGCGGGGTCGGCGCGACCTGCCCCGACGCCAAGCCGCGCAGAATCAGGCGGGAGACCGAGTTCATATTTCCTCCAATTTTCTGAGTTCATGGTTCACGAGCGCCTGCCAGCGGCGCAACTCCGCCGGGGCGAAGGCGCGGCCGGTGTAAATCACCTCATCGGCCAGACCAAAGATGGTGCGCAGGCCGTCGGCCTCACCGTTGAGGCGAACGTTAATCTCGGCCAGCGTGATGGTCCGGGGGGACAAATTCCACCGTCGACCGAGCAACAATTGCAGCGCGGCACAGGCGGCGGCAAAAAACTCCGCCGTCTGGCCATCTTCAACCGCTCGCTCCATCGCTTGCAGCTGTTCGCTCAGCGCGCGCTCGGAATGGACCTTGCGGATCTGTGTCGGATCGGCAGCCAATCGGGCCTGGCGGCGAAGGAAAAAGTAAAGCCCCGCCAGGACGGCGGAAGGCAGCAGCGCGACGGCGACCAGCCACGGGTTCGACAGCCAGGGCCGCAGCGTCCGGGTGAAGTGTCCGGGATCGAGCCGGTTTGGCGCCAGACCCGCAGCGGGAGTGGCGGCAGGCGAGGCAGCGGTAGCGGCGGGCGGAGGTGATCCCGGGGGTGCCGCCGGGGTCGGTCCCGGCGCGACCTCAATGGTGATGGGCGTCGTGGTGCGGGTCACGTACTGCTTTTGCGCCGGGTCGAAATAGCTGAACGCGAGCGCGGGAATTTCCCGCCGGCCTGATTTCGTCGGGATGAGCGCCTGCTCGAAGTTTTTACTGCCGGAAAATCCGGCGCTGTCGGCCGGCTCAAACGCGGCACCCGGCTTGTAAGCTTTCCATTCGGAGCCGCTGGCCAGGGTTGGGGCGGTAACCCGATCGAAATTTCCCTCGCCGCGGATTTTGAGCTTCAGGGTCACCGGGTCGCCGGCGGCGATTTGCGTCGGTCCGGCCTCGGCAGCTAAGTCGAATCGACCCACCGCGCCCGCGAAGCCGGCCGGCCGGTTTTCCGCCGGCAACGAGAGAATCCGCACGGCGTTTGGCCCGCTGTCCAGGGCGATTTGTTTCTGCGTCGCCGCGCCGAAGAAATTATCAAACAGGTCGGCAAACGCGTCGTCGCCGAAGGGGTCGCCCGACCGCGACTGCTGCGGCCGCTGGCGTACGGTAACTGTGACGGGAATCTCGACGTTCATTTCATAATCGCCGGCCTTCACGGCGGTGATGGCCGTGGGCCAGGTGAAGACGGTGTAGGGCGCGCCATTGATTATTTCCCGGGTGGTGATTGGCTGGCTGCCGAGCTTGTTCATGGTGAAAGCGTCACTGTTGAGCTGGGGCAGGCCGTCCACGCGCAGTTCGACTCCGGCGCGGAAACAGGCCTTCAATTCCACCGGCACCATTTCGCCCACGTAAAATTCCTTCTTGGGCGTCACCAGGCGCAGGAATCCAAAACTGTTTTGCGCGGCGGCCTCGGCGTCACCGGTGTCGCCCCCGACAACCGGTGGTGGCGGGAGGTTGGGATTCTTTCCATTTGCGCTCGCCGACGTTCCTCCGGCGCCCGAACCTACTTTCAGGACGAGCGCCGCTGACCGTGCGGCGTCGGGACCGTTGCCAGTCCGGATGGGCGGAATGGTAAACGTGCCGCTGCGGCTCGCGGCGACGGCATAGACGTAACTGAGGTTGGCGGACATGGCGCCGTTGATGATTTCAACCTCGCTCGATTGGCCGACTTGCTGAAAGGTCAATCCGTTTACGGGCGGGATTTGTGGCGTCGTGGCGTCCTGGCCCTGGATGGTCACCGTCAACTGCGCCGCCTCGCCCAAGGCGACCTCCGACGAATCGAGTCTGGCGTCAATTCTCGCAGCGTTGGCCCAGCCGAGAGTCATCGCGAATACGATCGTGAGGGTGACAACGGCTGCCCGTCTGAAGGTGAATTTCATATGCCAATGCTCCGTTGCCAGGGTTACCAGTCCTTTGCCGGTTCATTATTTTGCGCGGCTTCGTTGCCTCGCGCGGACGGCGCCAGGGGCATCTTGCGGTCGTCACTCTTGAGTGAGTCGAGCAACTGTTTGGCCTCGTTGCGGGACATCTTGCCCGGTTCGGGGCGGGCGTCGGCCTGTTCCTGACCGGCTTCTTGCGGCTGAGGATTGCGCGCCTGGGGCGTGCCGTCCTGCTTTTGCGGGTCAGGCTTTGCACCGGACGCAGTGCTCTGGTTTGCCGGCTGCGGTTTTTGGTTTGCCGGCTGGTCGGGCTGGCCGGAGCCGTTGTTAGCGTTGTCAGGCTGATCCACTTTGTCGTCGGTCCTGTTCTGGTCCTTGTTGGCACCGGCCGTCTGCGGCTGATCTTTTTGCTGATCCTTGCCGTTCTGCTGGTCCGTCTTGGGCTGCTGCCCTGAATTGCCGTCATGCTTGTCCGATGAATCCGGCTTGCCGTCGGGCTTGCCTTGGTTCTGTTTGTCCGGCCGGGACTTTTGCTGATCCTGATTCTTTTGATCCTGGTTCTGCTGGTCCTGGCTTTTCTGGTCCTGCGATTGCTGGTTCTTGTCCTGGCTCTGATCCTGGTTTTTGTCCTGGTTCTGTTGCTGCTGCTGTTGTTGCTGTTGCTTTTGCTGATCTTTTTTTTGTTGTTGCTGCTTTTTCAGTTCCTCGAGCTTGCGTTTCACCAGGTCGCGGTTGTACTTCGCGTCGGCGTCGGCGGGTTTGAGTTGCAGCGCGGCTTCATAGGACTGGACTGACTGCTCCCAGGTTTTGATGGTTTCCTGGGCGTTGGCCTTTTCGGTTTTCTGGCCCAGGCGATATTGCGTGTTGCCGAGATTGTAATAATCGTCCTGTTGCAAGGTCAGGTCGTCGGTCTTCATG
>DATJOW010000180.1:0-17904 GCA_035506715.1 Candidatus Acidiferrum sp. | reverse complement strand
CATTGGGTTCGAGGAGAAGTACGTGGATCGGATTTTCAACGTGTTCCAGCGGTTGCACACGCGGAACGAGTACGAGGGAACGGGAATGGGTCTGGCGATTGTGCGGAAGATTGCGCTGTACCACGGGGGGGACATCACCGCCAAAAGCAAACCAGGCGAAGGCTCCACGTTTATCGTGACGTTGCCGATGGTTCACTCACAATCGTCTCCGCTCCGCGGGGGCAACCGATAAGGCCCCGGTTCAGGATGGCCGTGAGCGCCGGCGAATATCCGGAGTTCCGCCTGATGGCCGCCCGCGGGTTTCGCCGGGCTTCTTCCCTGCCGGTCCGGAGAACTGCTTGCCAAAGGAACAAATCGTTTCCGCTTTTGTCCCCGCCCGAGGTTGTCTAAATTGCAGCGCATGGCGTTTCGTTGGCAATGGCTATTGGTCGGGGCTCTCTGCTGGCTGGCCGGCGAAAACAGTTTCGCCGCCGGCACCCGGGAAGACCGCGCCTACGCCGCCGCCGTCACCGCGTTTCAGGACGGCATGTGGAGCCGCGCGGAAACGGGGTTTGCCGGTTTCGTGCGGAGATATCCCGACTCCAGCCGGGTGGCGGAGGCGGTCTTGCTGCAGGCCCAGGCCCAATTCAAACAAGGCCGGTTGACCAACGCCATCGCCCTGCTCACGGCCCGACGGTCCGGGGCGGGAGCCTTGGCCGACCAATATGTCTATTGGACGGGCGAGGCGCAGTTTGAAGGCGGCGACCTGCCGGCCGCGACGGCCACCTTCCTTTCCCTGTTGCGCGATTTCCCCCAGTCCTCGTTGCGGCTCCGGGCCCTGGTGGCGGCGGCCGTCGCCCAGTCGCAGCTGCGTCAATGGCCGCAGGTAAACGCCCTGCTGGAGCCGACCAACAGCGTGTTTCAGCTCGCGTTGCGGTCAGACCCGGCCAACGAACTGGTGATCCGCGGCAGTTTGTTGCTGGCGCAGGCGCGGATGGCGCAAAAGGATTTTGACGGCGCGTGGTCGGTGCTGGAGTCGCTGAATCGGCCCATCCTCAAGCCGGAGCTGGATTGGCAACGGGCCTTCCTGCGGTTCCAGGTCAAACGGGCGGCGGGCGACTTCACCGCGGCGCTGGCGGCGACGACCAATCTCGTCCTGATCGCGCAGTCGGCCGGCAATGACGTCTTGCAGGCGGAAGGCCTGGCGCTGCGCCGGGCGTTGTTGGAACAACAGGGCCAGACGGCGGGCGCGCTCGCCGCCTGCCAGGCCATCCTGGAGCTGAACGCGTCGGCCGAGCAGGCGCGGGAGGCCATCTTGAAAATGGCGGGATTGGCCATCGCCCAGAACCAGTTTTCCAACGCAGTGCAATCCCTGGAACGCTACCTCGTCCAGTTCCCGGCGGCGGCCAGGGATGTGGCGTTGTTGACGCTCGGAGAATTGCAGGTGAAGGATTACCTCGCGCAGCTGGCGGCCACGAATCAAATGCCCCTGGCCACGAACCAGCTGGCGGCCGCCCAGGCGCGATTTGACCAATTGCTCCGCACTGAGGCGCACAGTCCGCTCGTGGGAAAAGCGTACCTGGACCTCGGCTGGTGTTTGTGGCTCGCGGGGAAAACCAATGCCCCTGACACCTTGGATGCATTCCGCCACGCGGCGACGAACCTGCCGCCGTCGGAGGACCGGGCTGAAGCCCTCTTCAAAATTGGCGATGTGCTGTTTGCGCAGCGGAATTTTACGAATGCCCTCGAAAGTTACCGCGCCGTCGTGGAAGATTTCACCGCGTTTCCCGCGGTGACGCAGGCGCGGGGTGACCAGGCGCTCTATCAGATGCTGCGCGCCAGCCTGGAAATGAAAGACCTGGCCGGCGCGAGCAATACCCTAGCGCGGATTTTGGGGCTTTATCCCGCCAACGACCTGGCCGACAGCAGCCTGCTGCTGGTGGGCGAGAGCCTGGCGGATGCCCAGCCCGCTGCCGCCCGCGCCCAGTTCCGGAAGTTTGAAGAATTATTTCCGAATTCAACGCTGCGCCCGGAGGTCGAGCTGGCCATTGCGCGCACTTACGAGCAGGACCCGAGCCCGGACTGGCCAGCCGCCATCGCACAGTACGAAAGCTGGCTGCAGGATTATCCGACCAACGCGTTGCAGGCCCGCGTGGAGTACGCGCTCGCCTCGGCGTGTTACCATGCCGGCAATGAAACCAACGCCTTCCGGTTGTTCACCAATTTCGTCAGCCGATTTCCCACCAACGATCTCGCGCCGCTGGCGCAGCTCTGGGTGGCCGACCATTATTTCAACCTGGGCGGCACGAATTACGTGGAGGCGGAGCGCAATTATAAAATCCTCTACCAGAACACCAACTGGCAGGCCTTCTACCAGAACACCAACTGGCAGGGGGCGCACTTGGATTATCAGGCGCGCCTGATGGCCGGGCGCGCGGCCATGGGCCTGTCCAGTTACAAGGACGCGATCGACGAGTTGACCGCCCTGACCAGCGATACCAACTGCCCTCCGGTCCTGAACGCCCAGGCCCTCTTTGCCTACGGCAGCGTTCTGATGCAAATGGAGTCCAGCGACACGAACCACCCGCTGGCCAATTTTCAAAAGGCTTTGGAGGTGTTCAACCAGCTCGGCCGCCTATATCCCACCAACGAACCCGGCGTGCTGGCCTGGAACGGGATCGGCGACTGCAACCTGCAATTGACCAACTACGACGGTGCCACCAATGCCTATGCCCAGGTCTTCCGTTCGCCGTATGCGGACGTCGCCGCCCGCAGCCGGGCGCAGATTGGCTTCGGCCTCGCGCTGGAGAAGAAGGCGGACCTCGTCGCCGGCAATGACCGGACCCAGTTGTTGCAGCTCGCCTTGGAATCTTATCTCGACGTCATGGATACCAGCCTGGGCAAAAACTTGCGCGACGGCGAGGTGGCTGACCCCTTCTGGGTCAAAAAGGCCGGTTTGCAGTCGTTGCCCCTGGTGGAGGCGCTTGGCGTCGCTGACCCGGCGAAATTTTTTGACAATCTGGAAAAGCTCTTCCCCCAGCTGCAGGATCTGCTGGAAAAGAAAAGGGCTGCGATGCTGGCGCCGAAGAAGGTAAATTGACCGGACATTTGACAGACCACTCCGGCGGGCCTAGGTTGGAGTGGCGAACGATCGGCCCGGCCTCCGGGCAAGGAGGTGGTCCGCTGGGGTCAGTTTAAAGGATTGGAGCAGAGGCGGCCGACTGCAGCGCCCCAAAGCGCCGTTCCGTGCGATGCGGAACGGCTTTTATGTTGCCTGACCCGCGGCGGACGAATGGGGGGAGCCCGCCCTGAAAACCGCGTCGCCCGCGCTCTGCATCACACCCAGGCTTTGCGGATCAGCCAGGTTTTGACGACCTGGGTCAGGCCCACGTAACAGACCAGTGTCAGACCCAGGAACGGCCAGAATTGCCACGGCAGCGGGACGAACCCCAGATATTGCGCCAGCGGCGAGAACGGCAGCCAGGCGCCGATGGCCATGATGGCCAGGGTGGTCATCGTCAATTGCCAGCTCGCCCGCGATTGAATGAACGGCAACAGGTTCGTGCGGATGACATGGACGATGAGCGTCTGGGTCATCAGCGATTCGACAAACCAGCCGGTGCTGAACAGGGCGGCCGCATAGGTGTGATCGGCGTCCACCGGACTGGTGAACCGCGCGGCCAGGTCGGCGGTTGTGGGCATGAGCCCCAGATGGTTGCACTTGAAGAAAAACCACATCAGGCAGTAAGTCGTATAATCAAAAATGGAGCTGATCGGGCCGATGAACAGGATGAATTTGGCGATCTCGCCCATCGCCCACGGCCGCGGCTTGGCGGTTTGCTGGGGGCCGACGTTGTCCGTCGGAATCGGCACCTGCGAAAAATCGTAGAGCAGGTTGTTGGTGAGCACCTGGATGGGCTGCATCGGCAGGTACGGCAGCCAGGCGCTGGCTCCCAGCACGCTGAACATGTTGCCGAAGTTGGAGCTCGCGCCCATCCGGATGTATTTCAGGATGTTCACAAACACCTTGCGTCCCTCCAGCACGCCTTCCTCCAGCACCATCAGGTTCTTTTCCAGCAGAATCATGTCGGCCGATTCCTTGGCGATGTCCACTGCGTTGTCCACCGAGATGCCCACGTCGGCCGCCCGCAGCGCGGGCGCGTCGTTGATCCCGTCGCCCATGAACCCCACGACGTGCTTCCGGCGCTGCAACGCCTGCACCACGCGTTTCTTGTGCGCGGGCGACAGGCGCGCGAACACGTCCGTCGCTTCAACGGCCTCGGCCAGTTGCTCGTCCGACATTCCCTCCACCTGGTTGCCGATCAATATCTTTTCCGCTTCAATCCCGACCTCGCTGCACACCTTGCGCGTCACCAGGTCGTTGTCGCCGGTCAACACCTTGACAGTGACCCCATTCTGCCGGAGCGCGGTGATCGCCTTGGAAGCCGTGTCCTTGGGCGGGTCCAGGAACGCCAGGTACCCGGTCAGCACCAGCTCGCATTCGTCGGCCTTGGAAAAGGTGGTTTGGCGGCCCAGCTTTTTGGTGGCCACCGCCAGCACCCGGAACCCGTCTTCGCTCAATTCATCCACCTGTTGCACCAGGTCGCCCGCCAGAATGGGTTCCATGGGAAAAATCTCACCCTCGCTCTCGAAGTGCGTGCACTTGGCGAAGACTGCCTCCGGCGCGCCCTTGGTCAGCAGTTGCCGCTCTCCGTCCGGACCCTCGACCGCCACCGACATCATCCGGCGCGAGAAATCGAAGGGGATTTCGTCCACCATTTTGTAGCGCTCGAGGGACAGTTCCTGGTGCAGGCCCTGGTGCCGCAGCACCGCCCGGTCCAGCAGGTTTTTCAGCCCGGTCTGAAAGTGGCTGATGAGATAGGCGTCGCGCAGGACGGTTTCGCTCTCGTTTTTGAAGACGTCGCAATGGATTTCCAGGATGACATGGTCGATCGTCAGCGTGCCGGTCTTGTCCGTGCAGAGCACGTCCATGGCGCCGAAGTTCTGGATGGAGTTGAGCTTTTTGACGATGACCTTCTTTTTCGACATGGCGAGGGCGCCCTTGGACAGGCAGACCGACACGATCATCGGCAACATTTCCGGCGTAAGTCCCACGGCGACGGCCATGGCGAAGAAAAACGCGTCCTTCCAGTTGTGCTTGAGCAGGCCGTTGAGGAGGAAAACCATCGGCACCATCACCAGCATGAAGGTGAGCATCAGCCAGACAAACTTCTTGACGCCCTTGTCGAAGGCCGTTTCCACATGCTGGGCCGCCAGGCTGCTGGCCATCCGGCCGAAATAGGTCTGAGCGCCGGTGGCGACAATCACCGCGGTCGCCGCGCCGCTCTCCACGCTGGTGCCGAGGAAACAAATGTTCGTGTGCTCGATCGATGAAATGTTGGTGCGCGGGTCGCAGGCGTCGGTTTTCTCCACCGGCAGGGACTCGCCGGTCAGCGTGGCCTGGATGATGAAGAGGTCCTTGGCCGAAATCAGCCGCACGTCGCCCGGGATCATGTCGCCGGCCGACAGCTTCACCACGTCGCCGGGCACCAGTTGTTGCAGCGGAACCTCCCGCGGTTGGCCGTCGCGAATGACCGTGGCCGTGACCTTGATCATGGCCTTGAGCTTGGCCGCGGCATTATCGGCCTTGGTTTCCTGAACGAACCGGAGCGACACCCCCAGAATCACCATGATCATCATGACCGTTCCGGCGCGGAAATCACCGGTGGCGTAGGACAACACGGCCAGGACGGTCAGCAGAATCACCAGCGGGTTGCGGACGGCGATATAAAGCCGATAGAGCCACTCGTGCTTTTTCTCGACCGCCACTTCGTTGGGGCCGCATTGTTCCAGCCGGAGCGCTGCCTCCGCCTCGCTCAAGCCGGCCACCGAGGTTCCCAATTCCTGCAACACCGCGGCGGTTTCCTGCCCTGCGGCCTCGCGGACCGGATCGGATGCTTTTGGATTGGCTGAAGTCATACCCGCCATAAATCAGTCGGTCACGACCTTTGTCGAACACCGGTAAAATATCGCATCGCGCATTCGTTTGGCCAGCCCCGGCTGTTGGTAATTTAAATGTTTTTTCCGGCCGGAAAGTTCCCGGCCTCGCCCTTTTAACCGGAATCGATACGTCCTTCCCGCCACGCAGGTGGACATGAGAGGCATTGTCATTTATTTCAACCTGACCTTTAATAAGCCGCACGGCGTGTTATGATGAAATCCTTGATTCTCGGACGAAGCACAAAGCTCGCGTTGGCCGCAACAGGTTTGCTGACCCCCTTTCTGGTGTTCGCGCAAGCGCGATTGGATGTCATCGAGTTTTCCAGCCAGGTGCTCAAGGATAATCCGCTCCACGATCCGGTGGTCCGCCGTCTCGCGGTGTTTGTTCCGGACCAATACACCAATCATGCCGCGTTGCCCGTCGTCTATTACTTGCCCGGCTACGGCAATTCGGCGGAATCGTTTATCCAGGACGCGGACCGTTGGCGCGCGTTCACCCAAAAACTGGCCGACGAAATCATCCCGGTCCTGCTCGTCGTCGTGGACGGACGCAACCGCTGGGGCGGCAGCCAGTATCTCAACTCGTCCGCGCAGGGGAATTATGCGGATTACGTCTGCGACGAAATTGTTTCCCGGGTGGAATCGCGTTATGGCATCACGACGAACCGGCCGGTGCGCATCGTCGCCGGGCATTCCAGCGGCGGGTTCGGCGCCTTGCGCCTGGGGATGTCGCGGCCGGACCTGTTCGATGGCGTCATCGCGCTCAGCCCGGACTCGGATTTTCCGCTCACGCATTTGCCGCTGGTGAAAATGCCCGGGGTCACCAACGCGAGCCCGCCCCAAATCCGATCCTACATGGCGCCGCACATGACCGTTCCATTTCCCACGAATGGGGATCTTGCCTATGCGCTGGGTTTGTCCGCCGCTTACGCCGCGGTGGGGCCAGCACAGCCCGGGCAATTTCAATGGCTTTATGACAAGCGCGGCCGGTTCCAGCAAAAAGTCTGGCAGCTTTGGCTGGACAACGACCTGCTGGCCATCGTCCGGCGCAACCCGAACGCCTTCCACGCGAGCCAGTCCGTTTATCTCGATGGCGCGGCGCAAGACGAGTTCAGCGCGAATGTCGGCGCGCGGAAGATTTACGACGTCCTCCGCGGCCGCGCGGCGCCGTGTGTTTTCTGCGAACCGCCGGGCCGTCACACCGACCATCTCCAGGAACGTTTGATGCGCGGACTCGCCTGGGTCTGCCACCGTCCCCTGCCGGAAATCAAGTGAACCAGTACGGTTCGAATTTGTGTAGCGTTGAGCCTCCGGCTCAATTGTCGAGCCCGAGGCTCGATTCTACGGCAGCTCAATCAGGACACCACCTGAACGCTTGACGCTTTGGCCCAGGCGGCCTAATTTCAACGACATGGGGAGCCAACCGGCCGTTCCGCTGGGCGGAACGACGAAGGCTGAGAGTTTCGCGCGGAACGCGAAAGACCCGTTGAACCTGATCCGGATAATGCCGGCGAAGGGAGGCACTTGCGTGCTGGCCACCTTCCTTCAAAAGCATTTTCCTTGAGTTAAATGTGCGTTTTGGGTTCCCCGGAACCCAGACGCCAGAACCAGGAGCCAAATTTATGATTGCGACCAAAGAATCGTTCGAACCGCATAGCCGCGAGCAGCTGCCGAACAGCAAACGCGTTTACTTCGCCGGCAAACTGCACTCCGACGTCCGCGTGCCCCTGCGCGAAATCGAACTCACACCCACCAAATCCCATACCGGCGCCGTCGAAGTTAACGAGCCAGTACGCGTCTATGATTGCTCCGGGCCCTGGGGCGACCCCGGATTCAAGGGCACAGTTGAACAGGGGCTGCCCGCGTTGCGCGCGAAGTGGATTCGCGCCCGCGGCGATGTCGAGGAGTACGCCGGACGCGAAGTGCAGCCGATTGACGACGGTTACCTCTCCGAAAAGCATCGCGGCCTGGACCGGGCCAAACGTCAGGATGAGACCTCATTCCGGCTCGAAGGCCTGACGGCTCCACGCCGCCGGACCCTGCGTGCCAAAAAAGGCAAAGTAGTGACCCAGCTCGCTTACGCATGCGCCGGCATCATCACGCCGGAAATGGAATTCATCGCCATCCGGGAACAAATGCGGATTGCGGATTGCGGATTGCGGAATTAGGCAATGACATCGCTCGCAGTGACCTGAACAAACAACACGCCGGCTCCGCCCAACTCTCAACTCTCAGCTCTCAACTCTCAACCACACCGCAGGTGTTTCGCCGCTTCTCCCAGCGCATCCCCGCCGAAATCACGCCTGAGTTCGTCCGCTCTGAAGTCGCCGCCGGCCGCGCCATCATCCCGTCCAACATCAACCACCCCGAGCTCGAGCCGATGATCATTGGGCGCAACTTCCTCGTGAAGATCAACGCCAACATCGGCAACAGCGCCGTCGCATCCAGCATCGAAGAGGAAGTCGAGAAGATGCGCTGGGCCACCAAGTGGGGCGCGGACACCGTCATGGATTTGTCCACCGGCAAGAACATCCACGCCACGCGCGAATGGATTCTCCGCAACTCGCCCGTGCCCATCGGCACCGTGCCGATTTATCAGGCGCTCGAAAAGGTCGGCGGCAAGGCCGAGGACCTCACCTGGGAAATTTACCGCGACACCCTCATCGAACAGGCCGAGCAGGGCGTGGATTACTTCACCATCCACGCCGGCGTGTTGCTGCGCTTCATCCCGCTCACGGCGCGCAGGATGACCGGCATCGTGTCGCGCGGCGGCAGCATCATGGCCAAATGGTGCCTCGCGCATCACCAGGAAAGCTTCCTCTACACCCACTGGGACGACATCTGCGACATCATGGCCGCCTACGACGTTTCGTTTTCCATCGGCGACGGTCTCCGGCCCGGCTCAATTGCCGACGCCAACGATGAAGCGCAATTCGCCGAACTCAAGGTGCAGGGCGAACTCACTGAGCGCGCCTGGGCGAAGGGCGTGCAGGTGATGAATGAAGGCCCGGGCCACATCCCGATGCATTTGATCGAGGAAAACATGCACAAACAGCTCGAGTGGTGCCACGAAGCGCCGTTCTACACGCTCGGCCCGCTCACCACCGACATCGCACCCGGCTACGACCACATCACCAGCGGCATCGGCGCGGCGATGATTGGCTGGTACGGCTGCGCGATGCTGTGTTACGTCACGCCCAAGGAACATCTCGGCCTGCCGAACAAGAAAGACGTGAAAGACGGCGTCATCGCCTACAAAATTGCCGCGCACGCCGCCGACCTGGCCAAGGGCCATCCCGGCGCGCAATACCGCGACAACGCGTTGAGCAAGGCGCGCTTTGAATTCCGCTGGGAAGACCAATTCAACCTGAGCCTCGACCCCGTTACGGCGCGCGAGTTTCACGACGAAACCTTGCCGCAGGAAGGTGCGAAAACGGCTCATTTTTGTTCAATGTGTGGGCCACATTTTTGCAGCATGAAGATAACGGAAGACGTTCGGAAATATGCGGCAGAGCAAGGAATCTCTGACGAAGCTGCGTTGCAAAAAGGAATGGCAGAAAAATCCCGCGAGTTCACCGAGAAGGGCAGCGAGCTTTACGCGAAGGTGTGAATCGCGCGAAGCGCCGGAGCGCGGCTGTGTCGAAGACCAGCCGCAGCACGGAGCAACTTTCAGAAGCGCTTCGCGTAAGCTTTGATTAGGCGCTGCGTGTCGTAGCCGTCGGCCACCGCGAAGTAAACTCTCTGTCGGTTGAGGGCAGATCGGGCATCGTCTTGGTCATTCATCTTAGGCGGAGCTTATCTTAGCGTGTTGGTTTTGCGTAAGGAAGATTGGGCTTTTACACACGGCTACTAAGAGTGTCATAACTTCCTTTTGCCGAAGTCCGTTTGTGAGGCTGTGCGCTTTGCGCTGGATGGATATTCTCGACGCGGACGGCTGGAGCGCGGCTGTGTCCAACGGACCAGCCGCAGCAACGTTCGAACTTCCAGACGAGCCAGATTTTTTCACCTGCCCGCGTTGGCGTAGCTGCTGCGACTGATCCCGCTGCGCGGGACACAGTCGCGCTCCAATCGCAGACTTGTCGCGTTTCACAGTTTCCGGCTCAATGTTTGCGTGAGTCAGCCACCCAAACCGCGTCGTCCCGGTCCGCCGCACAATCCTGGCGTGCGTGATTTGGTCGAGGGGAAGCGTCGCTGGTCGTCGCCACCAAAGGCAGAAAATCTCAAACAAGGTTTTCGCGGCTGGAACGAGCGCGGTTATCTGCCACATCGCGATGAGCCGGGGCTGACGCAGTTCGTTACCTTTCGTCTCGCTGATTCATTTCCCGAATCACATCGTACCGAGTGGGAGCATCTCTGGAAAATTGAAGACAACCAGCACCGTCGCGCGGAATTAGAGGCGTATCTCGACCGCGGGCGTGGCGATTGTCATTTGCGGCGGATAGAGATTGCCCAAATCGTCGAGGACGCGGTGCGGTTCTTCCACGGGCAGCGCTACGATTTGCGCGCATGGGTGGTGATGCCGAATCACGTTCACGCGTTGTTCAAAGTGGACGCCACGCCGATGGTGGAAATCCTGGAGAGTTGGAAAAAGCACACGGCGCAAAAGGCGAATCGGCTGCTCGGGCGGCGCGGTGAGTTTTGGCAGGCGGATTATTGGGATACCTACATGTGCGCCAGCGAGCATGAGTTGGAGACGCGCAAATACATCGAGAACAATCCGGCGAAGGCGGGCTTGGTGCTCGACCCGAAAACGTGGCCTTGGAGCAGCGCGCGGTTTCGGGATGAGTATGGAGTGTTGAAACTGTGACGGAGCGCGACTAGGCTGAAAGCCAGTCGCAGCAATATTTCAGGACAAGTGGCTGATGAAGATTCAAGCGCAGTTTAAATTCGAGGGTTGCTGCCGCTGGTCTTCGACACAGCCGCGCGCCGACGAATAGTCCGCTCGGCTTGAGCTTTGTTCGCTGAATTGATTTACTTTGCCGACCATTGCCCGACCTATGAAAACAAACGCCAACACCAAATGTGAATTGTCCCCAAAACAACGCGAAGAGCTGCTCCAAGCGTTGAAAGTCCGCTTTGAGAAAAACCTGAACCGCCACAAAGGTCTGGAATGGGCCAAGGTGCAGGGCCGACTGGAAACCAATCCGGAAAAGCTATGGTCGCTCAATGAAATGGAACGCACCGGCGGCGAACCGGATGTGGTCGGTCACGACAAAAAGTCGGGCGAATTCATTTTCTTCGATTGTTCGGCGCAAAGTCCCAAAGGTCGCGTCAGCCTCTGTTACGACCGGGAGGCGCTGAATTCCCGGAAGGAATTTAAACCCAAAAATAGCGCCATGGATATGGCGGCGGCCATGGGCATCGAGCTGTTGACGGAAGAGGAATACTTTGCGCTGCAAAAGCTGGGGGAGTTCGATACGAAATCGTCAAGCTGGATAGAAACACCGGCTGATATCAGGGGGTTGGGCGGCGCGCTTTATTGTGATCGCCGCTACGGTCGCGTCTTCGTGGGGCACAACGGCGCGGAGTCTTACTACAGCGGCCGGGGATTCCGTGGCTGGCTCAGGGTCTAAACGCAGACGCGAATGGCGCGAAATAACGCGAGTTTAACTCGTGAAAATTCGTGAAATTCGTTTAGATTTTCGCTTTCAGAAAATTTCCTAAATTTCTGCTTGCACAATTCTGATCCTGCGTTAATATTTAACCATATGGTTAAATGTTCGACCCGATGGTTGGACCGGACGTTCGGCGCGCTGGCCGACCCGACGCGCCGGCGCATCCTCGAACACCTCGCGGGCGGCGACCGGTGCGTGACGGATCTGGCCCGGCCGCACCGGATGTCGCTGCCGGCGGTTTCCAAACATTTGCGCGTCCTGGAGAACGCCGGGCTGGTCCGCCGCAAGCGCGACGGGCGGGTGCATCGTTTGAAACTGGAAGCCGGGCCGATGCAGCAGGCGCAGGCGTGGATCGAGGAATACCGGAAGTTCTGGGAGGGCAGCTTTGACCGTTTGGACGAGTATTTGAAACAACTACAAACCAAGGAGAAACAATGAGCACCATCGCAACCATCAAGGACAACAACATCAAACTGCAACTTACCCGTGTCTTCGACGCCCCACGCGAGTTGGTCTTCCAGGCGTGGACGGATGCGAACCAATTCCGGCAATGGTTCGGTGCGGCGGCGTGCGAAGGGTCGTCGCTGCAATCAGTGAAGTTGGACCCGCGCACCGGCGGCAAATATCGCATCCAGGTGCGACGCGCCGACGGCGAATTTTTCACGACCGTCGGGGTCTATCGCGAGGTGAAACCGCCGGACCGCCTCGTTTTCACCTGGCAATTCGAAAAGGACGGCAGCGGCGACGAATTTGGCGAAGTCGAGCCGCCCGAAATGCTGGTGACGATCGTATTCAAGGCGCGCGGCAAGCAGACGGAATTGGTTTTGACGCATGAGAAATTTGCTTCGACCGAAAGTCGCGACCGGCACAATGAGGGCTGGGGTCGTTGCCTCGATTCGCTGGGGAAATTTGTCGGCAAATAAATTTATCAGCCGGACAGATCAGATCAGACGCGAATTACGCGAATGGATACGAATTCAATTCGTGAAAATTCGTGGAATTCGCGTCCTTGCGTTTTGTCCGCTCTCATTTGTACAACGATGCCGAATCGGCGTAGATTTTGGCGACCTGATCCATGGTCGGGCGACGATTCGGATTTTTTTCCAGGCACGCCATGATGATGACCACAGTATTGCGAAGCAGGTTGTGCGCTAGCTTCAGGGGCGTAGGCGGCGTCGTTTCCTGAATCGCCCGCTCGATTTGCGCCCGGGTGCCGTCGAACGGATGTTTTCCCGTGCAGGCATAATAAGCCATGACGCCAAAGCCGAAAACGTCGCTCTGGAAACCTTTCGTAAAATCCCCGTCCCATTTCTCCGGGGCGGAATACTTGGCCGTGCCCGCCGGGTTGTGTTTCTTGTCCACGATGAAGGGCGGCAGGTTGCCCTCGAAATACGAGTGCGAAAAATCAATGAGCCGCGCCTCCTCGGGCGCGGCGTCGGGCACCAGCACGTTCATCGGCTTCAAATCGTTGTGGACGATCGGGCGTCCGCAAAAGATGCCCGCGTGCAAGTCCGCCACTGTTTCTGCCACGCTTTGCAGCAGGCGATGCGTCCGGCCCGGGTTCGCGCGGGTGACGCCCGCCCGTGTCAGCTCGTGCAAGGTCGGCCCCTCGATGTATTCCAGGAAAAGCCGGTGCGTGGCGGCATCGTACGCCAGTTTGCGGCGGATGCGCGGGTGCGTCACCTCGCCCAGCACATAGGCCTCGTTGGCGATGAAAACCTCGTCCCAAAAATGGGCCGGCTCCTTCAGCAGGGCGGGATACGGATGCCGCGCGAACTCCACGCGGGCCAGCCGCGACACGCCGGCTTCCACCGCCAACGGCTCCCGCTTTTTGATGTCGCGCATTATCATGGTCACTCGGCGCCGGCGGGGCAGAGCAGTGGCAGAAACCCATTTGGCCGTCAAGCGATGAATGCCTTGGCCGGAGGGCCGGGTGTGGTTGAAGTTGCGGCGGCTCGCGGCGCCGTGGTCCGTCTTGTCAATTCGGAGCGTTTCCGATTATATGGACGGGATGGCATTTCCGAACGATTTGGGACGACCCGTGAATCAATGGGTGCGCCTTGCTGTCCCGGCCGGCCTGATCGTTCTCCTGGTTTTTCTGGCTTACCTGCCGGCGTTGCGCGCCGGTTTCATCTGGGATGATGATTGTTATGTCACCAACAACCCGCTGCTCACGGCCCCGGATGGGTTGCGCCGGATTTGGTTTTCGACGGATTCGCCCTCGCAATACTTTCCGCTCACCTACACGGTCTTCCGCGTCGAACGTTCCTGGTGGGGTTTGCATCCGGCCGGTTATCACGCGGTCAATATTTTGCTTCACGCCATTAACGCGGTGTTGGTCGGATTGTTGCTGAAGCGATTGCTGGTGCCGGGCGCCTGGCTGGCGGCGGCCCTGTTTGCGTTGCATCCGGTCCACGTGGAATCGGTCGCCTGGATCACGGAATTGAAGAGCGTGTTGTCGCTCTTTTTTATTTTGCTGGCGCTGGGCTGCTGGATTGAATTTATCGGGGAAAAATCGAATCGAATCTGGTATGGGCTGGCGCTCGGATTTTACGCGCTGGCCCTCTTGAGCAAAACGACGGCCTGTACCTTGCCCGCGGCGCTGCTGTTGGTTCTCTGGCTGAAAGCCAAACCGATTGGCTGGCGGCGGATGGTTCAAGTGGCTCCATTTTTGGCGATGGGTCTGGGCATGGGACTGCTGACCGTGTGGTGGGAGCGATTTCATCAAGGCGTGCAAGGGAAATCTTTTTCGATGGGTTGGCTGGAGCGGTTGCTCGTTGCCAGCCATGCGCTCTGGTTTTACGCCGGCAAATTATTCTGGCCGGTGCAGCTGACGTTCAGTTATCCGCGCTGGGCGATTGATCCCGCCAAGCCCTCCGCTTACGTCTGGCTGGTCCTGGGAATCGGGTCGGGCGCGGTGATTTTTTTCACCCGCCGTTTCGTCGGGCGCAGTGTCGAGGTGGCGGCCTTGTTTTACGTGGCCACGTTGAGCCCGTTGCTCGGTTTCATCATGCTTTACACGTTCCGGTATACATTTGTGGCCGACCATTACCAGTACGTCGCGAGCATCGGCCTGATGGCGCTCGCGGCGGCGGGAATAACGCTCGCCTTCAAAACCCAACCCGTTCTCAAGCTCGGCTGTGGCGGAGCCTTGCTGGTCACACTCGGCATGCTGACGTGGCGGCAGGCGGGGATTTACCGGAATACGGAAACCCTATGGCTTGACACGCTGGCTAAGAACCCGGACTGCCTGCTGGCGCACCATAACCTGGGCGTCTATTTGTATGACACGGGGCGCATCCCAGAGGCAATCGAACACTATCAGAAGGCGGCTCAGATCAATCCGAACCTTTATGAAACCCAGTATGACATGGGGGTCGCGCTCGCTGCCCAGGGCCGGTATGACGACGCGATCGCGTATTATCAAAAGGCCCTCCAGCTCAAACCGAATTACTTCTACGCGCAATACAGCCTGGGTCTGGCCCTCACCGCCCGGGGCCGGTTTGATGAAGCCATTGAGAACTTCCACAAAGCCCTCCAGTTCAAGCCGGATTCATGCGAAGCGCTGACCCGCTTGGCGGATGCCCTGGCCGCCCTGGGCCGGTTTGATGAAGCCATCGAGAACTATGGCAGAGCGATCCGGATCAATCCGGCACAGCCCGAGACGTTCGTGCATGCAGGCATGGCGCTTGACCGAACCGGTCGCACCCGGGAAGCGATGGCCCAATATCGGGCGGCCCTGCGATTGGATCCCAACCAGGCCGATGCGCTGAACAACCTGGCATGGGCTCTGGCCACCAATCCCGACGACCAACTTCGCAACGGGGCCGAGGCGGTTCGTCTGGCCGAACGCGCTTGTGAATCGACTCGTCATGGCCAACCTTTGTTTGTCGGGACGTTGGCCGCCGCTTATGCCGAAGCCGGGCGTTACCCGGAGGCGGTGACCACTGTGGAAAAGGCGGAACAGCTGGCCACCGATGCGGGGCTAACGTCCCTGGCGGAAAAGGACCGCCAATTGCGCGAGCTTTACCAGACCGGGAAACCGTACCATGTAAAATCCAAAACCCGTGAAAACAATTAAAGGCTACTTCCTGATTGCGCCGGCGGACTTGCACTGGCGGCCGTCCAACCTGATGAGAATTCCGAACGCGGATTATCTGGAGCGCACCGGCAGCGAAAATCTGGGCGCGCGGCTCTGGCGGCTGCCGCCCAAGAGCGCCAACACGCTGCACCAGCACATCCGCCAGGAGGAATTTTATTTCGTGCTCGAAGGCACCGGGCGGATGCGCGTGGGCGACCAGACCTTGACCGTGCCGAAATATGGCGGCGTGCTCGTCGGGCCGGGGGAGTTGCGCCAGGTGTTCAATGACACCGACGCCGAGGCGCTCTGGCTCATCGTCGGCGCGCCGGAGGAACTCGAATTTCTCCAAGGTTCGAAGTCCAAAATGGATCTTTCGCTCATCTATCCCGTTGACCCGAAACAGTTGCCGAAGGAACTGACCGGCGTGGACTGGCCGCCGAACAGTTGATGGGCGAATCTCCGCGTCCTTCGATCTGGAACCGGGCTGCGCCGGCTCTGGTGCTGATGTTGCTACAATTCGCCTTCGGTCGGGCGCGACATTTTCCTTGAATTTGCGGCCGCGGATCGCTATTTTCTAATTAACCCTAAGAAAAAATCAGATTCTTCTAATGAAAGCGCGGTTTGGTGTCGGCTTGTGCCTTGGTTTGCTCATAACCGAATTCTCCGCCAGTGCCCAGCTGGCAACGTTTGAGAATATTTCCGAAGGCCCGTTGGGCACGAGTTTCGTTGATCCGCTCAGTGGCATTGCGTTCACGGACGGCATCTACAATTTCGGCCAGGCGACTTTCTGTGTGGACTACGGTGCCGCTCCGGTCCTGCCACCCGTCCTGCCGGGAAATCATCTCACCGGCGGCGGATACAGTCCCGGAGGGGGAGTGGGGCTCGGCGCCGGGTTCGGATTCACTTTTATCTTACCCGCCCCATCGACTTTCGTGCAGATGGATGCGCTTTACTTTCAACAGTCTTCGGCCGGGAATATGACGATCACCGGCTACTCCAGCAGCGGGCAGCTTCTCGCCAGCGCGAATGTCCCGTTGCCGGGTGGCTCGTTGGGATTGTCGGTCATTCATCCCACACTCTCCGCGGCCATGCCCATGAGCCGGATCGTCGTTGCCACGCCGAGCACCTTCGCAGTTGGCTTTGATAACATCGGAGCCCCGGAACCGTCCGGCGCAGCCTTGATCCTGGTCGGTACCGGAATCTGGATCCTGGGTAAGCACAAATCCGGTTCGTTGGTTCCCCGCGCGAAACCCAGACGGGATTCCTACGGTTTCAACAATCCCGCGAAATTGGCGCGGTGACGCCAGAGCAGGAACAGCGCAAGCGCGCCGACGGCCGCCGCCAGTTGCCAGCCTTGGCGTTCCAGGAAGATGTGGAAACAGAGGATGTTCACAATCACCGGCCCGAGCAGCGTCAGGCCCAGCGGCACAAAGCGCCCGATCAGCAGCAGCAGCCCGCCGGCGACCTGACAGAATCCCACCACCTTCACGTAGCCGGTGCTCATCATCGCCTTGATGAATTCGCCGGCCGGACCGGACATCGGCGGCGCCTGAATGAAATGCAGGAACGCGTTGGAACCAAAAACGACGAAGACGAGCCCGAGCAGAACGCGGGCGATGACTGTGGCGGTTTTCATGGCCCAATGTTGAACAGGTTGGCCGGAATATCAAATGGCGATTCCCCGTTCAGGGACTCCGCCGTTCCAGCCGCGATGCGGGCGCGGCGGCGTCGCGCGTTTTGTCTTGAACCGGAAACGGCTGCCTTTTATAAGGAGGATAATGAGAAAAAATTCGTTCTTTGCGCTGGTTCTAATTCTTTCCTGTTGCAGCCGGCTCACTGCCCAGACGTGGACAAACCTGAATGCGCCCAATGATCCCATCGAAGGCTACGTGAGGCTTGCGTGTTCGGCCGATGGCACAATCATCCTGGCGCTGCAGTCGGCCTGGTACAAGCCGACCAACTCCGTTTTCCTTTCCACCGACGGCGGCGCGGCTTGGATCACCAATAATCTGCCCGGCCTTTACTGGAACGCTGCGGGCTG
Organism: Candidatus Acidiferrum sp.; assembly: GCA_035506715.1. Classification (GTDB taxonomy): domain Bacteria; phylum Verrucomicrobiota; class Verrucomicrobiia; order Limisphaerales; family UBA11358; genus UBA11358. The sequence continues at coordinate 188 of DATJOW010000180.1, read as the reverse complement.
TTCGGCAACCGGGAACGTACTGTTGGCTATGACCAGTATGGGCGTGGTGTACAGCTCGACCAATTCCGGCGCCAGTTGGAGGTCGAATAATGTGCCGGATACGGCTTGGAACGGCGTGGCCGGATCCGCGGACGGTACCCGGTGGGTGGCTTGTGCATCAGCAGGGGAGAACAACGCTCCGATTTACG
>DATJOW010000179.1:0-9673 GCA_035506715.1 Candidatus Acidiferrum sp. | reverse complement strand
CATTGGGTTCGAGGAGAAGTACGTGGATCGGATTTTCAACGTGTTCCAGCGGTTGCACACGCGGAACGAGTACGAGGGAACGGGAATGGGTCTGGCGATTGTGCGGAAGATTGCGCTGTACCACGGGGGGGACATCACCGCTAAAAGCAAACCGGGCGAAGGCTCCACATTCATTTTAACCATCCCGGCGACGCACGACAAAGCGCCGCCAAACACCAAGAAAAACATCACCACCTAAACTGAGGAACCACACCAACCAAGGAAAGGCTGACCATGAAAACCGAAGGTAAAATGATAACCATTCTGCTGGCCGACGACGATCCGGATGATCGCCAGTTGACGCGCGACGCATTCGCGGAAAACCGTCTGGTCAACATGCTCCACACGGTGGAGGACGGTGAAGAACTGATGGAATACCTGCGCCGCCAGGGCCGGTACGCCGACCAGAAGAATGCGCCTTTGCCCGGCCTGATTCTGCTCGACCTGAACATGCCCCGCAAAGACGGCCGTGAAGCGCTCAAGGAAATCAAGGCGGACCCGGAATTACGCCGGATTCCCATCGTGGTGCTCACGACCTCCAAGGCGGAAGAGGACATCTTGCGCACGTACGACCTGGGGGTGAATTCCTATGTAACCAAGCCCGTCACCTTCAAATCGCTGGTCGAATTGATCAAGGTGCTGGGCCGGTATTGGTTCGAAGTGGTCGAGCTGCCGCCCGAAGAAAACTGAACACCCATGTCAGACGCTCCGGTCAGAGTCCTCCTGGTGGATGACGACGAGGATGATTATATCATCACTCGGGAGCTGATTTCACGCATTACCGGCCGGTATCGACTGGATTGGGTTAATAATTTCCCCGAGGGCCTGGACGCCGTCCGGCGGCGGGAACACGACGTCTATCTGCTGGACTATCGTCTCGGCGAACGGACCGGCTTGGAATTGTTGCGCGAATCCCAGCAGTTCAACCGGGCTCCGATGATCCTGCTGACCGGCCAGGGCGACCAGGAGGTGGACATGGAGGCCATGCGCTCCGGGGCGGCCGACTATCTCGTCAAAGGGCAGCTCAATGCCGACATTCTCGACCGCGCCATCCGCTATGCCATCAAGGCCAAACGCGCCGAGGAGAACCTCCGCCGCGACCGCGACCTGATCAGCCGCATCATGGAAACCAGCCCGGTGGGCATCGTCGTCGCCAATCAGGCCGGGACCATCACTTTTGCCAATCATCGGGCCGAAGAAGTGCTCGGTCTGGCCAAGGATGCGGTGGCGGCCGGAACGTGCAGTGTGCTGGACTGGCGAATCACGGACCCGGAGGGACACGCCCCGCCGGGATCGCAGCCGTTGCCGTTGAAAAAGGTCCTGGAAACCGGGCAACCGGTTCAGGATGTGCATCACGCTATTGATCGTTCCGAGGGACACCGAACCTTGCTGTCCACCAATGCCACCCCGCTTTTCGATGCCAACGGCAGGATTGACGGGATGGTCATTACCGTGGAAGACATCACCGAGCGTTTGATGCTGGAGGCCCAACTGCGGCAATCGCAAAAAATGGAGTCGGTCGGTCAATTGGCCGCCGGCGTGGCGCACGACATCAACAACATTTTAACCGTCATCCAGGGACATGCTGGACTGCTGCTCAACGCCGTTCAGCCCGGCACCGACGCCGTCCGCTCCGTCAAGCAGATTTCGGCGGCGGCGGAACGCGCCGCCAGCTTCATCCGGCAACTGCTCACCTTCAGCCGCAAACAGATTTTCCGATCAAAGATTCTGGATTTGAATGCCGTGCTGCAAAACCTCAAGAGCATGCTCCCGCGTCTGATCGGCGAAGATATTGCGCTGGAAATCCACTGTCAGCCGGACCTGCCCTGCATTCAAGCGGATGCCGGCATGGTGGAGCAAATCGTCATGAACCTGGCCGTCAACGCGCGCGATGCCATGCCCAAAGGTGGCAAATTCATCATCACCACGACCGCCGTGGAGGTGGACGCCGCCTATCTGAAGCAGCATCCCGAAGGCCGGCTGGGCTGGTTTGACTGCCTGACCGTCACGGACACCGGTTGCGGCATGGAGCCCAAGGTGTTGCAGCGGATTTTTGAACCCTTTTTCACCACCAAGGAAGTCGGCAAAGGTACCGGCTTGGGACTGGCCACGGTTTACGGCGTGGTTAAACAACATCACGGCTGGATCGAAGTGCAAAGCGAGGTCGGGGTCGGTACCACCTTCCGCATCCTGTTGCCGGTCGCCGGCAAAGCCAGCGACGTCCCAGACGTCCCTTCCGTGAAATCCGAAACCATCCGCGGCGGCAAGGAAACCCTCTTGCTGGTCGAGGATGAAGTGGGGTTGCTCGAGCTCGTGCGCGAGATTCTCCAGCAATACGAGTATCGCGTTTTGATTGCTTCCTCGGGAGTGGAAGCCCTGCGGGTCTGGGATGAATGCAACGGTCAGGTGGATTTGCTGCTGACCGATATGATCATGCCGGGCGGTATGACGGGAGGCGATTTGGCGGTGGAATTAAAAAAGCGGAAGCCGAGCCTCAAAGTCATCTATGCCAGCGGCTACAGTTCCGCCCTGACCGGAAAGGAATTCGCGCAAGGCGAAAACATCTTCCTGGCCAAACCGTATCAGCCCAACCAGGTGGCCCAACTGATCCGGGACACCTTGGACGGCAAGGTCAAAGGCCAACCGCACTCCGCCATCGCCCCAGCCAACAGCCCAACCCCACCGGTCCCGGCCATGGCCGGATAGCTGGCTTGAAACGCAACCGCTACCCGTCCCGTCATCCGCTTTGCGGCTGCCCGTCGCCGACCGGCTTCATCGCTTGATCTCCGCGGCCAACTCTTCCGCCGGGTAGGTCCAGATTTCCGCCAGCGTCGGGTGATAATGCGGCATCGCCGCCAGTTCGTGAACGGTCATCCGCTTGGCCATGGCGGCAGCGATTTCGTGAATGAGCTCGCCGCCCGCCGGCCCGACACATGCGCCCCCGAGGATCTCACCGGTCTTCGGATGAGCCAGCAATTTTACAAAACCGTCCTTGGCCTCCATGATGAGGGATTTACCGTGGTCATCGAATGGATAACTCGCCGCCCGGCAGGCAAGGCCGTTTGCCTGCGCCTCCTTTTCCGTCAGACCCACCCGGGCCACCTGGGGTTCGGTGAAAACGACCGAGATCAACAGGCGGTAGTCCATTTTTCGCGGCCGTTGCGGGTGCACAATGTTATGGCCCGCCATTTCACCTTGCTGAACCGCGAGGTGGACGATTTCGTGCGGGCCGGTGCAATCGCCCGCGGCATAAATATGCGGCGCGCTCGTTTGCAGGAACGCGTCGGCGACGATGCGCCCGCCCTCCGTGGCCACTCCGGCGCGGTCCAGGGCGAGTGAGGCCGTGTTGGGCGCGCGGCCCAGCGCGAACAGAATTTCGGCTGCCGAAACCGAGACGGCTTTGCCGTTTTGCTCGAAAGAGACCGTCTTCAGTTTTCCCCTCCGCCCGGCACCCAGCAACTTCGTCCCGGTAAAAACCCGTATCCCCTCCCGCCGGAAAACTTGTTCCATCACCTGCGCCGCGTCGGGGTCGAATTCGCGCAGCAGGTGCTCGCTGCGTTGGACCAGGGTCACTCGGACACCGAACCGGGCAAAGAACTGCGCGAATTCACACGCCACCGCCCCGCCGCCGAGGACAATGAGTGATTTGGGCAGGCGCCGCAATTGGAGCGCATCATCGCTGGTCAGATAGCCGACCGACCGGAGGGCCGGCAGGGGCGGCGGAGCCGCAACCGATCCGGTGGTAATGATGAAATGTCTGGCGGTGATTTGTCTCGAGCGCCCCTCGCCCCGTCCCTCTCCCCGCTGGGCGGGGACAGGGTGGCCGGAGGCCGGGTGAGGGGTAATCAATTCCAGCGTGTGCTTATCTACAAACCGAGCATTGGCCCGGATGAATTTGAATTTGCCGTTGGTGAGCTGGCCCCGGCGATAATCCGCAAAATCCCGGATAAGCGCATCTTTGCGGGCCATGACTTGGGTGAAGTCAAAGCCCACTTTGCCGGCGCGGATGCCCCACGGCTGGGCGTGACCCGCCAGGTGCAGGACTTCGGCGGCGTAAAGCAGCGCCTTGGTTGGCATGCAACCGCGCAGGATGCAAAGCCCGCCCACCTCCCGGCCGCCCTCGATGACGGCCGTGCGCCGTCCGGCGCCGGCCACGGTCCGGGCGGCCGCGTAACCGGCGCTGCCGCCACCCAGAACCACCACGTCGTAGTCGAACCGTTTCATGCCGGGAAGATGAAGCCAAATTCAAATTTGACAACCTGATTTAATGATTTAACGATTTGGTTTGGCAACCTATGAGCGAAATCATTTATCCGCGCAGCCCGCGCGAAATCATGGACGGCTGGAGTTACCTGCCGCGATACGTTGACAAAATCCGCCTGCATTTGGCGGGGAAATTGCACGCCGATTATCAGGAGAACTTCGGCAAGGGCTTCGACGGCCTGTGGCTTAAATACGCCGGCGTCGCCCACGAACAGATGATTGAGGTCGTCAAAAAGACCGTCACCGACGGCGAGGTCTGTGACTGGGTTCGCCGCAACGTCAAAAAATCCGCCGCCGACAAAGCCGCGCATCTGAAGGATTTGTTGAGCCGTCCGCTGCCGGGAGACGAAGCGGCGCTGGCCCGGCTCAAAATGCGCAAGGAGCAGTCCGGCATGGCCCATCGCGACGACATACAGACCTTTGTGGATTACATTGACGCGGACGAGAAACGGATTTAGCGCGCCGGGCGGCCGGATTCATTGCCCCGCGTAATAAGCGTCGATCTTGGCGCTGACGTCCTTGTAAGCGGCATCCATTTCGTAGATGAGCTTGAACTGCTCGATGGCTTCCTCTTTTTTGCCCATGGTTTCCAGCACGCTGCCAAGATTGTAAACGAGGTCCTTTTTCTCTTCGTCAAACACCACCTTTTCCTTGATGGCCTTCTGCAGCGTGTTGGCGGCCAGGTCGAACATCTTGCGCTTGGCAAAACATTGCGCAAGGAAGCTCATCGCGGCGAGACGCTTATGCGGATTGCCTTGCGCCTTTTGAAATTCGGCAATCGCCTCGTTAATTTTGCCGATTTGAAAATAAAACTGCCCCATCTCGAACCGGATCGCCAGGTCCGTTGGATATTTTTCCACCCGTTTCTGGCATTCGGCGACCTGGAAATTCAGTTTGTCCGCCTGAATCTTTGCTGATTGTTCGGCGTAATCCGGCGCGGCGGGATCCAGTTGTTCGAGTTGGTGGTCAAACCGCCGCACGTGCGTGTCGGCAATCGCGCGTTCGAGCGACGGGTCGTTGCCCATGTCGGAATTCTTGATCCGGTCAAAGAAGGCCAGCGCCTGATCAAACCGTTTTTTCTGCGCGTAAAGCTCGGCGAGCGAGCGCACCAGCTTGAGGTTATTGGGCTCGGTTTTGAGGCGCGCTTCGTATTCACCGATCAGCTTTTCCGTGATATCCTCGGACTTTTGCACGCGCGCTTCCTGCTCCAGCGAGGTGGCTTGCTGCTTGTCCTTTAAAATGTCGCGGTAAGATCCCTGGCCGCCTGCGAGCGCGTTGTAGCCGCCCTGATCCAGCGTTTTGCGGGCGGACAGGTCCTTGAGCGCCTGGTTCAACTCGCCGTCGTTCGGATTATTGCGCAGCAGCTCACCCAAAACCCTTTCCGCCTGGCTCGTGTCGCCCCCGGCGGTACCCACGGCGTAAGCGTATTCAATGGCCAGATTTTTGTCTTTGGGCGAGTTTCTCGCCATGATTTCGAGCGACATGACGGCGGTCTGTGGCAGTTCCAGTGCGTTTGCCGCGTCCACAACAATCCGGTGCCCGGCGGAGCTGTTCGGGTCCCCGTTCAAAATCTGCTCGGCAATGGCGAGCGCGCCCGCCGGGTTGCTGCGCAACACGGCCTGGGCCTTGAGCACCTGCGGCGAGTTGCCGGCGCCGCTGAGCATCCTTTTGAAAAATCCACTGCCCTTGTCGCCGGCTTTCTGGAATTGCGCCGACCGCAGCGCCCGGCGGCCGTCCAGAAACGCCGGCTCCTTTTCCAGCACCTGGTTGAACAGGGTGATGGCGTAGTCCACGTTTTCCCGCTGGGCGGCTTCGTTGGCCTTGTTGAACAGCACGCGCGCGTCACGCGAAATTTCATTGATGCTTTTCTCTGCCATAATGGTTTGCCTTGCTAAATCAGATTCGCGTCTGGGAGGGCAAAAATCAACTCGAAAGCCTCCCGCCTCAGCCGCACTGCGCCCGGTGCCGCAGGGCATGGTCCACCAGCACCAGCGCGGTCATCGCCTCCACCATGGGCACCGCGCGGGGCAGCACGCACGGATCATGACGCCCGCGGCCTTTGAGGGTCGTGTTGTGAAACGCTTCATCCACCGTGTCCTGCTCGTGCATGACCGTGGCCACCGGCTTGAACGCGACGCGGAAAAAGATCAGCTGTCCGTTCGAGATGCCGCCCTGGATGCCGCCGGAATAGTTCGTGGTGGTGAACACTTTCCCGCCCCGGGCGCGGAACGGGTCGTTATGCTCCCGGCCGGTGAGCGTGATGCCGCCGAAGCCGGAGCCGATTTCAAACGCTTTGGAGGCCGGCAGGCTCAACATGGCCTTGGCCAGATCCGCCTCCAGCTTGTCGAACACCGGTTCGCCCCAGCCGGCCGGCACGCTGCGCGCCACGCCTTCGACAATGCCGCCTACGGTGTCGCCCGCGCGCCGCATCTTCTCAATCAGCCGGATCATTTTGTCCGCGACCTTGCGGTCCGGGCAGCGCACGATGTTGGATTCGATGTCCTTGAGCTTGACGCGTTCCGGATCGACATCGGCGGCCAGGCGCTGGACCTGTTTGACGTAGGCCAGGACTTCGACGCCATGACGTTCCCGCAAAATTTTTTTCGCAATGGCGCCGGCGGCGACGCGGCCGACAGTTTCGCGGGCGCTGGCGCGGCCGCCGCCCTGCCAGTTGCGGATGCCGTATTTGGCGAAGTAGGTGAAATCCGCGTGCGACGGCCGGAACTTGGTTTTCATCTCGGCGTAAGCCTCGGGCCGGGCATCCTCGTTTTTGACCCACAGACAGATGGGCGTGCCGAGCGTTTTGCCGCCGAACGTGCCGGACAGGATTTGCACCCTGTCGGATTCCTTGCGGGGCGTGACAATCCTGGACTGTCCGGGCCGGCGCCGGTCCAAATCGGGCTGGATATCCGCTTCGGTGAGCCGCAGGCGCGGCGGGCAGCCGTCCACAATCACCCCTACGCCGCCGCCATGGGATTCGCCCCAGGTCGCGATGCGAAACAGATGCCCGAAGATGCTGGCCATGCGTTGATTGTAGGAGCCGGGGGAGCGCCGCTCAAATTAAAAAGCGGCGCATTCCGTCTTTGCTTCGCTGCGGTGCGAGAGGGTGGCCGGGCTTACAATCCGCTTGAAACTTGAAACCTGAAACTTGAAACTCACCGGCCATGAATCGCATTGAAGAACGGTTCGCGCGGCTCAAGCGCGATGGCCAAAAGGGCTTCGTCGTCTATATCGGCGCGGGCGACCCGAACCTGGCGGCCACCCGCCGGCTGGCCCTGGCCTTCGACCGGGCGGGCGTGGACGTCCTTGAGCTGGGTGTGCCGTTCAGCGATCCGCTGGCTGATGGTTTGGTGAACCAGCTCGCCGCGCAGCGCGGCCTGGAATCCGGCACGACGCCGCCGCGGGTGCTGCAAACGGTAAAAGCCATCCGGCGCCAGTCGCAAATCCCGATCGTCCTTTACATTTACTTCAACCTCATCCACCGCGTTGGCTTGAAGCGATTCATTCAATCTGCGGCCAGGGCGGGAGTGGATGGCCTGCTGGTGCTCGATTTGCCGCCGGAAGAGGCGGACCGCTACGAATCACTCATGCACCAGGCCGGTTTGTGCCATATTTATCTGGTGGCGCCCACGACGCCGGAAGACCGTATGGCTTACATCGTGAAACATGGCTCGGGATTTATTTATTACATTTCACGTGAAGGTGTGACGGGCATGCAGACGCGGGTGCCAGCCAACCTCGCCCGGCAAGTCGCCCGCATCCGCTCCCATACGTCCCTGCCGGTGGCCGTGGGTTTTGGCATTTCCAACCCGGAACAGGCAAAACGGGTGGCCTCATCCGCTGACGCCGTGGTGGTGGGCAGTGCGGTGGTAAATCAAATCGCCAAACACGGCCGGCTGCCGGAAATGGCGGACCGCGTCGGCAAATTCGTTGGTTCGCTGGGGTCGGCGGTGAAGGGCTGAGGACTCCAACCTGGTTTTGTGGCGCCGCCTATGGATTGGGGCTGGCGGATTGCCCGCTATCCTGGCTGTTGGCGGGTGGAGATTGAGAATTCTGGTCCGGACCCGATCTCTTCCCGCGCAGCCGCCGAGCCTCCCGGGCGGCTTGCTTTTGCTGATCCAATTGAATCTGTTCCGGGGTTTTGGGCGCGTTATTGACCTTTTCGTTGGGGTCGAAGGGGGGCACGTTCAGAAAATCCACGGCCTCCAGGTAGGCGATCTTGTCCGAAATGTCGTCGGTTGCGTCCGCTGCGGCTTTCAACGCCGGGATCGCATCGGTGCTGCCAAACTCTTTGGTGGCCTCAATAGCGGCTTCCCGGATTTCTTTATTGGTATTGGTCAGGTCGGCCAGGATGTTGGAAAGGGAGACGGAGTCGTCTTTCGCGGCCAATTCATAGAGGCGGTCCACCTCGGCGTTAATAGCCGCCTGGCGTTGTTCGGGCGTCAGAGGTTTGGTGGCCACAACTGGTGCCGCAGGAAGGGATGCCGGCACAGGTTCGGGCGGCGGGGCAGCGGTGGCGGAGAGGCTGGTCTCAGCTGGGGGGACGGCCGGGGCGCCGGGTATGGATGCCGGTTCGGGTGGGGGAACGGGTCGGCTACCCAGATATGGCTTCAAAAGCAAAGCTCCACCCAGGATCAATGCCGCCAGTAACAACAGTGTAACCACAAATTTCGGTCTCATATTCCAGTTTCAAACCGGGCTTCAGCCTAAACAAAAAACCAAGACAAGCAATGCCTGTCTTGGTTTGAGTGAGAAAAAGTATGCTGGCAATTAGTCTGCCCAATACCAGACTGAGTACGGGATCTGTCCCGATAACGGCTGGCCAGTGCCCTTGAACGTCGCATTGCCACTGCTGACGCCATCGTCGCTGTTCAAAATCTCGCCATAGCCGCCACCCTTTGAACTGATGGTCATCGTGGTGGTGCCCGAGCTGCTGGCGCTCGCCTTTAAGGTGCCGGTGCCGTAATCCTGGTAGATCTCCCAGTAGTTGGTATTCAAGTCATAGCCATAGATGTCCAGGTAGAACACGATCACGTCGCTTTCGCTGCCACCGCTGCCGCCATTGCCTTTGAACGACGTGGCAATGTCCTCGACGTACGCGTAAGCAATCCCGCTCAGGCTGTGGTAATAACCCAGGCTGTTGGTCAGGTAAGGATAGTAGCTGCCGTAAGGATCCCAAGCGATTCGGACACCCTGCGGCGGGTTTGTGCCGGTGTAATAGCGGACGGTGTTGGTGACCATCATCAGCACCTGCTTGAGGCTGACGGACTTCTTGAGATACTTGGCCGGGCTGGAAAGGGTGGAATAATTCGTGGTAACGGTAATCGTCGCGCTGAGCGACTTGAGGTCCAGCGGGAAAGCGGATGCTTTG
>DATJOW010000178.1:0-9794 GCA_035506715.1 Candidatus Acidiferrum sp. | reverse complement strand
CGTGGCTGGATCGGAATTTGAATCGCCCGCCGATTTCAGGGCCTTTTTGTTGCGGCAGGTTTTCGGCAATAAATATATCTGGCTGCTCGCGACGGCGAATTTCTTCGTGTACACGATTCGTTACGCCGTCTTCGACTGGGGCCCGACGTCGTTGATGGAAACCAGGCACGTCGAAATTCTGCACGCGGCGTGGATGATTGCCGGGTTCGAGGTGTTCGGACTGGTGGGCGCGTTGCTCGGCGGCTGGATTACCGACCGATTCCTCGGTGGGCGTGCTGCCCGCGCCTGCGTGGTTTACATGGCGCTCGCGGGCGTGTCGGTCCTTTTGTTCTGGAAAATCCAGACGCAATCGGAATGGCTCATCACCGGTCTGCTCTGCGCCACCGGTTTTTTTGTCTACGGCCCGCAATGCCTGCTGGCCATCGCCTGCGCCAATCTCGCCACCAAGCGAGCCGCCGCCACCGCCGTCGGTCTGACCAGCCTGTTCGGCTACGCGAGCACGACGCTCTCCGGCTGGGGCCTGGGATTTGTCGTCCAGCACTACGGCTGGAACGCCGGGTTTGCGGGATTGATCGGCTGCGCCGTTGCCGGGACCGTTCTATTCATCGCCGCCTGGCCGGCCAGGGCGCATGGCTATAAAACGTAAATCGTTCGCCCCTGCAATTTCCTTTCGCTCCTCGTTCGCTTCGTGTTTAATCTCCTGCCGTTTGAAGCATGCCCAAGCGCACTGACATTCATTCCGTCCTCATCATCGGCGCCGGCCCGATCATCATCGGCCAGGCGTGCGAATTCGATTACTCCGGCACCCAGGCCTGCAAGGCGCTCAAGGAGGAAGGTTTCCGCGTCGTCCTCGTCAACTCCAACCCGGCCACCATCATGACCGATCCGGAGTTCGCCGACCGCACCTACATCGAGCCCATCACGCCGGAATGCGTCGAGAAAATCATCGTCCGCGAACTGGCCGAGATGAAAAAGATGGGGGTTCCGGTCGGCCCCTCAACCCTCAACGCTCAACCCTCAACCCCTCACAAACTGGTTTTGCTGCCCACGCTCGGGGGCCAGACGGCGCTGAACACCGCCATGGCGCTGCATCGCACCGGCACCCTGGAAAAGCACGGCATCGAAATGATCGGCGCCAAGGCTGAGGCGATTCACAAGGGCGAAGACCGCCAGGCGTTCAAGGATTTGATGCTGTCCATCGGGCTGGATGTGCCGATTTCCGGCACGGCTCACAATCTCGAAGAAGCCCGCGCGGTGACCGAAAAAATCGGCCGCTTCCCGGTCATCATCCGGCCGGCGTTCACGCTGGGTGGCACCGGCGGCGGCATCGCCTACAACCGCGACGAATTCGAGGAACTCGCCAAGCGCGGCCTGGACCTCTCGCCCGTCAGCGAAATTCTCATCGAGGAATCCCTGCTCGGCTGGAAGGAATATGAAATGGAAGTGATGCGCGACAAGGCCGACAACTGCGTCATTATCTGCTCCATCGAGAATTTCGACCCGATGGGCGTGCACACCGGCGACAGCATCACCGTGGCGCCCATCCAGACGCTGACGGACAAGGAATACCAGATCATGCGCGACGCCAGCTTCGCCGTGATTCGCGCCGTGGGCGTCGAGACCGGCGGATCGAACATCCAGTTCGCCGTCAACCCGGACAACGGCCGCATGGTCATCATCGAGATGAACCCGCGCGTGAGCCGCAGCTCCGCGCTCGCATCCAAAGCCACGGGCTTTCCCATCGCCAAAATCGCCGCCAAGCTCGCCGTCGGCTACCTGCTCGACGAAATCAAGAACGACATCACGCGCGAGACCCCGGCCAGCTTCGAGCCGACGATTGATTACGTCGTCACCAAGATTCCGCGGTTCGCGTTCGAGAAATTCGCGCAGGCGGACCCGACGCTGACGACGCAAATGAAGAGCGTGGGCGAAGCGATGGCCATCGGGCGCACGTTCAAGGAAAGCCTGCAAAAATGCCTGCGCTCGCTCGAGATTGGCCGGAGCGGCCTGGGCGGCGACGGCAAACCGTGGCGCATCGGCACGGAAGTCTATGGCGATCGCGACATTCTGCCGCGCGACGTCATCAGCCGCAAATTGAGCGTGCCGAATGCCGAGCGAATCTTCTTCATCCGCCACGCCCTGCGCGCCGGCTTCACCATCGAGGAAATTTTCCACCTCACGAAAATCGACCGCTGGTTCTTAACTCAAATCAAGGAGATCGTGGATTTTGAGGAGGAGCTTGCCTCGGCGAAGAATTGAGCAGGCAGGGCGCGTCACTCTGTGCGCGCCGCTTGAATTTGAAATCACAAATTGTGATTTCAAGATATGACAGCTCCGTCAGGAGCGGGATCTCTGTAGCCAACGAGCCCATTAAAATCCAAAGCCCCGTCGGGGCGAAATATGCCGCTCCTGACGGAGCTGGATGGTTTGGGGATGCGCTGCTACAAAGATGCTGCCCCGCTGGGGCTGGAGCCGGTCACAAACGGCGATCTGAAAGGCCAATGCGCGCCCCCCTCGTCTTACGATCGGCTCACCAGATGCGCTCGATGCCGCGGTTTCGCGCCGAGAGCGAATTCTTTGCCGTCCCCCTTGGTCGCTTCGCCAGCGAGGGGTGCAGGCCAAATAAATTTTGCTGTCTCTTTTATTGCATGTATATTAGGACTTTTATGAAGTTCCCGCTCTTGAGTTTTTGGTGGGTAATAGGGAAATTCCCGGTTCCCGTTCTGCTGGTCGCGTTCAGTTTATCTTCCCTGAAATTGTCCGCTGCCTCCACCAACCTGACCTGGCAGGCCGTGGGCATCTCGGAATTCATGGCCACGAACGTCACCACGGCGGTCGACGCGGACGGTGATCCTTCGCCATGGATTGAGATTTACAATCCCACCGCCAGCGACGTGAATTTGAGCGGCTGGTCGCTGACGACGAACGCGAACAATCTGCGCCAGTGGATTTTCCCCAATGTTGTGCTGCTGGACGCCGGTGATGCCTCGGGCTCGGATAATTTCATGGTCGTCTTCGCGTCCGGTAAAAACCGCACCAACAACCTCGCCGAGTTGCACACGAATTTCCGGCTGCCCGTGAATGGCGGCTATTTGGCGCTGGCGGACAGCCAGACCAACATCGTGTCCGTCTATACAAATTTTCCGGCGCAGTTGCCGGATGTTGCGTATGGCCGCGACCTGTTCAATCCGAATTTTGCCGGCTATTTTCCGGCGCCCACGCCCGGCGAGGCGAACCTGATTGCCGGCACCAATTTTTCGCCGCCGGTGATTTTTTCGCGCCCGGGCGGCACCTTCACCGCGTCGTTCACATTGCAGCTCTCAACGGCCTCCAACAACGCCACGATTCATTACACGTTGAACGGGAGCGTGCCCACGTCGGATTCGGCGACGTATGCCAGTCCCCTTTCCATCACGGGTTTCGGGCAGGTGCGGGCGCGGGCGTTCGGCGCGGGCCTGCTGCCGGGGCCGGTTCACAGCGAGACTTACTTGAAACTGGATTCGGGCCTGAGCAAGACTAATTCCAATCTGCCGGCGATGGTCCTTTACAACTTTGGCGAGGCCAACATTCCGACGGATGACACCTACGGTTCCACGAATCAACTGGTGAACGTTTCCCTTTACGAGCCGGTCAACGGCAACACCTCGCTCACCAACATCCCCACGCTCACGGCGCGCGCCGGTTTTCACATTCGCGGCTCGAGCACCGAATACATTGCCAAGCACGCGTTCTCCGTGGAATTCTGGGACGACCTGAACAACTCCGCCGATTACTCGCCGCTCGGCCTGCCGGCCGAATCCGATTTCGTTCTGTACGCGCCGAACAATTTCGAGCCGGTGCTGATTCACAATCCGCTGATCTACCAATTGAGCAATGAAATCGGCCGTTACGCGCCGCGCACGCGCCTGGTGGAGGTGTATCTGGTCACCAACGCCGGCCCGGTGACGGCGACCAATTACAACGGCATTTATGTGCTCGAGGAAAAAATCAAGTGGGATGCCAACCGCGTGGACATTGACAAGATCCATTCCGTGGACACGCTGCATCCGCTCGACAATTCTTCGCCAAACGTCACCGGCGGTTACATGATGAAGATCGACCGGCTCGATGCGGGCGAAAGCGGCTTCAACGCCGCCGGGCAGACCATCGCCTATGTCGCACCGCACGAATTTGACATCGCAACGCCGCAGCGCGCGCCGCAGCAGCAGTATCTGCAAAGCTACATGAACGCCTTCGGCACAGCGCTGAACGGCGCCAGCTACACGAATGCCACCAACGGCTTTCGCGCTTACCTGGATCAGGCCTCGTGGATTGATCATCACATTTTGAACGTGGTGACGTTCAACGTGGACGCGCTGCGGCTGAGCGCGTATTTCTACAAGCCGCGGACCAACGTGCTGGTCTTCGGGCCGATCTGGGATTTTGACCGCTCGCAAGGTTCCACCGATGGGCGCGATTACAGCCCGCTTTACTGGCGGGCGCCCAACGGCGATCTGGGCACGGACTTTTTCAATTACACGTGGTGGGGCCGCATGTTCACGGACATTGATTTCTGGCAGGCGTGGATTGACCGCTACGAAGATTTGCGGGCCGGCGCGCTTTCAACCAACCACATTTACGCGGACATCGACGCGCTCGTCGCGCAGGTGCAGGCCGAAGAGCCGCGCGAGGCCGCCCGCTGGCCGTCGCTGACCGCGCCGCGCTCGGGCACCATCACCATTTCCGGTTACAGCTACACGTTTCCGGGAACTTACCAAGGCGAAGTGAATTTTCTGAAAAAATGGTATGCCGACCGGTTGAACTTCATGGACACCAACTTTGTCGCGAAACCGGTTTTCAACAACCTCACCGGCGCGTTCACCAACGGGGCCACGCTCACGCTCACCGCGCCGGGCGCGACGATTTATTACACCACCAACGGCACCGACCCGCGCGTGTCTGGCGGTGGGGTCGCGGCGAATGCGTTGATTTACACCGGCGCCATTCCGCTGATCACGAACGTCACCATCACCGCCCGCGCCTACAACGCGAGCCATCACAACCTGACCGGCGCGAATAATCCGCCGCTATCGAGCCCGTGGTCGGGCCTGGCAAGCGAAAGTTTCGTCCCCGCCGCTGCGCCGATCATCACGCAGCCCCCCGCGGATTTGTGGGCGTACGTTGGCCAGAATCCTGTGTTCACCGTGCAAGCCGCCGCCAGTCCGGCCCCCATGTATCAATGGCGTTTGTGCAGCACCAATCTCGCCGGCCAGACCAATGCGCAACTGACTCTTAAGAACGTGCAAGCCAGTCAGGCGGGAATCTATTCGGTGAGCGTGTCCAATTTGGCGGGCGGCACGACTGTGTCCGCCCTTTTGACCGTCACGCCCAAACCCCATCTGGTCATCACCGAAGTCATGTCCAGCGAGGCCAAAGGTTCGCTGACCACCTCCGATTGGTGGGAGTTGAGCAACCTCGGCAATTTTGCCGTGAACCTGCAAGGCTACCGCTTCGATGACGATCACCATTCATTTTCCGATGCCGAGACCATTACCAATGCCGTCAACATCGCGCCCGGCGAATCCATCGTGCTGGTCGAAGACCTGACGCCTGACGCATTTCGCGCGTGGTGGGGATCGCAACATCTTCCCGCGCGGCTGCAGATGATTACTTATCCGAACATCGGCTTCAGTTCCAGCGGCGACGCGATTTATCTCTGGAATGCCGCCGCGAACTCCCTGACGGACACGGTGGCCAGCGTCACCTTTGCCGCCGCCACGCGCGGCGTTTCCTTCGGGTTTGACCCGGCCACCGGGACCTTTGGCGGCTTGAGTGCCGCCGGCCAAAACGGCGCTTTCACCGCTGCGGCCAACGGCGACATCGGCTCGCCCGGCACCGTACTCAACCCGCCGCAGCTTGCCGGCTTCAATTTCAGCGGCGCCAGCGGCTTCATTCTCAGCTTTGTGACGCAATCAAACGTGAACTACCGCGTGGAATACAAGGACGATTTGACGGCACCGGCATGGACGGCCCTCACTAATTTCATCGCTGTGGGAAATCTGTTTTCCATCACGGACGACGCCGCCCGTACCAATTCCGCCCGATTTTATCGCATTGTCGCCGCTCCTTAAAACCGGAATGCCCCGTCGCGCATGCCGTCCGCCGGCGGCTTCGCAAAAATGTGTGCGGCAGCCAGACAGGGAACTCATTCGCCTTAATGGGTCACCGGTTGATAACCCTGCCACAGCCATGCCAAAGCCTCGGGCAACGTCTGTTGTTTCACGTGGCTGTCGGTGTGGCCGGCGTTGCGGGCGAACACGAACTGGTAATGATAGCCCTTGGTGGCCAGCTCCCGGGCCATGCGCTCGTTGGCGACCACCCAATCGTGCATGTTGTCGCGCATGACGTTCGGATTCAGCAGGTCGCGGTCGCCGACTTCCAGCCAGATGCGGATGGGTTTGGCGGGGCGGTTCGGGATCAGGTGCTCATGAAATTCCCAGGCGCCATGAGGCGTTTCGGCGCTCGGCGGCCACTGCTGGTTCACGTAGGTGCCCGAATAGGTCAGGACGCGATGGTAAAGCTCCGGATGATACCAGGCCATGATCAAGGCACACGAGCCGCCGGAACTGCCGCCCATCGTCGCCCGGCCATCGGGATTCTTCGTCAATTTCACGCTGCATTTGCTTTCCACGAGCGGCAGCACTTCCTGCTCGACAAATTCCGCATAGCGGCCGGACATCGTGTCGTATTCCAAACCGCGTTCGCTGCCCTGGGCATCGCCGCCGCCGCTGCCGATGGAGATGGCGATCATCACCGGCACTTTGCGCCCGGCAATCAGGTTGTCCACCGCCGTGAACAGCGCCCGGTCGGGCCCATCCGCGCCGACGATGAACGGCGCGGCGGTGCCGGGAACGTATTGTTTGGGCACATAAACCGCCACACGCCGGGTGTAAGGCGCCGGATGGCTGGTGGTCACCACCAGTTTGGCAGGGTCGGCCGGGTCGGGCGTGCCAAAGGTGCCCGGGTCGCGCGCGATGCCGGGATAAAACTTGCTGTCGGCCGAGCTCATGGTGAATTCATAGACGGTTCCGTGCGGCACGTTGGTCTGGCCGGCCATTTCCGGTGCGGGATGGTGCGTTGGCCCGATGATGAAATTGCCATCGGCATCCGCCGGGGGAACGGCGCCATCGGGCAACTTAGTGGCGGTGACATAACCCGGCGTATGCGCGTCGCGAGTGGGCGGCGTCGGGCGTGCCGGGTGGGTGGAAGCTGGCGGCGCGGGGTTTGTTGATGCCTGGCCGGCGGCCGGGTTGGCGCTGGTTATCAAACACCCCAACGCGCCTAGCCCCATGGCCAACTGGATCATTTTGGTCATCCGCTTTCCTTTCCCGGGCCGGAAGAGTCACTCTCCACCGGGCCAAATCGTTCGCCAGTCCGCGCCAGGTTACACTCGCAGGTAAACGTAAACGGCAAAGACGATGGCGGCGATGCCGGCGGCGGCGGCCAGCGTCCAGAGCAGGTTGCGCTGGCGCGCGGCCATGGCCAGCGTGGACACGATGACGGCGGCCTGCGCGGCCAGCATGCCGAAGAAAAACTTTCCGCTGCGCCGGTGATGGCGTTCGGCGGAGAGGTTCGCCTTGCGGACCTGCAATTCCAGGAGGTTGGCGACGCTTTGGTTCAACCGGGCTTCGGCATCATAGCGCAGAGCCGCATAGCGCATTTGGGCGGCGGTCAAGTCACGGGCGGCGGATTTGTCACCGGCGGGCAGCGATTTTTCCAATTCTGCGAGCGCTTGATTGGCCGGGGCCAGCGCGGCATCAAAATCTCGCGCCTGATTCCGGGCGGCCTCTAACGCGGCAGCGAGGGCCCGGTCAGAAACCGGTTTTAAGGCCGCGGCGATCTTGGTTTCGGGCTGCTGCTGCTCGACGGCGTCGAGCGCGGCCTGCAGACTGGGGTCAAGCGCGGGTGCTGCCACGGTCGGGATTTTTTCCAGCGCCGGATTTTCGAGCGGATGAACATCGGTGACGGCCTGCAGGAGTTCCAGCGAGTTGTGTTGCATCGCGCTGCGCAGCTTCTTGGCCTGGAAGTAACTCCACTGGTCGCCGGCCTTGGATTGCAGTTGCGCGCCCAAGGCCCGGTCATATTGGGCGCGGGTCATCTCGCTGGAGGCCAGTCCGGCCAGCAGCGTGGCGATGACCGTCATGATGACGGGGGTGGCGGTGAGAAGTTTGCCCCACGGAGTTTGCGGCAGGTCCTTCTTCAACTCGTCCGGTATCGTGGTTTTCATGGGCGGAAGTTTAGCGCAGGCCCCGGGATTTCCAATCCCGCGATTTCTCCCGCCGGCGGTGGCGGCCAAAACCGCAGTCAACCCGGCGAGCACCGCGTTGCGGTTTCGAGCCCCCGCGGACGGCTACAATTACAGATATTGGCCGTCCGGCAGCAGCTTGTCCGGCACCGTTCTGCAGTCGTCCCGGAGCTTTTTCCGCTCGCAATCAACGAATCTGTCCCGGCAATACAGCGAGATATAGGCCTCCCTCGCATAATCGGTCTGGAAGTACTTGAACATCGGGCACGTTGCCAGATTCGGGCATTCGGCATTCATGGCAGATCCTCGTGGTTGAGATGGTTCACGCGTCGACGGATTTTCACAGGTCCGTGGCAGCAATTACCGTTCCTGATTAATGGTGGATGGCCGGAAAAGATTTAGTTGTCAGTATCCGGTTGGTTGTGTTGCAGTTCCGTCATGACCGGTCAAAACGATCGCGCCGAGCCCGGAATCAATCTGGACAAAATGACCGCCACCCGTGGACTCGAGTCTTTTCGGCCGGGACTCGATTGCGTTAATCGGAGCCAGCCCTGGTGTGACTGGGTCGACTACGGCGCTTTCGCGTCGGCGGGTGGAATCAGGGCTTGATGAATCGGTTCCACCCATTGCTCTTTTCCAATCTCGTAGACGATGAAATCCGAATCAAATTGCCAGTAAGCCCAGCTCCAACCTTCTTTTTCGGCCGTGCGCGAGATGTAATCCGTCCAGCGCACCCGCGAGGGCATCTCGCCCTTGTCGAACGCGCCGAACTCGCCGAGCAAGATGGGACGATTCTGCTGTTTGGCCCAAGCCTGGGCCTTGTTGAAATCCGCCTCGATCGCCGCGCGCTCCTCGGGCGTGCCCTGCCAGACTGCGCCGAGCTTGGGCGTCGGCTGAACCCAGGGCGCGCCCTGATGGGTAAATGCCATCGGCTTGTAATAATGCACCGTCACAATCAGGTTGCGGTCCGCTTCGGGCAGCTTTAGCTCAGCCAAGTGATCGATCGAATTCCAGAAGGCGGGCCCGATGACGACCGTGCGGGTGGGGTTGCTCGCGCGGATGATGGCCAGCGCCTCAGCCAGAGTCTGGTTCCACAATTCCGGCGTCATCTGGCCGTTGGGCTCGTTCAGGATCTCAAACAGCACCCGGTCCGGCGCATTCCGGAAATGCGGCGCCACCTGCCGCCAGAAGGCGAGGAATTTGGCCTTATTGCTGGCCGCGTCTTTCCCGGTGATCTCGTATTCGTGGAAATCCAGGATCACATTGAGGTTCGCGGCCAGGGCGTTGGTGACGACCCATTCGGTCGTCCGCCACCAGGAATTGCTGAGCGTGAAGTCGGGCGCCGGGCCCATGTGCCGGAACGGGTACAGATTCACCCGCAAGGTGTCGAAGCCGCCGTCCTTAATCATTTTGAAATAGCGCTGTTTGAACCGCCCCTGGGCAAAGGAATCCCAGATGGGGTCGTAGCCGAGGACGTTCACGCCGCGGCCCAACAGTTTATTCTGGGCAA
>DATJOW010000177.1:0-31069 GCA_035506715.1 Candidatus Acidiferrum sp. | reverse complement strand
CCATTGTTTTTTGCAGCCATATTTGCTCAGGTTCGTTGTTTCGGGCCTCCTCGCGTCAGGCACCGAACCAACACGCAGTTCTATAAACGGCGGGGTGTCCAAAATGTCTGAAGCGGGAAATGAAAAAACGCCTTAAAACACAAGCGTTTTCAACGTTTTGGACGGGTCCAAAATCAGTCCAGAATCAGCTAATCAGGATCGTCAGGATCATCCTCCTCAACCAATCCCTTCCGGTAAATCCCCTCGGCCCGCGGATCGCGAATGGAATCTTCAATCTGCTCGAACTGCGAGGAAAGCTGACGCAATTCCGCCGGGTCACGCCCCAACTTCTGCCGAAGCTGCTTCAGCCGCACGAATACCAAGGACTTCGAGCACCCGCACCACCGCGCCACCTTGATGACCGGCAGACACTCAACGCAGTAAAGCTGGAAAACCCGCAAGATGGATGCCTTGCGCCATCGGCCATCCTCCTCCAGTTCCTTCACCAGCGCAAATACCTGCCGGGCCACGTCCTCGGTCGCGGGTGCCGGTGATTCCCCGACTGCCGCCCCCAGAATCCTTTCCACGGCGGCATACTGCTCCGGCGTCGCGTTCACCAAACGCAACAGCAGATCCGTTGGAATCGCCGCACGCATCCGTTTTCCCGGGCCGCCCTCTGATTCCGACGACGCCGCCTGGCATCTGCCGTCCGACCTCTGGTTCGTCCCGCTTTTTCCGTTTTATCAGAACCCCGGTCTCCCCGACATGGCCGGATGCGCATCTCCTCGAATTTGCTTTGAAAAAATACAGGAACCTGTTGCCAGAAAATTGTTGACGGGAAAAATCACGAAATTATCTACTACGTGCCCGGACGTGCCAAATCCCTTGCCATTGTTACGGATTTGTTACAATTCCAAGATTGCAGATTTTCCATTCTGCCATCCGAATTTTGGCTTCCGGCCTCGGTTCCCTGCCGCCGCCCCGAAGATTTCTCATTTGCTAATCCGCACCGTTCCCACATCTAAAAACTATTCGCCGCGCCGGATATTTTACCCCCTTGGACTGCCGTTGTCCGACCCGTCTCCCATCTCCGACCGGTGATATCCCAAACCACGCCTTCGCAGCGTCCGGCCGGACCAGTTCGCGGTAATGTTTGAAAATCATTTGAGGCGAGTTGCCCGCTTCCAGCGACACCTGGGCGACATTCTGAATCTCCGCCACCCGATAGCTGATGAATGAATGTCGCAGCGCGTTGTGTTTCCATGCAAACGCCGGCCACCCCTCGATTTGAGCGGTTTCTGCTCCCGGCGGTGCCTTGGCTTTTGCCTTCGCCGAATCTTGTCTGGCCTGCCTTTCCGTTTTCTTCAACTGTTCTTCACTCATGTCCTTGCCCTTGGCCCAAGCCACCCGCCTAGCCTCGTTGATTGATCTTACCAGAGATTCGATTTCACTCGCCATGTTCAGATAAACACACACCGGCCCGGCCTCTTGACGATACCGCAGCAACCATGTCCGCAGGTTGTCCAAAATCGGCACCGTCCGTCGGCTGGCCGTCTTGGCTTTCGCCGCCCTGATTTCAACGATGCCCGCATCAAAGTGAATGTCGGTCCAGTGCAGCCGCTGAATTTCCGCGTGCCGGACACCAGCGAACGCCCCCAGCGTAAGAAATGGAATAATCCGCTCATCCGCGTGTGCCAGGATTTCAGCCATTTGCTTCGGCGTGAAGATTTCAATTTCGCCCGGGCCGTCTTTCGCCCGTGTCACGCTCTCTATCTCATCGTGATCCTTCGGCAGATACCTTTGCGCCTTGGCGAACGCAAAGAGCGTTTGCACCGAGGTTCGCAGGTTGTTCCGTGTCCGTGGCGAAACCCCCAGTCCACGCAACCACTTGTCAATATCGGGCCCCATCACAGTTCCGATATTCCCGTGAAAGACCTTCGCGAACTTTTCCAGATCGTAACGCAAATGCCGGAGATACCCTTCGCTCAAGCCATCGCTTTGCTTGAGCTTGAGCATTTCCTTCACCACCACCATTACTGGACGCGGGGCAATGCGCACCGGATGACGCTTTACATAATACTCCGCCGCTTGCAACGGCGGCACGTCGCCCAGCACTTGTTTCAATTGGACGCACTCCGCCGCCGCATTTTCGATATGGATACCGAGTGGATCGAGCAATTGGCGGGCACGCAGATAGGCCGAGCGGTCGGCACTGGTGAGGGTCAGCACGTCGGCGTCGGAATTGCCGAGGCGGTTGACGACGACGTCCGCCTCATCTTTGGCAGCTTGGAGTGTGGCAAAGGTGGGACGCTTGCGAACGCCATCCTGATAGTAAGAAAGGGTAAAAGATTCGCATCCCCGCGACGGAGTACGATAGATTTTAACCGAAACCGAACCCTGTTTCACCACTAACGGGAACGTGCGCTTCTTCATGTCCCCAATTTGTCAGGAATTTGTCAGGAAGTCAACAAAATACTCAAAAACCCAAATAAAATGTGGTGCGCGCGAGAGGACTTGAACCTCCAATCCTTTCGGAACCAGATCCTAAGTCTGGCGCGTCTGCCATTCCGCCACGCGCGCATCCGTCAACAAATTGCGCCCAGAATGGCAGAATCTCAAGCTTTTGTGGCGCGCCCACCCGCCGCGTGCTTTATTCCGGCCCCGTCATGGCCAGCATTGCGGAAGCGGATTGGTTTGTTTAGGTTCCTTTCATGTCTGTTTGGAACAATCTGGTCAGCAGCATACTTGCCGTGGGGTTGGGACTCGCTTTGAGCGGCTGCAGCCCGTCCGGGCAAAGCCCGGTAAGTGAGGAAAAAGAACCGCATTTTGTGCTGGGTAAAAGCCGCGTCAACGCCATGGATTTTGAAGGCGCGGTCGAAGCGTTCGCGCAGTCGCTCGAGGCAAATCCCAATTCGGCGGCAGCGCATTACGAACTGGGCATGTTGTACGACGCAAAGATACCCGACCCCGCCGCGGCGATTTATCATTACCAACAATACCTTAAGCTCAATTCCAAAGCCGACAACGCGGACCTGATCAACCAGCGCATCATCAAATGCAAACAGCAACTGGCCGGGGAGGTGCAGCCCCGGCCGGACACGCCCGCCGCCCAGCAGCAATTGCAGCAACTCTATGAGCAGAACCGGCAGTTGCAGGATGAGGTCAATAAATGGCGCGCGTATTACGCGAGCCAATCGGCCGCGGCCAAAACCAATGCCGCCCCCACGCCGGCTTATGGCAATCCGCCGCCGACCGGCCAACCTGTCCTGGTCCAATCGGGACCAAAGGTTTCCGCATCCTCCACGCCCGAGCTCGCCGCGCGCGCGGCTAGTTCGAAAGCAGGCGCCGCCGGGCGCACTCATACCGTGGCCGCCGGGGAAACCGCCATGGGAATCACCCGCAAATACGGCGTGAAGTTCAACGCCCTGCAGGCGGCCAATCCGGGTGTGAACCTGGGCCGGTTGCGCGCCGGCCAGGTCCTGAACCTGCCGGCGCCCTGATTTTTCGCCATGGTCCCGCGGCTGCTCTTTCTGCTAATCCTGGGGTTCTGGGTGGCGATGAACGTGCTGCTCTGGCGCGTGGAGTATGGCTCGCGCGGCAACGGCACGCCTCTGCCGGCCGATCTGGTGTGGCAGAAAATCCTGACGGCGCCGGATGCTTCATCGCTGACCGTTTACCTAGGCCGCCAAAAAATCGGGTTCTGCCAGATTTCCACGAGCGTCGAGCAGGCGATGGCCGCGCTCGAAGAGGACACCCTGCCGCCGGAAGGCATTCTCAAGCAGGCGGGCTATCAGATCCGGTTTGACGGCAACGTGAGCGTCGGCGCGTTCACCAACCGGTTGACGTTCAACGGCCGCATTCAGTTCTCGTCCCGGCGCGCCTGGCGCGAAGTGAATCTGAAAGTAACCGCCCACCCCAGCGTGGTGGAAGTTCACTCCGCCGCCACCAACCAGGCGGTGCATTTGAAAATCACGACCGACGAGGTGGCCAGCGAATATGAATTCACCTTCGCCCAACTGCAAAATCCGGACACCCTGGTGCGCGCCATCGCCGGTGATTGGCCCGGCGGCTGGGCGGCTGGAGCGGATTGGATGCCCTTGCCGCAAAACTCCCGCGCCCTGGCCACCGCGCTTCGCTGGGAGGCCCATCTTGAGCGGCTGACGATCGGGCGGGAGCCAGTCTCGGTTTATCGTCTGGAAACGCATGTCCTCGACCATCCGCTGGTGGTTTATGTCAGCACGCTCGGTGAAATTCTGCGCGTCGAACTGCCGGGCGGGATAACGGCGGTGCTCGATCAGATCGGCGGCGCTTGAAGCGAAACCGATGATAGAATTCGTCCATCTCGTCAAGCAATTCGGGCCCCTGATGGCGGTCAACGACGTGACGCTCACGGTGCCGCGCGGTGAGTTTTTCGCCCTGCTCGGGCCGAACGCCGCCGGGAAGACCACCACGCTGAAAATTCTGGCCGGCTTGATCAAGCCCACCGCCGGCGGCGCGCGGGTTTGCGGCTTCGATGTGCAACAGCAGCCGATCGAAGCGCGGCGCCGACTGGCGTATGTCCCGGATTTTCCCTTCCTTTACGAGAAGCTGACCGCGTGGGAATTTTTCCGCTTCACCGGCCAGTTGTTCCAGATGGATGATCTGCGGATCGAGGCCAGCGCCCACACCTTGGTTGCCCGCTTCCATCTGGAGGACTCGCTCCATCGTCCGCTGGAAGGTCTTTCGCATGGCACGCGGCAGCGGGTCGCCATTGTGTCTGCCTTGTTGCACGACCCCGAGGTGTTTGTGATCGATGAGCCCATGGTGGGGCTCGACCCGCAACACGCACGGGTGGTCAAGGATGTTCTGAAGGAGCGGTCGCGCCAAGGCATGACGGTCATGTTATCCACCCACGAACTCAGCGTCGCCGAAGAAATGGCCGACCGCATTGGCATCATTCAATCCGGCAAATTGATTGCGGTGGGTACGCGCGACGAGCTTCGTCGTCAGAGCGGTGCTGCCGGGCCAATGGAAAATGTTTTTTTAACCCTCACCAACGCGGAAACGCCAAGCCGTTCATAAAAAGCAACGGAGGTGTGCCACCGCGTTCGATTTTCGATTGACACAGGCATCAATTGTGACAAAATGTCACTCCATCAAGGCGCCGAGTAAATGAGTCGACCGGCGGTTGTTTGTATGCCAACGTCAAAATCCAGCTTTCTCGACAAGGTGCTAGGCCGTATCGGCCGGCTGGACACGGCAGGTTTGCAGACCGTGGTTCAGCGGCTCGCCCGAGAGCGCGGCTTTCTTGAAACCCTGTTCAATACCATCGAAGATGGCGTTCTGGTGGTCGATGAAGAGGGCCGCGTCATTTACTTCAATCAGGCCGTAACCCGGCTCCTGGGGCTGCAACCGGATGTCGAGGGGCAACCCATCTCGGAGTTGTTGCCGGAGGGGGACTGGGAAAAAATTTCGCGTGCTGACAGAGCCGGAGGTGTGCACGTGACCCGCCACGAATTCGAAGTAAGTTATCCCCGGCCGAGGTTTCTGCGCCTTTACGCCGCGCCGCTGGACGGCGAGGCCGCCGGCAGTTCGGGCGTCGCCCTGATTTTGCATGATGCGACCGAGGCGCGGCAGAAAACGTTCGAGGCCATCGAAAGCGAACGCGTCCAGGCACTCACCCTGCTCGCCGCCAGCGTCGCGCACGAAATCGGTAATCCGCTCAACGCGCTGCATATTCACCTCCAGCTCATGGAGCGTGAGCTGAAAAAACTCAAAAGCGACGAGTGGCGCATGACGAGTGGCAGGAAAGTCGCGGCTCCCGTTACCGGCCACGCGTTACCGCCGGAGGCCGCCCGCAAACTGGAGCAATATCTGAACGTGGCCAAGGGAGAAATCAACCGGCTGGATTACATCATCACCCAATTTTTGCAGGCGATCCGTCCGGCGCCACTCCAAGTGAAGGTGATGACGCTGAATGCGGTGGTGCAAAAAACGCTCGACCTGCTGCGGCCGGAACTGGAAAACCGCGGCCTGACCGTCAGAACCCGGCTGGCGCACGGGCTGACCGCCACCCCGATTGACCCGACGCAGATGCAGCAGGTGCTGGTCAACTTGATCAAAAACGCGATGCACGCGATGACCCGGCAAGGCACACTCACCCTGCAGACGGGTGAGGGCGCCGATGGCGTCTGGATGAGCGTAACGGACACCGGTGGCGGCATCGCCCAGGAACAAATCAATCGCATCTTTGAGCCATTTTATACGACCAAGAAGACCGGCACCGGGCTGGGCTTGATGATCGTGCAGCGCATCGTGCGGGCGCACGGCGGCCGGATCGAACTCGAAAGCCATGTCGGCCGGGGGACCACCTTTCGTATCCGGCTGCCGCTCCACGAGCCCCGACCCCGCTTGCTGGAGGAAAGAACCACCGGCGCGCCCCTTTGAAATTTGTGATTGAAAAACCGACCTTATTGATTGTGGACGATGAGAAGCCGACGCGCGACGGACTGCGCGCGGCCCTCGAAGATCGATATGATGTTTACGTCGCCGAAGACGCCGTGGCCGCCACCGAACTGCTCGAGCGCGAACACTTCCAGGTGTTGCTCACCGACTTTCGTCTGCCCAACGAGGATGGAATGAAGCTGATCACCCGGGCAAAGTCGCTGGCCCGGCCGCCGATCTGCATTTTGATGACCGCCTACGGCTCCGAGGAATTGGCCGTGGACGCCATGAAGCGCGGGGCGGACGATTACATCGCCAAGGGCCGGCTGCAGATTGATGAATTGGAAATGCGGATTGCGCGGGCGCTCCGGCGGCAGGACCTCGAGGCGGAGAACGTTTCGTTGCGGCAGCAGCTCGACGCGCGGTTCGGCCTGGAAAACATGGTGGGCGAATCGCCGCCCATGCGCGAGATTTTCGAGGTGGTGCAGCAGGTGGCGCCCGCGCGCGCGACCGTTTTGCTCACCGGGGAAAGCGGCACGGGCAAGGAGCTTGTGGCCAAGGCCATCCACCAACTCAGCCCGCGGGTCCAACAGCCGTTTGTGACGGTGCATTGCGCCGCGCTGGCGCCGACGCTGCTGGAAAGCGAATTGTTCGGCCACGAAAAGGGGGCGTTCACCGGCGCGCATGAGCGGCGCATCGGCCGCTTCGAGCAAGCGCAGGGCGGCACGCTGTTCCTCGATGAGATCGGGGAAATTGACGCAACGGTCCAGGTGAAACTGCTGCGTTTTCTGGGAGAGCGCACCTTTGAGCGGGTCGGGTCCAACAAAACCCTGACGGCTGACGTCCGGCTGATTGCCGCCACCAACAAGAACCTGGAGGAGCTGGTCAAAACCGGCCGGTTCCGGGAGGATTTGTTCTTCCGGTTGCGGGTGGTGGAGATTCATCTGCCTCCGTTGCGCGAGCGAGCGGATGACATTCCACTGCTGGCGCAGAAATTTCTGCGGGAATTTGCCCGGGAAAACAGCAAGGTGGTGAACGATTTCACGGCGGATGCGCTGGAATGGCTGATGCACTATTCCTGGCCAGGCAACGTGCGGGAATTGCGCACGGCCATTGAACATGCCGTGGTGTTGTGCCGCGGGGAAAAAATCTCGGCCCGTGATCTGCCGGGACCGGTGCGGGCGGGCGGGGCCGGCGGTTTGGCGGCCGTGCCGGCACCAAGTGACTTGACGGTCAAAGAGGCGGAGAAACAATTGATCATTCGCGCCTTGAAAGAAACCGGCGGGAACCGCACTCTGGCGGCGAAAAAAATCGGCATGAGCCGTCGGACGTTTCATCGCAAATTGCATTTGTACCATCTGGAAGGATTTTGATTTATGCCATTGTCGGAACAAATTCAGAAACTGATTCACCTGACGGAAGTCGGTCCGGCCGCGCGTTATCTGCGATTTTTCGTGCTGGGTCTGGCGGTATTCGGGCTGGCCTTTCTCTACAATTTGCGCGCCTATCGGAACTTCGCCACCCAGGAGGCGATGGATTCGGCCCAGCTGGCGCGCAACCTGGCGGAGGGCCGGGGGTACACCACGCGGTTCATCCGTCCGTTCAGCCTTTTCCTGCTGCAAACCAACAATATGGTGAAGTATGCCAGCCTGCCCGGGAATACGAACCTGGATTTTGCGCGCGTCAAAAACACGCCTCACCCCGACATTGCCAACCCGCCGGTGTATCCGGTGGTACTGGCCGGGCTGATGAAAGTGCTGCCGTTCCATTATCCAGTGGAAATCAAGAAGCCCTTCTGGAGCAACAACAGCCGGTTCTGGCGGTATCAACCGGATTTCCTCATCGCCATCTTCAATGAGTTTTTGCTGCTGATGACCGCCGCGCTGACCTTTTTCATTGCGCGCCATTTGTTTGACCTCAATGTCGCCTGGCTGACGGCTCTGCTGCTGATTGGCTGCGAATTGCTTTGGGAATTCAGCGTGTCCGGCCTGTCCACCTTGCTGCTGCTGGTGCTTTTTTTGGGCCTGATCTGGTTGTTGATGCGGCTCGAGGAATTGGCGCGTGAACCGCATCCGGGAGCCAACCGGCTGCTGGGACTGGCCCTGGCGGCCGGCTTATTGACGGGCGGGGGGGCATTGACCCGCTACGCCTTCGGCTGGACGATTGTACCCGTTGCGATCTTCTTGTTTTTGTTCAGTGGGCAAAGGCGGATCCTGAATTCGTTGGTGGCCGTGGGCGCCTTTGGGCTGGTGCTGGGCCCGTGGGTCATCCGCAATTACGTGGCGAGCGGCACGCCCTTCGGCACCGCCGGCTTTGCGATTGTGGAGGGGACCGGCTTCTTCCCCCACTTCCAATTGGAACGCTCTGTCCACCCGGATTTTGCCCACGCGCTCTGGTTCCGACCCTACCTGACGAAGCTGACCGCGAACACCCATGAAATTGTGACCAATATTCTGCCCCGGCTGGGGGGGAGTTGGGTGACCATGCTTTTTTGGGCCGGTTTGCTGCTGGGCTTTCGCGGTCTGGCGGTCCGGCGGATGCGCTATTTTCTGATGATGTGCCTCGGCACGTTTGTGGTTGCTCAAGCCCTGGGGCGGACCGAACTCTCGGAGGAATCCCCGACGGTGAACTCTGAGAATCTGGTCGTGCTGCTTGTGCCACTGGTGTTTTGCTATGGGGTCAGCTTCTTTCTTACCTTTCTGGACCAGATGAAACTGGCGGTGGTGCAATTGCGTTATGCGGTCATCACCGGCTTTGTCGTCCTGTGTTGTCTGCCCATGATTTCCACCCTGTTGTCGCCCAAGACGATGCCCGTGGTGTATCCACCGTATTTTCCCCCGGAAATTCAGCAAACCGTGGGCTGGATGCGGGAAAACGAAATGATGATGAGTGACGTGCCTTGGGCCGTCGCCTGGTACGGCGATCATCAATGTGTCTGGCTGACCCTGAACGCCCAAGAGGATTTCTTTGCCATCAACGATGACATTAAGCCGATTTCGGCCCTCTATCTGACGCCGGTGACCACCGACGGTCGTTTTATCACCGACTGGACGCGCATGGGGGAACATAGTTGGGGCAGCTTTATTGTCCAAGCCATGCTGCAAAATCAAATCCCCCAGAGCTTCCCGCTCCGCAATGCGCCCACCGGATTCTTGCCCGAGCGCCTGTTTCTCACCGACCGGGAGCGCTGGCGAACCACGCCTTAAATTCGTCACGCCGCCGCGCGCCGCAACCGGTCGGCAATCCCCGCCCACGCCGGCGTTTCCGGCAGCGCCTCCACCACGATCCATTCGGCGCCTTTCGCGTCGCAGCGATGCAGTTCGGCGTAAATCGCCCGGGCAAATGCTTCGGCATCGTGCGGGATCACGCTCACGACCGCCCAATCGCCGGCAGCGGGGATATGGGTGTGCGCGATGACGAACGTGGTGGCCAGGGGCGCGTTGCGCGCAGAAAGTTGCGCGCGCAAATCGAACTCGTCGCGCCAACGCAACACGACCAGCTTCGCCTTGGGCGAATAGTGCTTTGGCAAGAGGCCCGGACTCCGGAACGGACCCTCTTGGCGGCGCCCGGTTCGTGGCTCGAGGTTTTCCCCGACGGCGGCGAGGGATTCCGCGTGAATCATGCCCGGACGCAGCACCCGCGACGGCGAGACCGTCAGATCCAGCACGGTGGATTCGATGCCGACCTGCGCCTGACCGCCATCCACGATCAGCGGTATCCGGCCGCCCAGTTGACGCTGCACGTGTTCGGCATTGGTCGGGGAAATCTGCCCGGACAAATTCGCGCTGGGGGCGGCCAGCGGAAAACCGCACTCCTGAATCACCGCCTGGATGAACGGATGGGCCGGCCAGCGCACGCCAACGGTGGTTCCGCCGGCCACGACGATGTCAGGGACCTCCCTCGTGCGGGGCAGGACGAGCGTCAACGGCCCCGGCCAGAACGCCCGCGCCATTTTATCGGCCAGCGGGGGCCAGACCGCCACGCAACGCTTGGCCAGGTCCATATCCGCAACGTGAACGATGATGGGATTGTTTGCCGGCCGGCCTTTGATTTGAAAGATGCGGGCGACCGCCTTCTCGTCCAGGGCGTTGGCCGCCAGACCATAAACCGTTTCCGTCGGGAGGGCGACCACTTCGCCGGCCCGGAGCCGTTCGGCCGCACGCTGGACGGCCACGGCAAAAAGCGCCGGGGTGTGAGTAGGCAGAATTTCCGCAGTCACACGCTATTCATAGCGCAAAGCCTCAATCGGGTCGAGTTTCGAGGCTTTCCAAGCGGGATAGAATCCCGAAATGATCCCGGCGACGCCGCTGGAAACCGAGGCGATGCCAATCCAAATGACCGGCGTTAATGTCGGCCAACCGGTGAGGTAGGCAATCAGTTTGGAAAACCCGACACCGCTGGCGACGCCGATCAAGCCACCAATGATGCTCAAGGTGACGGCTTCAATCAGAAACTGGACAAGAATGTCGCCGCCGCGCGCGCCGACAGCCATGCGAATGCCGATTTCACGGGTCCGCTCGGTGACACTGACCAGCATGATGTTCATGATGCCGATGCCGCCGACCAGGAGCGATACACCCGCGACCGCGGCGAGCAGGAGGGACATGACCCGGGCGGTGCTGGTGGCAAAGTCGGCGATTTCCTGCTGGGTGCGCACGGTGAAATCATCGTCCTTGCCGGGGGTAATGCGGTGACGTTGCCGCAGCAGGTCGATGATTTGTTGCTCGACCGGATTGAGCAATTCCGCGCTGGCGGCCTGGACATTGATCGTGCGCAGGGTCGTTCCCCCGAGCACGCGTTTCATGGCGCTGGTGTAGGGAACGACCACGATATCGTCCTGGTCCTGTCCTTGCAGGGAAAGCCCTTTCGGAATCAGAACCCCGCCCACAATGAATGGCACGTTTTTAATCCGGATGATTTTACCGAGCGGATCCTCGTTGCCGAAGAGCTGCGTCGCAACCGTCTTGCCGATAACGGCAATCTTGGCGGCGGAGCGCACATCCTGGTCGCTGAACGCCGCCCCCTCGGCAAACGGCCAGCGGCGGAGGTCAAAATAATCGGCGGACTCGCCGAGAATGGTGGTGAACCAATCCTGATCGCCGGCGGCCACCTGCGCGCCGCCGCGCACTTCCTGGCTGACGATGGTGACGGCGGGGATTTCCCGTTTGATGGCCGCGGCGTCGTCCAGCGTCAGGGTCCCGGCGCTGCCCCAACCGCCCCGCACGCCGCCGCGGGTAAAGTTGCCGGACCAGACCAAAATCACGTTCTGACCGAGACTGGCAATTTGGCCCTCGACCTGGGATTTCGCACCGCTGGTGATGCTCACCGAGGCAATGACCGCGCCCACGCCGAAGATCATGCCCAGCATGGTCAGCAAGGTTCGCATTTTGTTCCGGCGCAGTGCGCGCGCGGCCATGCGGAGCGCGGCCAGGATTCTCATGTGCTCAGCTTAATGGCTTGTTGCGCCTGACGCAAACGGCGCAATTCCGTCTCGGCAACCAGCCGCTCGCGCACCGGCTCATCGGTCACGATGCTCCCGTCGCGCAAGACGACGGTGCGTTTGGTGTACCGCGCGATATCCAGTTCATGCGTGACCATGACAATCGTGATGCCCTGTTCGTTTAATTTCTGGAACACGCCCATGATCTCAATGCTCGTCTGGCTGTCGAGATTTCCCGTCGGCTCATCGGCCAGCAACAGGGAAGGCTGGTTTACGAGGGCGCGGGCGATGGCCACCCGCTGCTGCTGCCCGCCGGAAAGCTGGTTGGGTTTGTGATCGGCACGATCGCCCAATCCAACCAGCTCGAGCGCGCGCACGGCCCGCTCCCGTTGCTCGGATGCCGAGTGCCGGTGGCGATTGTACAGCATGGGCATCTCGACGTTTTCCAGCGCCGTCGTGCGCGCCAGCAGGTTGAAACCTTGGAACACGAAACCGATTTTCTGGTTGCGGATGTCGGCGAGCGCATTGCGGTCGAGCGTGGAGACGTCTATGCCGTCGAGCCGGTAATTTCCCTGCGTCGGGCGGTCGAGGCAGCCAATCAGGTTCATCAGGGTGCTTTTGCCCGAACCGCTGGATCCCATGATGGCAACAAATTCCCCGGGCAATATCTCCAGCGAGACACCCCTCACCGCGTGAACGTCCACCTCGCCGGTATGATAAACCTTATGAATCTCCGCGAGTTGGATGACGGCATTGGTCTGCACAATCAAGAAGCCTCGCGTGGTAAACTCAGCGAAACCGTGGGGCAAACGGGTTGCGGGCCGGCCCTCCGGCGGTGTCCGTGTCATACGCCAAACCGGTCACCACGCGGTCCGTTTCGCTCAAGCCCGAAAGCACTTCAGTGTAAACGCCATCTGTAACGCCGGTTTTGATCTGCACCGGCTTTAAGGCGGCATCCTTGCCCTGGCCGGAAAGCAGATAAACAGTGCGCGTCGGCTGGCCGCCGTGCCCCCCGCCCGAGCCGCCGAAGCGGCCGCCCCCCATTCCGCCAAATCCACCCGGCGGACGACCGCCGCCTCCGCCTTGCCCGCCGACACTGCCCGGCGACCGCCCGCCCGCACTGGCCCCGGCTGCCGCCGCCCCGGGGATTTTTTCGACAGCGTTTGTCTCGGGCGGGCGAAAGCGCAGCGCGGCATTGGGAATTTTCAACGCGTCCTGTCGCTGTGCGATGACGATGTTCAACGGATTGGCCGTCATCCCCGGCTTCAATTTATAATCAGGGTTTTCGACCGCAATGACGCAATCGTAGGTCACCACATTATTCACCGTCGTCGGCGCGTTGCGCACTTGCGTCACCGTTCCATGGAACGTTCGATACGGGTAGGCGTCGACATTGAAAGTCACGGCTTGCCCGTCTTCGACGCCTCCAATATCGGCCTCGGCCACGTTGGAATCAATCTGCATTTGGGTCAGGTCATTGGCAATTTGAAACAGGGTGGGGGTGTTGAAGCTGGACGCCACCGTCTGGCCCACGTCGACGGCCCGCGAAATGACCACGCCATCGACCGGCGAACAAATCTTGCAGTAACCCAGATTCGCCATGGCATTGCTCAGCGACGCTTCTTTGATCTTAACCATCGCCTCGGCTTCGTGAAGGTTGGCGATCGCCGTGTCGTAATCTGAACCGGAAATCAAATTGTTCGTAAACAGGTCGCTGCTGCGCCGGGCTTGGATCTGCTGCAGTTCCAAGTTGGCGTGCGCATTGGCCAGGTCCGCCGTGGCTTGGGCCACCGCCGCCTGGTACGTGGAGGGATCAATCTCGGCGATCACCTGTCCGGCCTTTACCGGCGAGTTGAAATCTACGTAAATCTTGCTAATCCGGCCTGAGACCTGGCAGCCGACCTGGACGTTGGTAACCGGATTCAATGTGCCCGTCGCGGTCACAACCTGCATCAACTCCCCGCGGCTGACGGAGGTAGTCTGATACGCCGGCGCATCGCTATGGCTCTTTCGAAAGTGCCCAGCGGCGCCCGCCGCCACCATGATGACCACCCCAACGATGATGGCCCATTTGATCCAACTGCGACTTTGCTTCTCTGCCATAAAATGACCTCTAGACGTACCTATGTGCAGACCACACCTGAGGGGGACAAGTTACGGGAATTTCCGGTTCTGTCCACGTTTTCATCGGCCACTTTCGGTTTGTGCCCAGCTGGCTGCGGTCTAAAATCCGCCCGTGCTCGAATCATTGATCCGGCAAGTTGATGGCGCGCAACCGCTCACCGACGAACAGGTCCGCCAAGCGGTGGAGGAACTCGTGTCGGAAAAAGTCCCGGTCGAGGCCAAGGCCGACTTTTTGATCGCGCTGGCCAAAAAAGGCGAGACCCCCGCCGAGATCGCCGCCTTCGCCCGTACGCTGCGTGACAAATCCATTGCCCCGCCACTCGATGCTGAACTCCGTGCCCGGGAAATTCTTGACGTCGTCGGCACCGGTGGCGATCGCCTGAGCACTTTCAACATTTCCACGACCGTGGCGCTCGTGGCGGCGGCCGCGGGCGTGCTGGTCGCCAAACACGGCAACCGCGCCAGCACCTCGCCCATCGGCAGCGCCGACGTGATGGAAGCCCTGGGGCTTCCTTTTGATCTGGAGCCGGAGGCGGCCGTTGATTCGCTGCGCCAGCATAGCTTTGCTTACTTCTTCGCCCCCAAATATCATCCGGCTTTCCGGCACATTGTCCCGGTGCGCAAGCTCTGTGCCGGACGCGGGCAAACCACGATCTTCAACTATCTGGGCCCGTTGCTGAATCCGGCCCGACCCACGGCGATGTTGGTGGGCGTGCCGCGCCCGGAACTTTGTGAGCCTTTTGCCCGCGTCCTTCAGTCGCTGGGCGTCCGGCGCGCCATGGTGGTTTGTGGCGCGGCGCACGATGAGGCGGGCGCATTGCGGCATCTCGATGAGCTCTCGCCGCTGGGACCGACTACGATTGCCGAGTTTTACCAGGAACGGGGGCTGGCTGTTTCCGCGTTGTCCCCCGAGCTGTTCCCGCTGCAAACGGCGACGCTGGGAGATCTCCGCGGCGGGGATCGGGAGGCCAATGCCGACATCATCCGGCGCGTCGTGCGCGGCGGGGAACGCGGTCCGAAGCGCGACGCGGTGTTGCTCAATGCCGCCGCGGCCTTGCTCGTTGCCGACAAAGCCAAGTCACTGGCCGAAGGTTGGGAACTCGCGGCCGCAGTGATTGATTCCGGCAAGGCCGCCGCGAAACTGGCGGAACTCTCCCGCTGAACGCTTCACGGTGAATCCGGGTCCTCAGCCGGATCGGCCGCGGGCGCCGGTTCCCGCTGGGAGGCATAATGCAGACCAAGGTTATGCTGCGCGGTTTTGTCTCCTTGTTGCGCGGCACGAATGAACCACTTCACCGCTTCTTGCTGGTTTTTTTCGACGCCCCGGCCCGTTTGGTAGCAAAGGCCCAGATTGCATTGTGCGGGCGCGCATTCCTGATCGGCGGCGGCACGATACCATTTGACCGCCAACTCAAAATTCTGCGGCACGACCTGGCCCGTCTCGTAAAAAACCCCCAGGTTGAATTGTGCCGCCGGGTAACCGCGCTCCGCCGCTTCGCGATACCATTTGACCGCCTCGGCGTAATTTTGCGGCACGCCCTGGCCGGTTTCGTAAAGCATGCCCAGGTTGAACTGGGCGGCTGGGTCATTTTGCTCCGCCGCCTCGCGCAGCCACTTGGCCGCCTCGCCGAATTCCTGGGGCACCCCCGCCCCGTTCAAATAGCACACCCCGAGATAACATTGCGCAACCGGGTCATCTTGCTCCGCCGAACGGCGGAACCATTTCACCGCCTCCTGATAATCCTGCGCCACGCCCTGGCCGTTCTGGTAACAGACACCGAGATAGCACTGGGCCTGCGGATCGCCCTGCTCGGCGGCGTGGCGCATCGCTTCAAACGTGTCCCATGTGCGGCGATTGGACATGATCTCGGGATTGGAAACCGAACAACTTCTTTTTGCCGGACTTAAAATAGATTGTGCGCGGACAAATTCAAGTCGTGAATTCGAGGCCGGTTTTCGCTTTTGTTGGATGCCATCGCCTGCTACAAAACTTTCATGGCAACCTCCTTGACCATCGGTTTTCTCGGAGCCGGCAAAATGGCCACCGCCCTGGCTCGCGGTTTCATCCGGGCCGAAATCGCGACCCCCAAACACCTCATTGCGGGAGACATCTCTCCGGCGGCGCGTACGGCCTTCAATCGCGAAACCGGCGCTAAAACCGCCGCCGCCAACGCCGAGGTTTTGAAGTTCGCCTCCGTGCTGGTTTTAGCCGTAAAGCCCGACCAGGTGGCCGGGGTGCTGGCGGATATGCGTGACGGCTTTTCCCGCAATCACCTGCTGATTTCCATCGCCGCCGGGGTCACGCTGGCCAAAATGGAGGCGGCGCTGCCTGCCGGCACGCGGGTCATTCGGGTGATGCCCAACACGCCGGCATTGGTCGGCGCGGCCGCCACGGCATTCGCCCTGGGCAAATCCGCCACCGCGGCGGATGGCGAACTGGCCCGCAAACTCCTTTCTGCCGTCGGCATCGCGTTCCAAGTGAAGGAGTCGTTGCTGGACGCCGTCACCGGCCTGAGCGGCAGCGGGCCGGCGTACGTTTATCAATTCATCGAAGCCCTGAGCGACGGGGGCGTGGCGGCGGGACTGCCGCGCGACGTGGCCAACGCCCTGGCCGCGCAGACCGTCTTGGGCGCCGCGCGGATGGTGCTGGAAACCGGCCAGCATCCGGGCGCCCTCAAGGATCAGGTCACCAGTCCCGGGGGCACGACGATTGAAGGGTTGCACGAACTGGAAAAGGGTCAGTTGCGCGCCACTGTCATGAGCGCCGTCCGCGCGGCGACGGAGAAGTCGAAAAAGCTGGGGCAAAGCTGAAGGCGGAAACGAGGCCGGAGAATGGAAGATGGCAATGAGATCAGCCGTGGGACACAGAATCGGCTGGAAGACATGCCGCCCTGCTGCTGTAAGTTAATTTTTAAGCGTGATGAGCAGTGAGGATTACAATGACGCGAAGGTGGAAGCCCGGTGGCTCGCCAAGCAGCGCGACACGGTACTACGATATTTACAGGACGAGGGCGTTCGGCATCGGGGCGTCTCGTCTAAACCTAAATGGTTTATCGCACCTTGCGCTTCCGTTTGGGCGGTCGAGTCCATGAACACTCCCGGGGCGGTCGGATGGTGGGCCATCAGTGGCGACTTGCCTACAGATTATTTGAGCGGGAATGATGCCGTCGATGCTCGCAATGCGTTGGCCGCCTTTGCAAACCGGTGGCGTGAAGTTTCAGGTTACATGTTGCGGGGCGAGAGGCGTCCGACCATCAACATCGGTCCGCCCGACAAGTGGCGCGAGTTGGGTGATTTGCTCAACCGACGAGCAAAGATCATCAAGGCGTGGGCTGATGATGATGCAATGTGGTAGAAGACAGTCCCCCCATACGAAGACAAACAGTAAACCAATGACGCTTCAACGCTTGGCGATCAATTCCCTCACGTCCACCGCTTCCATGCCGGCAGCCCGGATGGCCTGCATCCCCAAATCGGTGTCTTCATAAGCACGGCAGAACTTTGGCGCCACGCCGATGCGCCGCGCGGCCTCAAGAAAAATATCCGGCGCCGGCTTCTGGTGTTTCACCATTTCACTCGTGACAATGGCAGCGAACAGGTGCCGGATTTTCAGGTGGTCGAGTACCTGGGTGATGATTTTTTCCGTGCCGCCGGAGGCCACGGCCATTGGGGTCTTGCCGTGATGAACTTGCGCAATTTCCACGACGGCATGAATCGGTTCAACCTGCGAAAGTGTCGTCAGGTAGGTTTCCTCCTTTTCGTGCGCGACGGCAATATGGTCGAGCGACCGACCCTGTTCCTGCGCCAGCAGCTTGAGAATATCGCGCGCGGGCACACCGCCCAGCGAATAGAAACGGTCTTCGGGAAAATGCAGCCCGTGGCGTTGCGTGACCATGTTCCAGGCGCGCCAGTGCAACGGCATCGTGTCCGCCAATGTGCCGTCACAATCGAAAATCAGTCCTTTGGGATTCATTGTTTGTTGAATTGTTCAATCATTATGTTGTTGCATCGTGATGATGCCCCGGCCGATTTAACGATGAAACGATTTAACCATTTAATGCCTTCAGCCGCTCCTCCAAATCATGGGCCATCAACGGGTCGATCAGCGGGTCGAGATCGCCCTCGATAAATGTCGCCAGGTTGTAGAGCGTCAGCTCCACGCGGTGGTCGGTGACGCGATTTTGCGGGAAGTTGTACGTGCGGATCTTTTCACTGCGTTCCCCGGTCCCCACTTGGTCCTTTCGCTGGGCGGCGTATTTCGCATTTTCCTCGGCCATTTTCCGCTCCAACAGCCGCGAGCGGAGCACCTTCAGCGCCTTGGCCTTGTTCTTTTGTTGCGAACGCTCGTCCGCGCATCGGACAATCAGCCCGCTTGGCTTATGCTGGATTTGCACCGCCGAGTCGGTGGTGTTGACCCCCTGCCCGCCTTTGCCCGAGGCGCGGCAAACATTGATTTCGATGTCTTCGGGTTTGATTTCGACGTCCACCTCCTCGGCCTCTGGCAACACGGCCACGGTCACGGTACTGGTATGGATCCGGCCCTGCGCCTCGGTGGCTGGCACCCGCTGAACCCGATGCACGCCGCTTTCAAACTTGAGCCGCTTGAAGACGTCCGTGCCGGATACGGAAAATACAATTTCCTTGAAACCGCCGAGGTCCGACGGGTTCGAATCCATCGTTTCGATCTTCCAGCCACGCGCTTCGGCATAGCGGCAGTACATCCGGTACAGATCCGCCGAAAACAAGGCCGATTCCTGCCCGCCGGCGCCGGCACGGATTTCAATGATGGTATTGCGCGAATCGGCTGGGCTGGGGGGCAACAGGCCCAGCTGCAATTCCAGCGAGAGCTTTTTTTCAGCCGCCTCCAGCCGGACCACCTCATCCTTCGCCATCTGTCCCATCTCCGAATCAGGGGGCTCGGCCTTTAGCAAGGCGCGATTTTCATCGAGGTCGGCGACGGCTTTTGCGTACGCGGTACCCGTCGCAAGGAGCTCCTTCAGGCGTGCATATTCGCGCGATAATTCCTGGGCCCGCTGTGGATTATCGAAGGCTTTGGGGTCGCTCAAAGCCGTCTCAACTTCAGCAAAACGGCGGCGGAATTTCTCTATGTGCGGACGCAGGTCCATTTCGATCTATGATGACCAGACGACGTAATGACTTACCCGCATGCGCAATTTAAATTCGTTCGGCATGGCTCAGGAAAAGACAACGCCCGCAACTCCGAAAGGTCGGAACTGCGGGCGCCATTCGGTCAAAAGCTACTTCTTTCGCTTGCGGGATGCCGCAGCGGCCTGGGCGGCTTGGGTTTTCACCAGGCGCTGCTGGAATTTGTCCACGCGACCGGCCGTATCCACGAATTTCTGTTGACCGGTATAAAACGGGTGGCAGACGTTGCAAATCCCGACGATAATGACCGGCTTGGTGGAACGCGTCTTGATCACGTTGCCACAGGCGCAGCGGATTTCCGCATCCACATATTTCGGATGAATGTCCGTCTTCATAAAAGGGGCCGAAAGTTACCATGAACCTGCTGGATGACAAGAGTGAATTCGCTCAAAGCTAAATGATTTTCGCTTTGCGCGGGCAGTGCGAAATGACTAGGTTAATAGCGGCTTGTCCGATGGTGTAATGGTAACACAGCGCCCTTTGGAGGCGTTATTCATGGTTCGAATCCATGTCGGACAGCCAAAATTCCATCGCCTCAACCCCGGCTATGGGTCGATTTCTCCCGCACCGTCAGTGCTGTCAACTTGATCAAAAGGTGCATTGGCTTGGTCTTCACCAGCTCCAAATCGCTTCAACCAGACCATTAGAATGCTGACGTCCGCCGGTGAGACGCCGGAAATGCGTGCAGCCTGACCGATGGTAGCCGGTCGAATTTGAGCGAGCTTTTGGCGTGCTTCAAGCCGGAGACTAGGCACCGCCGAAAAATCGAATGCCGAAGGAATAATTTTGTCTTCCAAGGATTTAAACCTGCCAACTTCAACTTCCTGACGCTCAATGTAACCGGCATACTTAATGGCGATCTCAACTTGCTGAATAACCTCCTTAGATAACCCTTCATCTCGATCTGGCAAATCGTTGTATGTTATCTCAGGTCGCGACAGCATTTTGGCCAACGAAGATGAGTCGTAATATACTGATGACAAACGATTTACCTCGTTGTCTATGGCTTTTTGCTTCGCAAGCACCTTGCCGTAATTTAGGCTTGGCAGGAGACCGACATCATGGCCGATTTTGGAGAGACGCAAATCGGCGTTATCTTGGCGAAGTAGCAATCGGTACTCCGCACGCGATGTAAACATTCTGTAAGGTTCAGTCGTGCCTTTCGTGATCAGGTCGTCGATCAGCACGCCGATATACGCTTGGTCCCTACGCAGCACGACTGGCTCAAGCTCCCGAACACGCCTGGCCGCATTAATTCCAGCCATAAGCCCTTGAGCTCCAGCCTCTTCATATCCAGACGTCCCGTTAATTTGGCCCGCAAGGAACAGATTCCGGCAGACTTTCGTCTCAAGGGTTGGGTGAAGCTGCGTTGGATAGGCAAAGTCGTATTCTACAGCATATGCCGGCCTCATGATCTCTGCGCTTTCGCAACCTATGATTGTGCGTACAAGATCGACCTGGACTTCGAAAGGTAAACTCGTTGAAAAGCCATTGACATAGAATTCGTCTGTTTCTATTCCCTCGGGCTCAAGAAAGATTTGGTGCCTTTGCTTTTCGGGGAACTTAACGACCTTATCTTCTATTGAAGGACAATACCTAGGTCCTACACCCTTTATAATTCCCGCATACAGGGGTGATTTGTGCAGGTTGCTGTGTATGATTTGTGCCGTTTTATCTGTTGTAAATGTAATGTAACAAGGAAGTTGTCCGTTTATTCGTTCTAAAATCGAACCTTTTGGATATCTAAAACTTCTGCAAGCAATAGGTGCTTCAGCCATGTTAGAGTGTTCCACATGGAACAAATCGTCCTTCCAAAATGTGAAGTATGGTACGGGTTCGTCACCAAGTTGAGTTTGCGTCTTTGAGAAATCTATGGACCGTCGCAGTAATCGTGGCGGAGTCCCGGTTTTGAGGCGACCAAGCTCCAACCCAATTTCGTTTAGTGACGATGAAAGTGCCATAGCCGCCATGTCGCCAGCCCGACCACCTGATTGTTGGTTTGATCCAACGTGCATTAACCCACGTAGGAATGTGCCGGTCGTAATGACAATAACCTTTCCCAAGTACTGAACATCAAGCGTAGTTTGTACCCCAAAAGCTACTCCATCTTTATGAAGAATACTCGATGCCTGCCCTTGCTTGACATCCAAATAATTCTCTGACTCGCAGATCCACTTAAGCCTAAATTGATATGCCTTTTTATCGCACTGGGCCCGGGGGGCCCAAACGGCTGGGCCTTTTTTTGTATTCAACATCCGGAACTGTAAACCAGCCATGTCCGCAGCCTTGCCCATTTCACCGCCAAGCGCATCTATCTCCCGCGCAAGATGACCCTTTGCTAGTCCGCCAATTGCCGGATTACAGGACATCTGGCCAATGCTGTCGGCATTTATTGTTAAGAGAAGTGTCTGGCAGCCCATCCTGGCCGCTGCCAATGCAGCCTCAATTCCTGCGTGGCCAGCCCCAAGTACAATCACATCATAGCGCTTTGGATAAACAAACATGATTCATTAAATAAGCTGAATAATCTTATACAAACATTTTGTATTAAACGTGTTGCGAATTGCTTGACCGATCTACCCTGCGATATTTGCAGGTTTCCGTAGCTATTTCAAGCTTTTCGCTTTAGTCTTCAATACATATTTCGGTTGTCGTGACACGCCCCCCCAACCTCTACTGGTTCCAATCCAAGTTGAAAACTGCATCAATTCAAGCCAGTCGGATATCGTTATTGTTCGCGTGTTTTAGCTCCCAAAACCGAAGATTTTATGCCTATAACGTTATTACTAATAAACCATCACGTATGGATTAACACAAATGATTCTAGGCGGCGGGATCGTGGATCGCATGGATTGGGGGTTTGATTGGAGTTCTTATCCACCGGGTGAAGTGTTACAACTCTACGGTGCGCCGGCTGAATTAAAATGTACCACACCATCTTTCAGAATCTGAGACCTGCAATGTTGGATTCCGTGTCTGTGCTCGACCACCTGTTGGATAGACGTTCAGATGATTCCAATTATGCAAATGTCTTCTAGGGATTGTTTTTGTTAAGGCACGCTGGCATAAATCCCTTGCCGGAAAATCCCTGCACAAACCTGCGGTTTCTGCTCAGCCCGACTGCTTGACAGGCAGTTTGATTAAGATGCTGGTGCCATGACCTGTCTTCGCTTTGATTTGGATGGTTCCGCCATGCGTCTCCAGGATCCGTCCGACGATAGCCAAGCCCAGTCCCGCCCCTTTGGCTTTTCCAGAACTTAAAACCGCCTTAAACGCGCGTCGCTGTACTTCGGGGCTCATCCCCGCCCCGGTATCCTTGAATTCCAGCAGAACCTGGGACGGGGTAGGACTGGTCCGCGGTGTGTGGATGGCCCGGGACTTGATCATGAGCGTTCCACCTTCGGGCATGGCTTCGGCAGCATTCAGGATAAGATTTAAAAAGGCCTGTTCCAACTGTGGCGCATCGCCCATGACCAGCGGTAATTCGGGTTGGAGTCGGCGGACCAATCGCACGTTTTGGTTGGCCAGCTTATGTCGCACCAGCAATCCAAGTTCATCCACCAACTCATTCAAATTTACCGGTGCCAGCTTGGGTTCGGTCGTGCGGGCGAAAGCCAGGATTTGTTCAACGATCTTGTTTAAGTGCTCAATCTTCGAATCGATGATTCGCGCATCTTTGGCCCGCGGGTCCCCGTCCGGAAATTTCAAATCCAGCGAGTGGTACAACAACTTCATCACCGTGAGCGGATTGCGGATTTCGTGCGCCACTTCGGCGGCCAGGAGGCCAAGGGCGGAAAGCTTTTCATTTTGACGCAACTGCTCCTCCACATCGACCAGTCGCTCATAGAGTCGGGCCTTTTCGATCGCGATCGCGGACAATTCGGCCAGAGCGCTTAAAATTCGGATTTCTTCGTTGGAAAAATGGTAGGGTCGATCCAGGTAAACGCTGAGGGTGCCGATCACCTGCCCGGTGAACAACAGCGGCACGCTGAGCAGGGAAAACAGCCCTTCCCGCCGTGCAACTTCGACATTTTGATAGCGGTTGGACGCCTGGACATTGGCAATCTGCAGGGGTTTCTTGCGCCGCACCACCACCCCGAGCAAACTATCGCTGACGGACAGCCGCGGCTTGTTGAGGTAAGCTTCGCCCGCGCCGTGACTGGCCCGCAAATCGAGCCATTCCTGACTTTCATCCAACATCATCAACGAGCACATCCGGCTGTGCATGAGCGTGCAGGCTTCACGGGTGATCACCCGCAATGCTTCGTCAAGGTTCAGGGTCGAGTTAATGATCCGGCTGACGTTGGCAAGCGATTCGAACAAACGTGCTTTCAGCCGCAGTTGCTCATAGAGCCAGGTGTTTTGTATCACTTTGGCCGCGTGAATGGCCAATTCCTGCAAAAGTTCCTGGTCCTCGGCGGCAAACGCCCCCGCCCGGTCTGAATCCACGTTGAGCACCCCCCGGATTTCTCCGCTCACCTCGAGCGGCACGGCCAGTTCCGAGCGCACGCCCCGGCGCACCAGGACATAGCGCCGGTCTCGGGTCACATCACCGACACAGACGGGTTTGCCGGTTTGCGCCACCCACCCGGTGATGCCTTCGCCGACGCGCAGTTTGAGCCGGGTGGCCGCCACCGGCAGATTCTTCGCGGCGTGGATTTCCAGGAAGCCGGAGGTGGGATTAATCAGCGCGACCGAACCGCTGCTGGCGCGCATCAAACGCACGGCTTCCCCGACAATCAACTGCAACGCGTCCTGCGGCTCCAGCGTGGAGTGAATGACGTTGCTCACCTGGTAGAGCAAGCGCAACCGTTCGTAACGCGACATCAGCTTGGAGCCCTCGTCATTCACGCCCCTAAATCAACTTCATCGCACGCGCATCGTCAATCCCAGGCCCAGGGCGCCAAAAATGAGGTTGGGCAACCACGCGGCCAACCAGGCCGGCAGGTGGCCCCCGGAACCCAGAGCCAGACCCACCTGCTGGATGACAAAATAGGCAAAACAAATGAAGATGCTGCCCGCCACCCCAACAAAAAGATTCCGCCGCCCCGAGGCCGCCCCAAAGGGTATGGCGATCAACACGACCACGAGACACGTCCACGGCGCCGCCAAACGCCCATGCAACTTGGTGAAGAGCCAGCTGGCATCGGCTGGCGGCAAGCGGGGATGCAAGTGCAGGTAATCCCAGATATCCGCGAGCGGGATGTCCGCCTTGCGCGTCCGGCGCTTATTTTGATAGGCGCTGATTTTGATTTCGCTCCGGATTTGGGTCGGCGTTTCGTCAAATTCCGGCATCGCCAGCAAGTTGGTTTGCAATGAAGGCAACAGCGGGGCGCTGGTATCGGCCTGCGAATATTGGGCCACATTGAAAAAAACCCAAACATGGTTGGTGCGAATCGCCCGGTCGGCATACAGGCGATGGCTCGCCCCGTCGGGCGATGTCCAATCCACCTGCGGTTTGAGCATCTCGGCGGTTTTTACATGGTATTCGGCAATGAACCAGGCGCGATGGCCGCGCGCATTCGTGAAGCCGAAGTTGCGAAATTCACTTCGCCGGGCGGCATCCCCCGGTTTTTGAACATAGCGATTGAGAATGCGTTCTGCCTGGTCGCCCCCGCGCGGAACACACCATTCGTTCAACCCGAACAGGAGCGCGCTGGCGGCCAGCCCCATGGCAAAATAGGGCACGCACACCCGCCACAACGTTATTCCGGCCGCCCGCATGGCGGTGATTTCGTTATGGCGCGCGTGGTTCGTCAGCGTGTAAAGCAGGGCCAGTAACAATACGATTGGCAGGACCATGACCAAAAATTCCGGGGTCATCACCGCGTAATATTCGACAATGTCCCAAGGACGCAGTTTGGCTTCCTGAAAGTCCGCCAGGCTGTTGAAGGCGTCAAAGGAAAGCCAAAAGACCCAGAAGCCGCCCAGGCAGAATGCCAGCGGCGTCAGCAATTCGCGAAATAAATATCGGTCCAACAGCCGCATCGTGGACGCAGAGTAAGCCGCGCCCGCCGCCGGGAGCAAGTCTTGTCGACGGCTGAACTGA
Source organism: Candidatus Acidiferrum sp. (assembly GCA_035506715.1). Lineage (GTDB taxonomy): Bacteria > Verrucomicrobiota > Verrucomicrobiia > Limisphaerales > UBA11358 > UBA11358. The sequence goes on along the minus strand of DATJOW010000177.1, from coordinate 5,888 downwards.
TGCCGTGGGGCCCGAAGCACCGCGGAGCGCTTGCGCCCAACCCATTTTCGCAAAAATGGTGGGTTGGCCGGGACTCGAACCCGGGACCAACCCCGAAAGTCTTCGGGGCTGCTCTACGGCGACTGGCGCATTAACAAAGCCAGCGCCAGACGCGGACTCTTTTTACGTTTCATCTCCCGTTCCAAAACGCGCGCCGCTTCGAGTGTGGCCAGTTCCACCGCCGCGACCATTTCCAAATCACTGCCCAGCCGTTTCGTTGAGTGGGTGTGGCCACGGTGATGTTCTTGAAGCCGACGTTCCAGATCGGTGGTCGAGCCGATGTAATGTCGGCCGGAGGCGCCGCGCAAAATGTACGCCCAAGCCATTTTCGCAAAAGTGGTGGGTTGGCCGGGACTCGAACCCGGGACCAACGGCTTAAAAGGCCGCTGCTCTACCGACTGAGCTACCAACCCATTAATCAAACGCACACCGATCGGGCTCACACCTCGAACCCGGGCCAACCCCGAAAACCTTCGGGGCTGCCCGACCGACTGAGCTGCCAACCCGCCAAAGCGCCGAAGATTATCATCCTAAAATAAACACCCGACCAAGCAAGGCTTTTTACCATTGATTGGCCTGGCTTTTGGCAGTCACCTGCCCCCCGGCGACTAATTCGATACATTTTGCGATTTGTCTTTTTAAACGACCGGATTAAAATGAGGCCATCAAAACCGCCACTTGTGTCAAGTTCTGGGGCGTACGCGGCTCGATTCCGACACCGGGGCCGACCACCGCGCGTTACGGTGGCAACACGTCCTGCGTCGAAGTTCGCATGGGCGGGGAAATTATTATTCTCGATGCCGGCACTGGCTTGCGGGCGCTGGGCCGTTCGCTCCTGGCCGAATTCAAGGGACAGCCGCTGCATCTGACCCTCCTGCTCACCCACACGCATTGGGACCATATTCACGGGTTGCCGTTTTTCGGGCCGATTTATGACTCGAGCTGTCGCCTGCGCATTTTGGGATGTGAAGGCACGCGCAAAGGCCTGATCAACGCCCTGACCGGGCAGATGGAAAGCACCTATTTCCCCGTGCCGTTCAACAAGCTGCCGAGCAACATCGAAATCGAGGAACTCAAGGACTTCAACTTCAGCATCGGCCCCGTGTGTGTGCGGGCGTTGCGCGCCAATCACCCCGGCCTGTGCATCGGCTACCGGCTTTTTTCACCCGACAGCCTGATCGCCTTTTTCCCGGACACCGAACCGCGCCCCAACGGCAAGGACGTGGAAATGATTGAGTTTGTGCGGGACGCGGATCTGCTGATTCTGGATTCGCAGTACGACGCCGACGAATATTTGGAACACCTTGGTTGGGGGCATGGTTGCGTGGATGATTCCGTGGCGCTGGCGTTGCAGGCCAAGGTCAAGCAGCTCTCCCTGTTCCATCACGACCCGGACCACGACGACAAGCGGATTGACGGTCTGGTCCGGTACGCGCGCCAACTCGTGGCGAAGCGGAAGGCGAAATTACGAGTGGACGCCGCTCGTGAAGGCGTGACGATCAAGTTGTCGGCTAAATCTGCGCGCTGATTTTTTGCCGTTTTTGCTGGCGCACAGCCGAAACGGAAACTTGGCAGGATGTGGGCGGCTGGAATCCTAAATTTGAATAACGTGACCAGTTTCAACCACAATAGGCTGCAAATCACGTCGGCTATTAACTGTTAGGCCACAGAGACACCATGCGAAAATCGAAGCGTTTCATTCTCGTATTCACAGACATCATCCTGCTTTTATCCGGGTTTCTTGGCCTGTTGTCATTCCTTGCCCTTGCGCGTGTTTCGCGTGGCCCATCTAGCAGCGACCTTACCCCCATCACAGACGTTGTTCGCCTACAAAGCATCGCCGAAAGAGCTATAACCGGGTGGCAGCAAGTCGTTGCGGTAACAAAGGTAGAGAAGTGGTACTCTCTTGCGTTTGGTATCATTATGGTCGTAGCCAGTATTATTCATCTTTGCATAACACCTTGGAGGATGAAAAACTCTCGTGACTAAGTGGTTTAATTAGAGGATAGGCTGCACATTTTCTCCGCATCTCGTCTGTAAAATTCAACCCACTTTTTCCCCGTAATTAATGACCATGGCGCCGCCGAGCAGGTTGATGATGCGCACGTTCACCAGCTTCAGTGCGCGCATCTTTTCTGCCACGCCCAGTTGCGCCGGATATTGATTCAGCGATTCCAGAATGTAGGCATAGGCGGCCGCGTTGCCGCAGAACAGCCAGCCGATGAGCGGCACGGAACAGCGCAAATGGCCGAAATAAATTTTGCGCCACAGCGCGTTGGCCGGCTTGCCGAAATCCAACACCACCAGCCGGCCACCAGGCTTGGCCACGCGCTGCATCTCCGCCAGTCCGGTTTGCCAGCTGGCCAGGTTCCGCAAACCGTAGCCAACGGTGACTGCGTCGAACGTCGCGTCGGGAAACGGAATCTGTTGCGCGTCACCCTGAACGAATTGCGGAGCGCGGAGTGCGGAGTGCGGAGCGGATTGGGAATTCTTCTGTTGCCGAGCTTCGGCGATTTCCAGCATCGCCTGGCTGAAATCGAGGCCGGTCACGACGGCGCCCCGCCGGGCGAGCGCGAAGGCGATGTCGCCCGTGCCGCAGCACAAATCCAGGGCGCGGCCGCCGGGCGGAACGGCGGCCAGTTCAGCCACGCGGCGTTTCCAGCGCCGGTGCAATCCGAAACTTTGCAGGTCGTTGAGCAAATCATAGCGCCGGGCGATGGCGGCGAACAGGTCATTGACCCTGGCCGCGCGCTGGTCGCCGGGCGCGTAGAACACGTTGCTCATGCCGCAAGATTAACACATCCGCCTCCACAAAAGTCAAAGCGCATAAGGGGTTTTGCCGGGGGATGGGGGTTGGTTACGTTGGCATAAAATTGGCTGTATAATTGCGTTAACAGTTGCAGAATCATGAATTTATGAGCACCGAAACCGCCCCATCCAGCCCGAAAAAGGTTCTGGTGGTTGACGATAATGAAGTCGTCCTCAAGACGATTTCGTTGAAATTGCAGGGCTCGGGTTTCAAAGTGATCACGGCTCTGGATGGTTCCGAGGCGGTCGCCGCGGCGCGCAAGGAAACCCCGGATTTGATCCTGCTGGACATCAACTTTCCCCCGGATGTGGACGGCGTCCCGTGGGACGGGTTTCGGATCATGGACTGGTTCCATCGGCTGGACCCGTCGAAAAAGATTCCCATCATCATCATCACAGGCTTGGAGGACATGAAGAACAAGGAGCGGGCCTCCACCAGCGGGGCGGTGGCGTTCTTCCACAAGCCCATCAACCACGACGACCTGCTCACGGTGGTGCGCGCGACCCTGGGTGGGGCAAATCCGCCGGCCTGAAATCAGGCTTGCAACCCTGCCGGCGAATCCGCATACTCTTGCCTCCTGTCTTCAGGAAGCGAGCGTAGCTCAGTCTGGTAGAGCGTCACCTTGCCAAGGTGAATGTCGAGGGTTCGAATCCCTTCGCTCGCTCCATCTCCATCTCCGCGACTGGCAGCGACAACCCCGGACAAACCGCGTCATGACAACCGGTTTCGTGCGTTTCTGTCCCTTGGCTCACTGTGACAGGTTGTGACGCATTTTGACCCACTGGGCCAGAAATCTGTGCGCGTATTTGTGTACACCCCAGCCGAGGCAGGTTTTTGATCGAATCGTAAATCGGCAACAAGGTTTCGTCCGTGTACACTTTGGCCGTCAGCTTCAGATCGCTATGCCGCATCAGCTTCATCGCGAAGCGCGGCGGGATGCCATTCTTTTGAAAAAAAGTCGCACACGTGTAGCGCAGCGCATGAAAATCAGCGTACCGGCCTTGCTCATCCTGGTAAGCGATGCCGACGCGTTCCGCATCCACCTTGAGACGCGATGCCCGAGGAATCCCTTGCGGGAACACCAGCGCAGACGCAGACCATTTTACGGGACGATGAGCCTGCAGCGCCTCAGCGATTTCCGGCACCAGGTACACCGGTTCCTGTTTTTTGTTCTTGGCGGTTTCGGCCCGGACAATGATTTGCGGTTGAGCCGCATCCAGGTGGACATCACCCCACGTGAGCTGACGCAGTTCTTCCTGACGCAAGCCAGTTCGTGCGGCTGTGAAGTAAATGATGCCCCGACGGCCGGACGCTTCGATCAGTTTGCGCAGTTCCTCATCCGAAAACGCCCGCCGCACACGTTTCTTTTGACCGCGCTCATCCACCTTTGCCACGAACTTCAACGGGTTCGATTTGATACGCCCGACACGTTCCATCCAACTCAGAAACGAAACCATGCCCTGCAAATAATGGTTCAAAGTCCGTGCCGCCGCCTTGTGCTTGGTACGCCACGCGACAAACGAATCTGCTGTGACGTGAGCCGACAATTTCCAACCGCACTCGCCCATCAGCCCCAGAATGCGCGCTTTGAGTAACCGCCCACCACGACCACCACGCCCCGCACGCCCGCGCGTGACCAAATCGGCCTGATAATCGTTAAGATGATCCGCCAAAGAACGCTGTGCCGCATCCCGCGCCAGTTTCGGTTCGAGGATGCCGGCCGCCTCACGCTCCTTTTCCTGAAGGAATTCTTGCGCCTTTTTATTGGCGACCGCCAGGTCCGTAACGCCGAGCGATTTCCACCGGTCAACCGGCATGTCGCCGTGGCGATACCGCAAATAGTAGCATCGCGTCACGCGTAAAACCCCGTTCTGACGGAATCGCCGCTTTTCAACTTTGAAAATCATGATTTCCTCCAGTAATCAAACCCTGCACTTGCGTCCACCGGAAGCGCACCGCACCCATGATTTTAACCCGCGTCAGCTTGCCTGAATTGGCAAGACGGTCCACCGACCGCTGGCAGCAAGAAAGGACTTGCGCCACTTCCTTTTTCTTCAGGAGACGTTCTCCAACCCCCAAGTTTGTGTCATTATTCATCTCTTCCCTTTCTTCCCGTTTTTGTTCCATAACTTTAAAGCTTATCCGCTAACGCCATCAGGTATTCCTCCAAAAAAGGCTTTGCCTTGAGCCGAGTGCCTAAACCGATGCTAAACCACTTTTCACGAATCACGCTATCAGCCGTAACCCATTCCGGCCGCAGCAACTTTCTGACACCGCGCGCCATCAGGCCTGTAATTTTCCCCTCGCTATCCAGTGAAGTCCGCTGCTCATAATCTGCTTTGCTCAAAAACAGATATTGAAACGACATCGTTTTAGTCTGCCGCGCAATCACGACGGCGGACGGTTCAATGGACCGAAAAAATGAAACCCAGCTCTTTTGAGCCTCGTTCAGCGCCTTGGTAATCGTGACCGCGCTTAACTTGATGTTTTGCTCGTCCTGCAAAAATCGGCTGATGGCCCGGGCGCTCATCCGTTCCGACGCTTCAAAAATGAACGGGAACAACTCGACGACCAAACCGCGATTGGCCGAGAACTCCGCCGATTTTGAATGGCCGACCAGCTTTTGGCCGACATCGGTCAAACTCAGAGATTTTTCATCCTCGTTAGCCACGTTGCCATCAATTGTATCATAATTAACGTAATTGTCAAGACTTTTATTCGTTTCAAAATTACTAAAGGAATCCCCTCTGGCGCAAAGACTTCCGGGCTGTCTGACTTGAAGCGGACACCCGGAAGACATTGCGCCGACCCGGTGATGGCGCGACCAAAGCGCCGTTGCTATTCTCCGATGCTCTACGAACTAAAACGCCGCTTCCGTCGCGGATCAGTAAACCAGCACTACCAGCGTTCAGCCACCTCAGCCCCGGCCTTGTCGTTCAACCAGGTCAATTCCTCAGCCAAATCCAGCAGGAAACGTGGCCGTTTTGTGGCGTTCACTTTTTGCCCCTCAACACCCGGTCACGGATGGCATCCATTTCCT